>CALXXQ010000001.1 GCA_944392715.1 uncultured Brachyspira sp.
GATTCCCATTCAAATCTTCCGCCTGTTATAGCTTTTCTTACAGATTCCCAATGTCTTCTTATTACTTGAACTTCTATTTTTTTGCCTTCAAGTCTGTTTCCTTCAGGATCAACAGCTATGAATTCTAATTGTGTAGGCTTATCAGTTTCTAAGAAATAGCCTTGTCTTTTTATGCCTATATAATAATCGCTTCCATGAACTAATACACTTTTAGTTGTGCTTACTTTCTGAGAATCTCCTCCCATTACAGTGGATTCTATAGTAACATAAGCTGCATGTATTGAACGGCTTGCATCTATAGTAGGAGCATAAGCATATTCTCCATTTTCATCTAATGCCCCTGTACCATTTCCTATCATAGAATAATAATTATTATAATACTCATCTTCAAACCAGCTTAATTTTGTGAATCTAAATCCTGCATTATTAGGCGGAATGAAGAAAGTTTCATTCATAGATATATTATAATCAACCTGATTAGATATCATAGGCTCTCCGAATAAATACCAGCCTGACATCTTAATAGGCATTGTATCACCTAAATAATAATTTTTATCTTCAACCCAAAGTCTGCTTTCATATTCTAAAGGCTTGAATTCTTCTACTCTGAAGCTTTGTGATAAACTATATGAAGTACTCTCTTGTCTGTCATTATTTGATTCGCTTTTAAACTCAGCATTTACACTATAATATCCAGTAGGAGCATCTGCAGGTAAAGTGAAATCTATTAAATAAGAACCATATTCATTTAAAGTAATAGTTCCTTTATATATTTCTTCTCCTCTTGAATTATTAATTCTAAATGTTCCGTTTTTTAAATCATTAGGTATTTGCCAGCTTCCTATTTTATTTTCTCTTATAACACCTTTTATATGTACTTCTTCGCCAGGTTTATAAAGTCCTCTTTCTGTGAACATAGAACCATTATAATCTCTATCTGAAGGAGAATAATCATAACTGATATCCATTCTCCAAGGTGAAACACCTGTACCCCAATCGCTGTTTATGAAAGATACGTCATCGCCTTTTGTAACTATAGCCCATTGTCTTGGGGAATCCCATCTGCTTGATCTTTTTATACCTAAAGTTCTAAATCCTTTAGTTGTTGCTATTCCATTTTCATCTGTAGTTGCAGTTTCTAATACTCTGTTAAAGTCATCTCTTATTTCTACTGTAGCTCCTTCAACTGGCATTCCTGTTTTTAAATCTGTTACGAATATAGTATTTGAATCTCCTGAGAATTTACCTGTTACTCCCATAGAAGTAATTTGTATTTGAGAAGCTGATGAATAATCATACTGACTTTGATATCCAGTCTTACTTTTAAACTCTATTGATAAAAGTCCGTACTGTTTATTATTCATATAATTTGTTAAATACAATGCTGTTGTGATGTATCTGTTTCTTTCAACATCTGGAGTGTATTGTGTAGTGTTATTATACCCTAATAAGTTTTTATATTGATTTGTATAATTTCTAAACTCTGCACTTTCATCATATCTGTATACTTCCCTATTTACAAATAAAAATGGTATGATATTTTCTTTATCAACATATCTGCTTTGTATACTAATAGTATTAGGATTCATTACCTGCACTGGAAGTTTTATTCCTTCATAAGATTCTACAACTCCCATTCCAGAAGGTATAGAAAGGCTTGGATTATAGTCTGTAACATTTAATGTAATATTTTGTTCTTCTCCTAAAGTTTGTCCGTAAACATCTTTAAGACTTCCGTTTATTTTTATATTATATGTAACATTAGGATTAAATCTTAATTGATAAAGTGAAAAACTTTTAGATGACCAAGAGTTCTGCTGAATTTCTTCTTCTGTAGGAAGTTGAATTTCTGGAGTGATTTCAATATTTCTCATCAAATCAGCCCATTCAACTCTAGTACTAAACTCTATTTTAGGAGCTTCTGGAGAATATGATGCAGTTACTGTCTGTTCACTATTTCCGCTGAAGCAGAAATCATCATGAGTAGAGAAATTGAAGCTTTTAGAATCTGCTGTTCCCAAATTTCCATTAACAGCAGCAAGTCCAGCATCTATACTTACAGTTATTTCATCGTTTTTAGCTAATGCTTTTTTAGGTTTTATAACTAATACTTGTTCTAACTGGTATTCATTAGTTTCCCATTCTCTTAAGTCTTCTATTTTTGCATATCTTACATCAAAATCTATATTCATATTATTATTGCTTGCAATTAATTGTATTTTTTCTTTTGCACTTTGAAGATATATAGGCATATTATAGTAAACAACTATATTAACATCTGTAGGAAGCTCTGTCTGACTGTCATAAGGAGAAGTTTTTTGCATTATTGGTCTTAAAGTATTAAAATTCCATGTATAATCATTTTCTAATACCTCTCCTGTAAGTTCGCTTTTTATTCCTTTTTTAAGCGTAACTTCAATAGCTGTATTATCTGGCAAAGGCTCACTAGGATAAAAAGCTAATGTATTAATAGAAAGCCATTTATATGTACCTTTAACATCTATATTAAAATTGAAATATTGATTAGTTACTTCTTTAACAGCCTGTAAAGCCACCATTTGCTGATTAAATGTAACTGTTATTGCTTCATAATTATTTCTTGAAGTGTTTTCTCCTATTGGAGTAGTTCTATCTATAGCTACTGCTGCAAACATACTAACTCCTGTTATCATTGTTAAGATTAATGACATTATCATAATACAATAAATAGTTTTTAGTTTTACAATAAGTTTTCTCATAAAAGCTCCAGAAACGATATTTTTACCTTGTAATGTTATATCATAAATAATTTTAAAGTAAATAAAAATATTTTGATTATTACTTTTTTTACTTAAAAATATATAACTTATTATAAAACTAAATTAATGTAAAAAAAGTTATATATATTTTTTACACTATTTCTTTATTATAATTTGTATATACATTATAATTGCTGAAATTATTTGATAAATCTATTATAGTTTTTACAAAGTTAATATTATCATTTAGACAAGGGCATACTATAAAGTCTTTTATATTATATTTGTTAATAGCTTCTTCTCTATATTCTATATCTATTTCATAAATAGTTTCAGAATTATCTATTGTGAAAGCCAAAGGATATATTATTAATTTTTCTCCTTCATATTTCTTTATCGTGTCTATTGTAGAAGGTCCTATCCATTCAACTTTTCCTATTTTTGATTGATAAGAAAGAACAATATCTTTGAAATTTAATCCTGAATTATAAAGTTTTTCTCTTAATATCTGAACATTATAATTACATTCATATTCATAAGGATCGCCTTTATCAGCATACATCTTTGGTATTGAATGGGCTGAAAGTATCAATATATATTCTTCTGGATTTTTATTATAAATACTTTTTTCTATTAATTTTACTATAGAATCATTATAATATTCATTGTCATAATATCTGTCTATTATATTTATTTGAGGATTATATTTTAATTTTTTCATAGCTTTATAAACACTTTCTAATGATGATTTTACTGTAATTTCTGAATATTGAGGATACATACTAAATAATGTGATTTTATCTATATTCTTATCTTTTAATTCTTTTAATACATCATAAGAATAGGGCGGAGTATAATTCATTATATATTTATAATCTGTATTGCTGTCTAATTCATTTAATTTATCAATTAATTTTTCAGTATATGCATTTATAGGGGATTTCCCTCCTATAGCTTCATAATGCTTTATTACATTAGATTTTATTTTGCTTACTATCTTTTTTGCTATCATACCTCTTATAAAATTGTTTTTTATATTTAATATATAGTAATCATTAAACATATTCACCAAAAAAGTATTTATTTCTTCTAGATTTTTAGGTCCTCCCATATTTAATAAAATAGTGGTTTTCTTTTTATCAGTCATAATATGTAATCCTTATTAATAATATTTATTATTAAGTATATATTTTTTTTAATTGATAGTCAATAGTTATTGTAATTTTTTATTATTTAATAATTTTTATTAATAATTTTTAATATTTATTAATATTTTTTATTAATAGACTTGAAATAAAATATTTTATTTAGTATAATAGTATTTATTGATAATAAATACTATTAAGGAGTTTTTTAATATGGCGGATAAAAAATTAACAACTGAATTCGGTGCTCCTGTTGAAAATAATCAGCATTCTATGACAGCAGGTGCTAGAGGACCTATGCTGCTTCAAGATGTATGGTTTATGGAAAAAATGGCGCACTTTGATAGAGAAGTTATACCAGAAAGGAGAATGCATGCTAAAGGTTCTGGTGCTTATGGTACATTTACTGTAACTCATGATATTACACAGTACACAAAGGCTAAAATATTCTCTGAAGTTGGAAAGAAAACTGATTTATTTGTAAGATTTTCTACAGTAGCAGGTGAGAGAGGTGCGGCAGATGCTGAAAGAGATATAAGAGGTTTTGCTATTAAATTCTATACTGAAGAAGGAAACTGGGATTTAGTTGGAAATAATACGCCTGTATTTTATTTCAGAGATCCTCTGAAATTCCCAGATTTAAACCATGCTGTAAAAAGAGACCCTAAAACTAATATGAGAAGTGCTCAAAATAAATGGGACTTCCTTACTTCTTTACCAGAAGCTATACATCAAATAACTATAGATATGAGCGATAGAGGAATACCTTACAGTTACAGACATATGCATGGTTTCAGCAGTCATGCTTATAGTTTCATAAATAAAGAAGGAAAAAGATATTGGGTAAAATTCCATTTTAAAACTCAGCAAGGAATTAAAAATTTAACAGATCAGGAAGCTGAAGCAATAATAGCAAAAGACAGAGAAAGTTCTCAAAAAGATTTATTTGAAGCTATAGAAAGAGGCGATTTCCCTAAATGGAATATGAAAATTCAAATAATGACAGAAGAGCAGGCTAATGCAAGCAAAAGAAATCCTTTTGACTTAACAAAAACTTGGTCTCAAAAAGAATATCCTCTAATTGATGTAGGAGTTTTGGAATTAAATAGAAATCCTGAAAATTATTTTGCTGAAGTAGAACAATCAGCATTCAGTCCTTCTACTATAATTCCTGGAATTGGGTTCTCACCAGACAGAATGCTTCAGGGAAGATTATTCTCTTATACTGATACACAAAGATATAGATTGGGCGTTAACTATTCAAGCATACCTGTAAATGCTCCTAAATTTAAACCTAATACTTATCATAGAGACGGATACATGAGAGTAGAATCTAATGGTTCTAAAGTAGAATATGAACCAAACTCTCAAGGCGAATGGAAAGAGCAGAAAGAATATGCTGAGCCTCCTTTGAAAATTTATGGTGATGCTTATAGATATGATCATAGAGAAGATGATGATGATTATTACACAGATGCAAGAGCATTATTCAATCTTATGACAGATGCACAGAAACAAGTATTATTCGAAAACACTGCAAGAGATATGAATGGTGTTACTGATGAAGTTAAGCTTAGACATATAAAAAATTGTATGAATGTTGATAAGGCTTATGGACTTGGTGTGGCTAGAGCATTAGGCTTTGATGAGAAAAATATAAAATAAAAATAATAAATTACTTAATTTAATAATAGATATATATATAAATAAAATAAATAAACAAATTATAATCTCTAAAGTACGGCTAATATCTTATTCAATTTAAGATATTAGCCATATTTTTGCAGTTTAGACAGTATTTACTTAATTTTAGATATATTATAAAATAAATAATAAAATATTTTTAAGGTTTTTATATGACTTTATCATTTACTAAGATGCATGGCATAGGAAACGATTATATATATGTAAATTGTTTCAAAGAAAAATTCACGGTTGAAGATGCTGTTAAATATTCTCCTATATTAAGCCATAGACATTATTCTATAGGTGCAGATGGTATAATACTTATAATGCCTAGTGATAAGGCAGATGTGCAAATGAGAATGTTTAACTATGATGGAAGCGAATCTGAGATGTGCGGTAATGGTATAAGATGCGTAGCTAAATATGCTTATGATAGAGGAATCAGTAAAAATAATCCTATGAAAATAGAAACTTTAAGAGGTATCTTGGAGGCCAAATTATTTTTGAAAGATGGGGAGGTTGATACTGTAGAAATTAGTATGAGTTCTCCTATACTTGAAGGGCTTAAAATACCTACTACTATAGATAAAACACCAATTATAGATGAGCCTATAATATTTAATGATAAAACTTATTATTTTACAGCTGTATCTATGGGTAATCCTCATTCTGTGATATTTGTAGAAAATTTAGATAATATGTATATAGATGATATAGGAAGTTATATGGAAAATAATAGCATATTTCCAAATAGAACTAATGTTGAATTTGTAGAGGTAATAAATAGAGGAGAGGTGAAGCAAAGAACTTGGGAGCGGGGAAGTGCTGAAACTTTAGCTTGCGGTACAGGTGCTTCAGCTGTATGCGTTGCAGGGTTTATAAGCGGAAGAACTGATAATATTATAGTTAATCATCTTTTAGGCGGGGATTTAATTTTGAGATATGAAAATAACAATGTTTTTATGAAAGGAGAGGCTAGATATTCATTTGAAGGTTCTATAGAATTATAATTGATGTTTAAATTTTTTGTAAAATTAATGTAAAAAATATATTTTTTTACTGACATTTTAAAAAAAAATGTTAATATTTAAAATATAGTTTATATTTATTACTAATTTATAATTAAATAGGATATTAAAATTTAAATAGGAAGTTTATGAAAAGAATAGTTATAATATTAGTTTTATTTATTTGTAATCTCAATCTGGAGACGCATAGTTTTAATATAAATGATTACTCTTTCCCTTCTAATGATTGGGTAACTTTAATAAAAGATGTATCTAATCATTATAATCAGGATTTTTGGTTTATAAAAGATGTTTTTGATGTTTGCAGTAATTATAATGTTGATCCATTATTGATGGTTGCTTTAATTAAAGTGGAAAGCAGTTTTATTCCTACAGCATTATCTAGAAAAAATGCTTATGGATATTGTCAGATAACTCCAATAGCTAATAAAGATGTTGATCCTAAATTAAATAGATATAATCCTAGAGATAATATCGTTCTTGGAGTAAGATTTATAGATAAAATTTTAGATAAATTTAATGGAGATATTATAAAATCATTAAGATATTATAATGCTGGTAATGGATATGATGTATATGGTGAATCTTATGCCAAGAAAATAAAATATGAATATAATACTATGGTTAGCCTATATGTAAAAGACAATAGTTCATATGGAGCTATATATAGAAAAGAGGCATTTTGATTTTCATTCTTAATGATATAAAGGATTTTCAATCTTTTTTTATTTTTTTATATATTATTTTAGTATATAAATAGAAAAGAGGCTTTTTAAGCCTCCTTATCTATCACTAGTTATATTATTTACTTCATTATCTTTTCAAGTTTACAACAGTAGCAAGTAAGTTATCACTTGTTTGTACTGCTTTAGAGTTCATTTCATAAGCTCTTTGAGCTACTATCATAT
>CALXXQ010000002.1 GCA_944392715.1 uncultured Brachyspira sp.
TGAAATCCTATTATATGAGATTTTTCTCTTTGTATATCATAACCATTATATTTTAAATCGCTTAATTTATAAATATCATCTGACATAATGGAATAGGCATTTAAGCAATAAATGAATATTATAAAAATGAAATGCTTTATCATTATTTTTTATTATTGATCAACTGTAAATATAACGGCTCGATTTGAATCTGAAGCATTTTTCCAAAACTCTATACTTCTATAAAAATAATCCCAAGTATATTCAAAATCTTCATCGCTTAGAGGATATTCATAATCTTTTTCATCTATCTTAAAATATTTTTCTTTAAAATTTTCTTTTGTTATAGTTTCTATTTTTTGGGCTATATCTTTAACTATATTTGGCTTTTTTAATGTGATAATATAATCTTCCTCATCATCTCCATTTCCATATAAAATATCTTCTCCCATTATAATAGAGCCGAAAGGATAATTATCATCTCCAAATACTAAAAGCCCATCATTAGAAAGACATCTATGCATAGCATCCCAAGATTTATCAAGTTCATAAATATATTTTCTATGTTTTTCAAAATAAATTTCTTCTAAATCTTCAGAAATAAAATCAGGTCTTTCAAATCTTGAAGTTTTTAATAATTTATTTAAATCTCTATCACTCAAAGCAAATAATACACCAAGACAGCTCATATAAAATAATCCCTTATCAAATTTTTATAAAAAATAATTAGCTGCAAATATTATTACAGCTAAAATAATACTATATATTAAAGACATTTTTATTTTAATAGATTTAAGAAAATATATTATTAAAAATAATCCGAAAATTAAAGTAGCAATAAAATAATATCTTTTAATACCTTCATTTGTTATAATTAAAGTAATAGAAGCTACTAAATTACTAATCATAATTACTCTTGCCAATATAAGCTGCATTGTTATGGCAAGAATATCATCATTATCTGGTTCTTGATTCATATTTTTTATACCTTTATATATTTATTTTATTATTACATATAAAGGTATAAAAATCAATTAGGATATTTTTATTTTATCTGAAAAATTCAGAGAAAGGATTTTTAAAATTAAATTTAAACTTACTTTTTTCAGGCTGTTTTTTATGCGGTATATTTACCTGAGTAGCCTCATCTAAACTCATCATAAGTATTCCAATAACAGCAGAATAAGCAGGGTTATTAGCTATATCTCTTATACCTTCTATTTTATCAGGCACTCCAATTCTAGCAGTAATAGGAGCAGCACCTTTAACAGCAGTCTGATAAGCTTTAGCAAGCTCAACTAAACCAGGAAGTAAAGCACCTCCTCCAGTAAATACCATTCCCGCAGAAAGAGAATCAATATATTTCATTTTACTTAATTCTTTACCGCATAAACTGAATATTTCTTCTACTCTAGGCTGTATTATTTCAGTTAATACTCTTTTAGGTATAGTACGCATTTGTCCGCTTGCAGTAGGTACTTCAATGATTTCTTTTTCTCCTACCATATCTATAAATGCAAAACCATGATCTCTTTTTAATTTTTCAGCAGAAGGTATTGTAATTCTAAGTCCTTCAGCAATATCATTAGTTATATGCTGGCTTCCTACAGGTATAACAGCAGTATGCCAAACCGAACCTTCTAAATATACCATAAGAGAAGTAGTAGAATGTCCTATATCAAATACAACTACTCCAAGTTCCTTTTCATCTTCAGTAAGACATGCTTCAGAACTTCCTCTTATATTAACTATAAAATCTTTACCAGAAAAACGCATTTTATTTAAAGTTTTTTTCAAATGCTCGCTTACATGTTTAAGCCCTGTTATTATATGCACTTTAGTTTCAAGTCTAGTTCCAGACATTCCTATAGGATTTTTTATTTCATCTTGTCCGTCTAATGAATATTCCTGTTCTATAGCTTCTATTATTTCTCTATCAGCAGGTATTAATATATTCTTTGCACTTTCTAATACTCTTTCTATTTCTGCCTGAGTAACCTCTTTATCTTTAGTATTAACGCCTATTACACCTTTACTATTTAAACCTTTTATATGGTCTCCGCCAATAGTTGCAATTATATCAGGAGCCTGTAAACCAGCCATATGTTCAGCTTCATTAATAGATTTTTCTATTGCATTAGCAGCAGCATCTATATTAATGATAACGCCTTTTTTTATACCTTCGCTTTCGCTTTCGCCTATCCCTATAACGTCTAATTTATCATTATTGACACGTGCAATAACGGTTTTTATTGATGCACTGCCTGCATCTAATCCTGCTATAATCGGCTCTTTCAAGGTAAACTCCTAAAAATAATATTATGTTAATAGTGTCGGAAAAAATTAAAGCAGTATTAATATTTTTGCATAATTTATATAGATTAAATAATTATAGTATAACCCATCTGTCATTTTCATATGACATAACAAAAGTTTGTCTTGCTTTTGATGTTGTATCTTCTACTCTGTCGTATACTGAGGAATCAGCATCTATATATGCTTTTTTACCTTCTAATTTAATATCATAAACTTTTTCTATTTTAGTTTCAAATTCAAAATCTAATGAAGGATCGCTTTGTACGTATTCATCTGCATTTTTTATATTTCTGCTTTTTTTCAAAATTTCTTTATAATCTGAAGAATAAAATTTTTCATAAGCTATACGAACTGTATCCTGATTATAAGGCATAGAATAAAATTCTTTCAAAGATGATAAAGCTAATTTTTTTAATTTATCCTCATCATATTCTTTAACTTCTACATTTTCTCTATAATCTTCATCTGTCAAAATAATTTCTATTCTTTTTTTATTATCTGTATTATTTTGATTATTGCATGATATAAAAAATAATATAGTGAAAGATATCAGTAATATATATTTAAACATCAATTAAAGTCCTTCTAATATAGATTTTCTAGTATTTTGATGAGGAACAGCCTCTTTTTCTTTTATTCTAGTATCTGAAGTTGTAGTAACATTATTCATATTTATATATTTTATAATACTTGGTCTTTCTAATATTATTCTTATATTTCCATTTTGCCAAGCTACAGTATTAGCATTCAAAAAAGAACCTTTAGTATATTTTGCATTTAAAGCGGATAATAATTCTAGAAAATCAACTTGATTAGGCTGAAAATATATAGTTATAGAATATAAAGCATTATCTTTAAATATAAAATACCCGCTTTTATAAAATTTATTTTCTTCCAATGCTAAGAAAGTAGCACTCTCTTCAGCATTCAAATCAACAGTACCTGTCATATACTGTTTTGGAAGAGTCATAGTATTATCGCTTAATATTGCATTTATAGTATCTTCTCTTGTAGCACCTAATGTGATATTTTTAAATCCTGTTATAGGAGTATCTATTACAGCAGGTTTTCTTCCCATTATAGCATCATTAGTTATATATTCATTATTATTATTTTGATTATTTTCTTCTGTTTGTTGAGTATTGCCATTATTATTTGGAACATAAGCATCATTTGTAGCATATTGAGGAAATAGACAGCATGCATATAAAAACATCAAAATAAATATATATTTTTTCATTTCTTTATTCCTAATTTTTTATTTGAAAATATAAATACAATCTTGTTATATAGTATCGACTATATTTTTATTTTCAAGTAGCAAAATTTCTTTTTAATGTTGCTTTAGTAACTTTATAGTATATCAAATTTGACAATATGTAAATAAATAATATAATTAAAAAATTATTTATTTTAAGTAAAAAATTTGAAAAAATTATGAAATATATTATATTTTAGATATGTACGGGGTTTAGTAAATTATGTGTGATATAAAATATAATAGAGTTACAATTGTATGCGGACATTATGGAGCGGGAAAAACTACTTTTTCTGTTAATTATAGTATGTACATTAGAAATTTTGCATCTGAGGATATTTATATTGCTGACTTAGATGTAGTAAACCCTTATTTCAGATCAAGAGAACATTCTTCATATTTAGAAAATAAAAATATAAAAGTTATAGGCAGTTATTTGCCTCAGTCAGGTTCTGATATTCCTGCTGTATCTGCTGAAGTTTATTCTATTTTTAATAGAAAAGATATTATAGGTATAGTTGATATGGGCGGGAATTCTGCAGGCAGTTTATCTTTTGCCACTTTTCGTGATAATGTTGATGTTAATGAAACAGATGTTTTTTTCGTACTTAATGCAGGCCGAAAAGAAAATTCTACTATAGAATATGCATTAGGACACTTAACTGATATAGAAGCAACAGTAGGATTAAAAGTTACTGCTATAGTAAATAATACTCATATGATGGATTATACTACTTTAGATGATATAGCAAAAGGTGAAAATATAGCTTATGAATTATCAAAGGAAAAAAATATACCAGTAAAATTTACTTGTGTTAATAGCAAATTTTATAATAGTAATTCTAAAATAGATAATAAATATGATTTGTTTATGATTGATTATGATATAAAAAGTATAGGAAATATTATATAGTTTATTTATGGATTATAGTGATATCATATTATATGAGATAGCCTCTATGTTATCGCCTAGTGTATATGAAACTATGTTTTATAGCCAATATCAAGGCCGTTCAGATAAAGATGCCATTATTTTGGATGATGAGACTTTTGAGAGATATTATGTATCTGATAATGTTTATAAAAATTTTTTATTTTCAAATTCTATGAGATTAGGTAAAAGTGTTGATTATATAGGCGCCAATCAAATGCATAGTGCTGTAATAGAAAACATGGAAATAAAAGAAAATGATATCATTATGAAATTAAATGATGTAGCTTTAACTAGTTTAGCACATACTTTAATAGAAATAAAATCAATAAATGTTAAATTAGAACCATTTTATATAACTTTTGTATTTAAGGGAGTGAATTATTATTCTAATAATACTATAGATGAAAATGAGAAGTTAATACCAATAGATGAAAGTCCTGTAAATTCTATATATTGTCAGGATCAGCTAGTTTTTGTTAATGATAAGCATATAGATATGGTAATTTCTACTCAATATTCTCATACTAATAAATTAAGATATATTTTAATAAGTTGCAGTAATATTGAAGTTATAGAATCAGCAAAAGATGTATGGAAAAATACTTTCAAAAATGATTTTTCTATGCTTTATGAGTATTTTATAAATCTTAGGAAGTCTAATAATATAGCGATGGAAGGGAGTATACATAAAAATATAATAACTGGTTATGAAAAGTTTATGGATGATTTTATAGATTTAGATGATTTTTAAGATTATTATATTTTATATCATTTATGAAAGAAATTAAAAATTTACTTATACATTCTCCAAATTGGCTTGGTGATATAATTATGTCTATGCCGGCAATATATCTTATAAAAGAAAAATATAAAGATATTAAAATTACAGTAATGGCTAAAAAATCTATGCTTAGTATATTTAAAGTCAATGACTTGGTAGATGATTATATTGAACTTAAAAATTTTCCAAGTTTGAGAAAGTATCATTTTGATGCTGTTTTAATTTTTCCTAATTCATTTGAAAGTGCTTTTAGAATATTTGGTCATGGTATAAAGAATAGAATAGGGTACAAAGCAGATTATAGAAGTTTTATGCTTACAGATGCTGTTGATAGAAAAGAAGTAAGATGGATACATACTTCTGATTATTATATTAATTTACTTAAAGCTATAGATATATACGAGACAAGACCTCATTTAAAGCTTGAAATAAAAGATGAATTATTAAATAAGGCAAAAGAATATTTAAAAACTGTGAATCCTGAAAATAAAAAAATATTTGCTTATGGAATAGGAGCTACTAATAGTTTTGGTAAGATTTGGAAGGAGGAGAATTTTGCTGAAGTTGCTAATTATTTATCTAATAAATATGATGCTTTAACATTATTTATAACTACTCCAAATGAAAAAGAAATATCAGATAAGATATCAGCAATGCTTTTGAAAGAGCCTATAATACCTTATATGTCTTTAGATATGATAGCAGCAATACTAAGTTTATGCAATGGTTTTATAGGTAATGATTCAGGTGCTATGCATATAGCTTCCATAGTTGGAATACCTACTTTAGCTTTATATTTTGCTACACCAGCAGGCCTTAATTATCCTATAGGTATTAATAGCCATGCAATAGAGAAAAAAGTAGATAATCCAGCATGTATATGCGGCGGTAAAAAATGCAAATTAGAAACATTTGAATGCCGTGATATAATAAAACCTCAGGAAGTTATAAATAAATTTGAATTGATAATATGTAATAAATAAAAAAATGGAGAATTATTATGGAATATGATGTTAGCTTAATAATTATAGCTTATAATGAAGAAAAATACATCCCTATACTGCTTGATTCAATTATTTCTCAGAAAACTGATTTAAAAATGGAAATAATACTTGTAGATGATTCTTCTACAGATAATACAGTAAATATTGCTAAGTCTTATAATTCAGTAAAAATTATGCATAATGATAGAAAAGGTGATCTATCTTATATGAAAAATAATGCCTTAGAAAAATGCTTGGGTAAAGTTGTAATATTTTTTGATTCAGATCTAGCTATATCTGATAATTTTATAGAAAATATGGTAAGACCTATATTAGATGGTAGAACAGATACTATGTTATGTAAGACTTATGCTATATTAGAAGCATTTTATGATGTATTGCCTGATAATTATTCTAAAAGTTATGTTAATTTTATAAGGCATTGTCCTAGATTTATGGTGAAACGTTTTCCTGTTCAATTTATTCCTTGGATAGGAAGATGGTTCAAAATGATGAAAGATAAAAAAAGAATAGTTAGTATTTGGAGAGTCCCTAATAGAACACATGCCACATGAATTTCTACAAGAGTTGATATAGCTAGAAAAATAGGTGGATGGGAAGGTTGTATAGGATCGGGAGACGATGCTTTATATTCTAATAGAGTTTGTGAAGCAAGTAATAGTGTATTATGGTCTAAAAACTGTATATTATTTTTATCTAGAAGAAGAGTATTTCCAACAGACAATGGTTGGATAACAGATATATTATTCAAACCTATTAAGAAATGGTATAAACATAAAATAAAAAAGAAATCTGATAATGATTATACTCAGCATGTAAGATAATATATTATTTATATAGTAATTCTTTAAATAGCAGCATACTTCTATTAACTGCTGAATCGATATTGTAATATTTATAATCTCCTAGCCTTCCTAAAAAATGCAGATTATCTATATGTTTTGATTCATCAATATATTTTTGATACAATTCATTTGATTTTTTATCATTGACTGTATAATATCTTTCATTTTTTCCAAGTTCAAATTTTTGCGGATATTCAACTGATATTGTAGTTCTATCTGAGTGTTCATCTAAAAAATATTTATGTTCTATAATTCTAGTGAAGTCATAATCATTAGGATAATTTGTAACAGCTGTATTCTGATAATATTCTTTATCCAAAGTATATGTATCAAATTTTAGACTTCTATATTCAAGATATCCATATTTATAATCAAAAAATTCATCTATAGCTCCTGTATAAAATATTTTTTTAAATTTAGATATATCTTTTATGTTTTTAAAATCTGTATTTAATTCAAGCTCAATGTTTTTATGAGATAAAATATTATTTATTAAATTAGTATATCCATTAATTGGTATTCCCTGATATTTATCTTGAAAATATCTAGTATCATTAGATATGATTACAGGAACTCTATTAATAGTTTCAGGTGAAATTTCTTCTGGCTTTAATTCCCATTGTTTTATAGTATAATTTTTAAATATATTTTCGTATATATATTCATACAAAAACTGTATATCTTTATCATCATTATTTTTCATATCAAGTATAGATATTTTTCTATTGTATCCATAATAATTAATTAATTTATCTTCTAGTTTTGATGACATATTATTAGAAAATAATTCTCTTAATGTTTTTAATGTAAATGGTATAGATACTTTATTACCTTCTATAACAGCCTGTACTTTGTTATAAAAATAATTCCATTTAGTGAATTGTGATAAATAATCCCAAACTTCTTTTATATTTGTATGGAATATATGAGCGCCATATTTTTGAATAGTTATACCATATTCATTTTTATAATCATAGCAATTTCCAGCTATATGATTCCTTCTATCTATAACTAATACTTTTTCATTTAATTTATTTGCTATTAAATTTGCTAATACTGCCCCTGATATTCCTGATCCAACTATTAAATATTTATTCATAACTAATCCTAAAATTATTTTATCTAATATGAAATTTACTTTTATTTTGCTTTCCGTTTATTAAAGTATTTTTTATCCAAGAACTATTATCATTCATAGGAATCCATCTTCTCTCTTCAACTCTATAATGCCAATCTTTATCCTCTTGATAATATATTTGTATACCATTTCCCTCATGTATATTCAATATTTCATTATCATGATAATTAATTTCATCATAATCTGTACAAGATTTTTGTCCCATTTCTGAATAATATTCATTTAAAGACATTAATGATTCATTGAGTTTATCATTCATTTCCTTAACATTAAGTCCTAATTTTTTAGCTTCTCTTATAGTTATAGGGTAATTATGGGAAGGATATGCTGAATTAAGTGAATTAGATATATCATCTATTAATTTCTGATCTTCCATATGATATGATAGTATATCTTTACATAGCTTTATTGAAAGGCTTGAAGCCCTATCTACTGCCCCCAAAACTAAAGGGTGTATATATTTATATATATGTTCATAAGGATTATTATCATTATTACCTGACTGCTCTTTCCATAATTTTATAACCCTTGCCAATTCATCCTGACTTACATATACAAGACTATTGTCTTTATTTACAGGGGATAATTCATGCTGAAGAGATGTATCTACAGCAGTTATGAAAGCCAAAGGTCCCATTTGTATTTCATCAGCTCCCAAACATAGCATAGTAGCTGCACTTGCTGCTTCTAAAGGAAGTAATGCTATAACTTTTTTACATGACTGTCTAAGAAGATGTACTATTCTTAAAGAAGCCTGTCCGCTTCCTCCTGAACTTTTAATAAAGAAGTATATTTTATCGCATTTTCCTATATGTTTAAGTATATCAGAAAGTACAATTACATCATTTTGACATACGCTTCCTCCATTTGAGTTCCAATAAGCAAGCAATGGAGCATCAAGCTGCTTTTGTATTTTATTAATGATTTCCTGAGTTTTAGAAAATAAAATAGGCGGTTTAATTGTTTTAGTTTGTGATTTTTTGGAATCCATTATAAAAACTCATCTTTTAATTTACATAATTACATTTTTTTTGTGAGATTATACATTAATAATAGATAATGTCAAATATTGATTTATTTTTTAATTAAATTTGCTTGACAAATTAAGAAAATTAGTGTATAAAAGTTGTATTATTATGCTTATTAATTAGTACAAGGAGTGCAATAAATTATGAAAAAGTTATTCGTAGTATTAACTTCCATTTTTATCGCTGCATCCGCTTACGGTTTAACAAACTCAACTTTGATTGATTTTGCTTTAACAGGTAATGCTGATAACTTACAAGCTGGAGAAGGTGATACAAATGAATTAGTTCCAGTTGCAGAAAATATTTACAATGATAACTGGGTAGTATGGTTGAATGAATCTGCTAGATTAACAGAGAATCGCAGAAATTCTTATGTTACTAACGTAGACAGTAAAGGTAACAATGGTGCTTGGGAAGCAGGTAAAGTTCTTGGTATAAGAGTACATTTCCCATTAGCAGCTTGGAACAGTTATGCTTTAGTAAAACCAGTAT
>CALXXQ010000003.1 GCA_944392715.1 uncultured Brachyspira sp.
CTAAAATAGTTTATATTGATAAAATTAAAGATGAATACGAAATCAAATTAAGTAATGGAATTTATATAAACTTTGACAAAAACGGTGCTTGGAACTATATAAGCAGCGATGACAAATTATCTGAAAACATACTTCCAAAAACAATAGCAAGCAAAATTAAAAGCATTATGAAAAAATATAACAATGCATATATATTTGAAATCAATAAAAGAATTGAATTCTATAGAGTTAAATTAACTAATTCTTTAGAAATTAGAATAAGAAACAATGGACAATTAATAGCATAACTTTTTTATTATTTGTATCTCTTAATATATATAATTAAGGCTTGAATCTAATTATAGATTTAAGCCTTTTTTATAATTTCATTAAAAATACTTTACAACGATGATATAAATTTATTTTTCCTTTATAAAAAACATATTATTGTAAACTTTTATTACTTAATAATAATAATTACTAAATAATAAAGCTTGCTTAATTTATAATATATGATACCATTTTATAATAATAAAAAAAGGATAAACATTATGATAAAAAAATACTCTATATAGTAATTCTTTCAGCATTTCTGTTGATTATAAGCTGCGGAAAAAATTCAAATAATATAACAAAACCAACAGAAGAAGAATCATCTTTTAACTCTGATACAATAGTCTATACAGCAAGCGGTATTGATAAAAAATACAATAATGTTTGGTATTTTTATAATACAGATAATACAGGAAATAAAGCTGTTAATATTACAATTCAAAATGGCGGTATTAGCGGATTAATAGCATAAAATAAAAATATTAAAGTAAATTTTAATAAAGAAAATATATACAGCATAAAAGATCCTAAACAAAATCATTACTATGACAGATATTTCGGATATATAATAAGCTCTGATGATTGGCTAGGAGAAATTCACTTCCCTATATACGATGATGAAACTGTAGGATATGTTTATATAAAAAATAAAAATAATTCGGATATTATAGCAGGTATGATAAATAGCTCTTCTTATCCTAATGATGGTATAGATGATGATAGATATTATGGAAAAAGAACATATACAGGTTCTGACGGATTAAAAAGAACTTTGGAAATAACAAAAGACTTCCTTACATATTCAGAAAATAATAAAACTAAAGTTAAAGTACCAGCTTCATTTTTTGAAGGTATGGTAGGACAAAATTTCAGAGGATATTCAGTACTTCAGGGACTATTATATAATGGTATTTCTATAAACAGCAGAAATGCTAATAATCAAGATGTACTGCCTGATTTATACTTTGAATATTATGATTATAATTATAAGCTTGATATAAAAGTAAATGATAAAGGAGTACCAATTTCAGCTAAATATAATAAAAAAGAAGATTTAATATCATCAGGAGATATTTTATATAAAAAATAAATTATTAGTATTTATTCTAAATGCTTTAAATAAGATTTAATATTTTATTTAAAGCATTTTTATTTTTAAACGATAATTAAAACGATATTTTTATTTAATGGTTCTGATAATGAGTAAATATATAATAATTTTGGCTTTAATATTTAGTTATACTTTATTTGCGAATAATTTCAAAGTAATATCAAGACAGGGAATAGCATCTGTAATAGTCAATGAAGAGCATGCAAATACAGATGTAAAAAAAAGTTTCCCAGATGATTATTTTTCAATATCAACAAAGGAAGAATCATATATCGTAATAGATAATGGAGAAAAATCTATTATATTAATGCCAAGCTCAAAACTTACATATGAAAATAATAAATTTACTTTAGAATCAGGATATATGTATATAAAAACAAAACATAATGATGATATTCAAATGACTATAACAAAAGATGATAAAGGATATAATTTTAAAGGAAAATCTTTTGCTGTTATATCATATAATGATGAGGTATCAGTTATAACATATAATAATGCTGTAAAAATTACACCTGAAAACTCTTTAGGTGTAAGCTATTTTCTAGAACCTAATCATAAAACATCAATAATACCAACATTAAACGGCCCTTATAGAACCACTGAAAATGAAAAATCTTTAATAGAAAGTGTATCAAGACAATTAGAAAGTGAAGTAGCAAGTCATTTAAATGAAGATATAGAAAGATACAATTTTAAGATAATGGAAGGCACAAAAAATGAGAACACTATATATAGAGTTGTTCATCCTGTAAAAGGTCCGAATATATTTTTGATAGTACCTCATGGAAGCGAAAGAGTTGGTACTGATGTAGCTATGGAAAGAATAAATATGCCTATAAAAAGAGGAAGCCTCACTATAGTACCTATTGCTGTACCTGAAGCATATAGAAAAAATACCAGAGCTATAGAAGGACAGGATATTAATAATAGATTTTTTGATAAAAGAATAAGAAGAACTGATACTGATAAATTAGCTCAGGAATATATGGATATGCTTAATGAATATGATATAGATGTTGTTTTAACTCTTCATGAAGGAAATGGATTTAAAGAGTTCTTTGGAGATTCTATTATTTATGACAGCAGAAAATTAGATGATAAAGTTGTAAAAGTATTAAATAATATTAATTCAAGAATAGAACCTATGAAATTTAAATTCAGACAAATGTACTATCCTATGCCTACAACAATAACTTTTTATGCGGCTAAAAAAAATATAGAATCATTTGGAATAGAGCTTACTAGAAATTTAGATTATGATAAAAAAAGAATAATTATGCATACTATATTAAGCGAATTTTTTAAAATATACGGTCTTGAATAAAATATATTTAACTTCAAAACTTTATTCACATACCCCGCCCTTTAAATTTGTTAATACTATTACAAATTTAAGTTTTCATTTTCTTTATAATCTCAAAATAAAAGCATGCCCGCCCAAGTGTGTATTTAAACTAATCTTTTTATATAATTAATTTGCTTATCATTTTAATTTTACTTTAAGTGCATTAGAATAATAATAAATTAAAAAATTACTAGGGAGGGTGTTATCTAATTCTTTTTATACAATAAAAAAATAAAAAATAAAATTTTAAAATCAATCAATAAAAATATAGGGTGTGGAATTAGAAATAGTTTAAAAATATTATTTATAAATAAAAAATCGATCGCTAATTATAAATTATAAGATAGCGATCAATTTTTTATTATATTAGTTTATATCAAAATCATTTATCTAATTTAAAGAAACGCATTGCTTCTTCTAATTCTTTAGCTTCATTTAGAAGAGATTCAGCTGCAGAAGCAGATTGTTCTACTAATCCAGCATTCTGTTGAGTTACACTATCCATTTGAGAAACAGCAGTATTAACCTGATCAACTCCTGCTTGCTGTTCTACAGCAGTTTCGCTAATATCACGCATTATATTAGAAGTTTCTTCTATTTTTCTTTCCAGATCCTCAAATATTTTCTCAGATTCTTTTGCCTTCTCAACAGATTTACTAATCTTTTCATATATGACATTAATTAAAGAAGTAATATCTTTAGCTGAAGATTGCGAATTTTGTGCCAAATTTCTAACCTCGCTTGCTACAACAGCAAAACCTTTACCTTGCTCTCCAGCACGTGCCGCCTCCACAGCAGCATTAAGTGCTAACATATTAGTCTGAAAAGCAATATCTTCTATAACTTTTGTTATATTTTTTATTTTTTCACTATCTTCATTAACTTCTTCTATACTCTTTGTAGTTTCTAAAATTATAGCTCCAGCATCTTTAATTGAATTCATAGATTCTTTCATCATATTATTCCCTTCGATAGAATGAGAAGTAGAAGATTTAATTGTAGAAGCCATTTCTTCCATTGAACTTGCTGTCTCTTCAAGACTTGCAGCCTGAGCCTCAGTTCTTCTTGATAAATCTGAATTTCCATTTGCAAGCTCTTGAGCTGCTGCAGTTATTTTCATAGATGAATTATTAACCTGGGATATTATTTCTGTAAGTTTTTTACGCATTCCTCTAAAAGATTCAAATAATATTCCAAGCTCATCTCTTCTATGACGCACATTTGAAACATAAGTTAAATTTCCCAATTCTATCTCTTTAGCCTCTTTTATAATGCTGTTTATATGCTTCATAAGTCTCTTTATAAATAAATAAACAAATACTGATAATAAAATAACAGCTGCCAAACCTACTAATGAACTTATAATAATTACTATCTTATTAGTTTCATATATTTCACTGTCAAACATAGTCATAGCAACTATCCAATTCATAGTTTTCATCTTACTGAAAGCACCTGTTCTTTTCTTATCCATATAAATATATGATAAAATACCTTGAGGCAAATTATTATCAAATACTGTTTTATAATTTGAAACTACGGTAGAACCTATCTGATCATAAAGATTATCCATTACATCTACTAAATTAGGGTCTATTGCCAATATACGTCCTGTTTGACCAAGATCTATATCTGTAAAATAATTATCATGTACAAGCTTCCAATCCACTATAACAAGTATAGCACCCAATAAATCTCCGCTTAAACTTCTTATTCCTCCGCCTAAAGCTAATGATTTATTTCCTGTATCTTTGGAATCAATAATTTCTTCATCATAAATATATCCAAAATCACTAGATTCTAATTTTTTCCAAAAATTAGTTCTTGTTTCAGATATATTATTACCTATAGAATTTCCTAGAGCATCTGCTATAATATCCCCATTTAAATCAACTACAGCTATATTTATTGAATATTCATTTACCCCATTGAATAATGCCAAAGCCTGTAAAACATCATATTCTGTCTGCTCATTCCTATTCAATAAAGAATTCATTACGGCAGGTGCTACCGAATAGGTTTTAGCTAATGATACTTGATCTATTAAAATGGCATCAAATAATTTTGCATAACTTTTTGCCGTATTTTGGAATCCCTGAAGTCTGCTTCTGCTTAATCCTTTACTTGCTATAGTATTAGAAACGGTTAATATTATAATTATAATTACAAAAGAAATTAATGATATTACAACAGGTATTTTAAAAGATAAACTATATACTTTTTTCATTGAAAAACTCCATTTTTATAAAAAATAAATTATATCTACTATACCTATAAAATCAATTATAATATTAATTATTTTAATCGTTATTTTTGTGTAATTTCATAATAAAAAATATAAAAAAAATATAAAAAAAATTATCTTTTTTAAACACTTTTTTTAAAAATTTTATATATTAATGATATAACAAAGTTGATTTGTATCTAATTTTATAAATTTTTTTCTTCATAATTTACCTTAATAGCGGATATAATTTTTTTATGTCCGCTGATTTTTTCTAACTATAGAAATGGAGTTCATATCTATTAATAATAAAACAAATATAAAACTAAATATGGAAAATATATAATAAAAAATATTTAAATAATGCTCTATATAAAAATAAAAAATATATAAACTTCATAAATACACAATATAAAAATAGTAAAATCTACATATATTATATCTAATAAATAGTACTATAAAATTAATTAATTAAAAAATATATAATCATTTATAAATACAGTATATTAATTTTTATTATTAATATAATATAGTATTAGAGGAGAATTTATATGAAAACAACAAAAGAAGTAGTTGAAAACATAGTTTGGAAGGCATGCGACACTTTTAGAGGATCAATAGACTCATCTGTTTATAAAGATTATATATTGAGTATGCTGTTTGTTAAATATTTATCTGATTTCGTGAAAGAGAAAACTGAAGAATTAAGAAAAAAATATAAAGACAATGAAGGCATTTTATCAAGAATGATTGAAAGACTAGATTACAAAATAAGCGAAACTGCCAACTTTGATTATCTATATTCTATAAGAGAAGAAAATAATATAGGTGAAAGAATCAATACTGCATTAAGAGAAATAGAAAAACAGAATCAGAGTAAATTTGAAGGCATTTTCAATAATATAGACTTTAATGATTCAAATAAATTCGGAAACACAAAAACAAGAAATTCTATATTAAAAAATCTGCTTGAAGACTTCAATGATCCTGCATTAGATTTAAGCCCTAGTGCATTAGAAAACAATGATGTTATGGGCGATGCTTATGAGTATTTAATAAAAA
>CALXXQ010000004.1 GCA_944392715.1 uncultured Brachyspira sp.
GAAGCTATCGATTTTACTTCTTCTAGATTTTCTTCAGGAACTATCTTTTTATTGGAGCCATCTTCGCCTGAATACCTTTTTTCAGAAACTGCTTCTGTGTTTTGTTTAGGATCTTTATAAGATTTTAATTGATATTTTGTCTCTGTATTACCGTCTCTAACTATAATATCTGCTTCAGGGTCTCCTGGTTTAGTTAATTCTGCTCGAGTTTCATATTCCTTACCTTGTATAGCTGCATTTTCATTATATGTGTTTTTTAATTCAGTTTCTGCTACAAATCCTTGAAGCTGGTCTACATCCATATTGTTTTTTGAATCTACAGTTTTATTTAAAGAATCAATACGCTCTTTATGGAATTTACATAAATTATTACGATGATCCTTATATTTTACACTTCTTCCTAAGGCAATAGAATCTGCCATATTATCAGAAACATCTTTATGAAGGGTACTATCTTCTATAATACCATCGTTTAAATTGCTGCTTATATCAAAATTTTCAACTTTGATATACTCATTTTTAGCTGCATTATTATTTTTTCTATTACTCTTCCTGTTTTTATTATTTTTTCTATTTTTATTATTTCTGCCTCTATAGTTATTATTTTTTACATAGTTATTGTTATCTTGATTATACATATATTACTCCTTTAACATATTGCTTAACCCCTGCTGTATTTTAAAATACAGCACTCAAATAACTAAAAAAATATTAACTGCTTATTTGATAGTACCCTCCTAACATTTCCATTAACCGTAATTTTTAAGACATTATTCTATATCATCTTCAGTATCTTTACTTAATAATATGTCTGCTGTATCTTTATTATCTTTTGTATCTGTATTTTGATTTTAGAATCTACATATTTTACTTCTTCTATATTTTCTTCCTGAACAATTTCTTTATTTAAACCGTATTTATCTAAGTATATTTTTTCATAATTATGCTTTAGTGATCCATCAGTTTTTATCTGATATTTTATTTCTGTATTGGTATTTCTAGCATCTTGTACTGCTGTTTTGGTTGATTCTGATCTTGTCTGATATTCTTCACATTCTGCATTTTCATTATTATATAATTCTTCAAAATATTTCTCTGCAATACACTTCTCTGCAATAACCCCAGTAGTCATTTGAATATTTTCCTTTGAAGATGCAATCTTTTCTAAAGACTTCATATGATCATTCATAGCCTTATTTAAATTAGCTAGATGCTCACTATATTGGATACTTTTTTCTAAATTAATAGACTCGTTATTAGAAATATTATTATTTAAATTATTGCCTGACATTTTTATTTTCCTCCTGTTATTTTTTGAAATGCCTTTATTATTGTTTTTTTTATAATGATTATTTTGGTTATACATATATTACTCCTTTAACATATTGCCCTATACCAAACCGCATTTATATAAAATACAGTACGCAAATAACTTAAAAAATATTAACTGCTTATTTGATAGTACCCTCCTATTTTTACATCAATGCTTTTTTATAATTTCAGTAATTATCTTTACTGTAACAATAGGTACTAGAATATGAATAATAGTTCCAAGCATATTAAATTCCTCCTTAATCATTTTTCATATTGCTAAAATATTCTTCTAATATCTCTGCAGCTGCTTTTATTATTTTCAATATTAAGATTATATTTTTATCCATAGAAACTCCTTTTATACGGATATTAAAAATACAATATTCTTTATAATGATTATGAAACTAGCTTAATATTATGATCAAGTTTCCAAGAACGGTAATTACTTTTCTTTTTTGATTTTTTAAAATAATTCTTCTTGATATTCTTATTCACTCTAATTATTTGAGTAATACTATTATCATAGATTAATAGACTACTCACTATATAGTGAACAGTATTGAGATTACTTTTATTAGAAAAAAAGTTAATGGACATATTTAGCTCCTTTAAGTTTAATAAAAAAATATCTGTAAACAATCAAACTGTAATTAAGAAATCACCTAATCACAAATACCGTTTCTATCTAATTAATAGAAGAAACAAATTCATAAAAAATTGATATTTTCAAACTTTAGCAGTAGCTAAATATCTTTATCTTATATAGCCAATAATAGCATATTTCCAAAATATGTCAAGTATAATATTTATAAATTATTAAAAAAAACTATAAAAAAATTAATTTTAATAAAAATACGATACTTATAATGTAAAAGAACTATAATGTATATTAAATACATAATTATAGCTGAAAAATAATAACAAATTTTAAGGGGATAAAACAGTAATGAATAATTTTTTTACTAGATATACTTAGCCCCTTAAAGTTTAAATTATTACTTTTATATAAAAATTAAACAGAATTAAATATAATTACATTTAATTCTAAAATACCGTTTCTAAGCAAAAAGCCTAAAAACAAAATCAAAAAAATAATAAATAAACTCTGGGACTAAATACCAGAGAAATGATATATCTCTATTATATAAACTTTTTTTAATAAGTCAAATTATTTTTTCAAAAAATATCACATATATAACTTTTTACTTAAATTATAAGCCCATTTATATTTATCTAAATTAGGTTTAGCACTTTCTTCAAAAAACTTTCCAAATGCTTTTTTATAATTAGTATCTTGCATATTAACCATTTCTTCTAATATATCTACAGCTTTATCAAAATAGCTTTCATCTCCTGTTAGGATCTCTGTTAAATATAAAGATAATTTTCTCATATACTGGAAATAGCCTTGTAAATTTTCTACGAATATATAACTCTTTGACAAAGAAATTTTTTCTTTCTTTATTTTATAGTAAACAAAACAATAATCTTTTTCTATATCAACATCCTCTGAAGATTCTTTTCTTTTTTTATCATCATAGAAATTACTGCTTTTTTCTATAAGTATATTAGATATTCTTCTGCTGTATTCAGTATTAAAATTTTTGCAATATCTTAATAGCCTTATTATTAAATATTTATCGCTTTTATCAGGCTGATTATTATTATCTATATAAGAAACTAATTTTTCAATTAACAAATCAATATTATCAAAACTTTCTTCTTTTTCTGTAATATATTTATAAAGATAATCTAAAAATTCATCTTCTCTACCTGCTGTTATAGCATAAAGCATTAAATTACTGTATACTCTTTTTATATTTAAATTATCATCTTTAAATAACTCTTTAGATTTATCAAAACAGTATTTAGCTTTATCTAAATCTTTAGTATCTTCTGTAGCATAATAGTGAATAATATATGTCTGTCCAAGTGTTCCATATAGTCTTGCTATATCATCTATATATAATTTATCATAATACTCAAGATCTTCCAAAACTTTTTTTATATATTTTATAATATAATCACATTCATAAAAATCCCATTGAGCAA
Source organism: uncultured Brachyspira sp. (assembly GCA_944392715.1). GTDB lineage: Bacteria > Spirochaetota > Brachyspiria > Brachyspirales > Brachyspiraceae > Brachyspira. The sequence goes on from CALXXQ010000004.1 coordinate 3,367, forward strand.
CTGTACTGATATTATCAAAAAGTATCTTTTCTGATAAGAAAAAATAATCATTATCTATATTTTTTATATTATTTTTATTCAACTCAATCATTTCTAAAGATTTTTCTGTATTATCACTATGATTATAAATTGCAAGTTTAGCAGTATTAATCATAAATATAATAGAATCAAGTTTTCGGCATACAAAATTATCTGAATTATTTTTTTGATTTTTTCTAATAAATTAATTAATATATCATAACTTTTCAATATACTATCATACTTAAACTCTTTATTAGACTCTATTTCTAAATTATCTAATATACTTTTCACAGCATGAACTAAATAATTTATTCTTTTATATAAACATTCATCTTCTTTAAAAAACTGTAATATTTCTATGCTGTCATTTTCAGCAAATTTTATTTTTCTATCAATTATATTTTTATGCGATATTAACTTTTTA
>CALXXQ010000005.1 GCA_944392715.1 uncultured Brachyspira sp.
TTGAAAATAATCTTTTAAATCTATTAAAACATCATTGCTGTCAAAAGCATCTACTATAGTAGGATGAGTCATTATATCTCCTGTAAATACTAATTTAATACTTTTAGGAGGCTCATCTATTTTTTTATCATTTTGATTGTTTTCAGAGCATGAATATAATATTATTAAAAATAAAGCAATGATTGTTTTTTTTAGCATAGTTATTTTCCTAATTAGTAATTATTGTATTTTTTATTATTATCTTATTCGTTTAAAATTTCTAAATCATTTTTTCTATATCATGAACATCTTGAATTTCTGCATTATCATCACTAGATCTGCTGTATTTTAAAGGAGTAAATTCTATTTCTACAATTCTTCTATCTTCAACTTTCATAATTCTTCCTCTGTATCCTTTTAAAATAAAACGTTCATTTGTTTCAGGTATATGATCAAGCATATCAAGTACATATCCAGCTATAGTTTGATATTCTTCATGTTCTAATTCCAATTTTAAAGTTTTATTAACATCTTCTATAGGAGCATTTCCATTAACTATAATTCTTTTACCTTTAAATTTTATAACATCAGCTTCTTTTTTATCACTTTCATCTTCAATATCACCCATTATTTCTTCTATTATATCTTCCATAGTAACAAGCCCAGCTGTTCCGCCATATTCATCAATAGTTATAACCATTTGTAATTTTTTCTTTTGCATATCATTAAATAAACTGCTTATAGTTTTTGTCTCAGGTACAAAGTATGGAAGCATTATATAGTCGATGGCTTTCTTCTTTATTTTATTTAATTTGCCGCCGCCTTTAACATATTCTTTAAACAAAGCTCTTGTGTGAAAAATTCCTATAATATGATCAACAGTTTCTTCATAAACAGGAAATCTTGAAAGACCTGACTCTACAGTGAGTTTTATTATTTCATTTACATCTGTTTCCGCCTCTATGCATACCATATCAACACGAGGAGTCATTATTTCTTCTACTGTTTTATTTCTAAAATCTATTACACCTGTTAAAAGTTCATGTGTAGATTCTTTTATTATACCTTCTTTATGTCCTAAGTGAATTATAGTTGTAATATCATCCATACTGGATAATGCACTTCTTTTTTCAGTATCCCTTAATTTTTTAGGTACAAAATAATTCATTATGAAAGTTGTAATTTTATCCATTAAGAAAGTTATAGGTTTAAATATAAAATGACATAGTTTCATAAAATATAATAAATAAGGCATCATTTTTTCTGCATTAACTCTCATTAATACCTTAGGAAGTATTTCTCCGAATATGATGATGAGTATTGTTATTGTAGCAGTAGATATTGTAACCATTACATTTGTTGATATATGCGGAAGAATGTCAGCAAGCCTTACAGCAAATACCGTTATAATAGAGCTTGCGGATATATTTACTATGTTATTTCCAATCAATAGGGTAGGTATCATAGAACTTGATTTTTCCCAATATTTTTTATCTTCTTCTTTTATTTTTTTCTCTCTAACCAATCGCATTAATGTAACATCATCTATAGAAGTGTAAGCGGTTTCACTTCCGGAGAATAATGCTGATAACATAATAAGGATAATAATTATCAATATTTCGAATAAATAAACTAATAGTATTTCCATAAATAAACCTTATATTTTATATTCTTTTTCTTAACTCCTGCATAAAATTAGTCCCTGGATCTCTCTTTATGGGATTAATATATTTAGTATTTAATTCTTTATATAGTGAATAATGAGGGGATGTTTTATCTTTATATTCATAGTGTGCTATTACATATTTTATACTTTTATATTTGCTTTTGATATATTTTATTAATAGTATATTTGACTCTAATTGTTTATCTGTTAATTTATCAGCATATCCTATATTTTCTATACTTACAGAAGTATAATTAAATCCCACTGTATGCCTTGCTATATATTCAATTGGAGTGCTTGAGTATATAGTTCCATCAAAATCAACTAAAAAATGTGTTCCAACATTAACCTCACCGCCAGCTTCTATATCTGGTCTTCCTGTAAGGATATCATTTCTAAATATATTAACAGCTATATTTAAGTTTGGAGTTTCAGTAGAATGCACAACAATTATTTGAGGATTATCTAAATATATCAAACTATTTCCATAATGTATTTTTGTATATTCTGATAATAATTGGAGTCTCAATGCATTAGGCATGATTTTATATTTATCATTGATATTTATTTTAGGTATATTTATATTATTTGTCTGTATTATATTTTCATTTGTAGTATTAGTACATGATAATAATATAGATATTATGATAAATATATAAATTATATTTTTTATCATTTAATATTAATTATGCATCCATAGCAATATTAACACTAACAAAGCCAAGTGAAGATTGGAATGGTATAATTATAGTCTGTAAATTTTTAGGTATTATTTGTATTTCTTTTCCAAAGTATAGTATAGGAGGAGTAATATCGCAGCTAATACCTTCTTCAGCTAATTTAGTTATAGCAAGACCGCTTATAGTGTTTCCCATTTCATTTATAACACTTCTCATCATATCTTCAAAATCATCTTCTGAGTCATATTCTCCTCTTTTTTTATCTGTAAGATTTTCAGTTAAAAGCTGAGAGAAATTTTCTGGGAATTCATATAATACCTGTCCATTAACGTCCCCGACAATTCCTATAGCAACACCATACCCTGAGAAAAGTTTACGACCCTGACCTTTTACAAGTGTTCCTTTTTCCATAGTAAGACCTGCCATTTCTTTGAATATTGATACTAGAGATACAATAAATGGATTAATAAATCTAACATCCATAAATTTTATAGGGGTTGTTGCCATATTTATTTCCTTGAATTTTAATTTTTATAATTTAATTATAACATAGTTAAGTTTTATTTCAATAAAAAATAACTCTATTATAAATTATAGTATTAAAAGAAAAATTGTCAAACTAAATTAATAAAAAAAAATCATATATTTTTTATAATTTTATAATAAATATACCGTAAATATTTATAGTGAATAAATAAAAACTATTTATATATTTTTTATGAATTTGACTTGATATTTAAATCAAATAATATAGAATAATAAAAGCAAATAGGGGTTTAATATGTCATTTGTTCATTTGCATGTACACACACAATACTCAATACTTGACGGAGCTTCAAGGATAAAGTCTCTTTATTCTAAAAAAGATAAAACTAAAAGACTTATACCAGGTTTAGTAGACAGAGCAAAAGAATTAGGTATGCCTGGTATAGCTATAACTGATCATGGTAATATGTTTGGAGCTATGGAATTTTTCTCTGAGGCTAAGGATAAAGGAATTATACCAGTTATAGGATGTGAGCTTTATGTTGCCCCTAAAACAAGATTTGATAAAAAAATAGAAAATACAGAAGAAAAAAGTGCAATGCATCTTATTATGCTTGCAAAAGATAAAGAAGGTTATGATAATCTATGTAAATTAGTAACTTTCGGATATACAGAAGGTTTTTATTATCGTCCTAGAGTTGATCATGAATTAATAGAAAAATATAATAAAGGATTAATTTGTCTATCTGCATGTATGGGCGGAGAAATACCTATAGCTATAAGAAAAAAAGATTATAAGCAGGCTTCAAAATTAGCTGAATATTATAAATCAATTTTTGGAAATGATTTTTATATAGAATTACAAGATCATAATATACCTGAAGAGAAATCATTAAATAGTGCATTATATAAATTGGCTACTCATCATAATATAGAATTGGTTGTTACAAATGATGTTCATTATGTATCAAAAGAGGATGCAAAAGCTCATGAAATACTTCTAGCTATACAAACTAAAGCTACTTTAGATTCTCCTAGAAGATATAAATTTCCAAGTAATGAATTCCATCTAAAAAGTGAAGAAGAGATGATGAAGTCATTTGCTAAACTTCCTAAAGCTTTTGAAAATACTGTAAAGATAGCAGAACAGTGTAAAGATTTAAATATAATGACTAAAAATTATTATATGCCTAATTATGAGCTTGCTAATGGTGAAACAGAAACTACAGCACTTAGAAATATGTGTATAGATGGTCTTAATAAGCATTATAATAATAATATTCCTAAAGAAGCTATGGAAAGACTTGAAATGGAATTAGGTGTTATAGCTAAAATGGGATTTGAAGGATATTTCCTTGTAGTTCAGGATTTTATTAATTATGCCAGAAATCATGATGTTGCTGTAGGACCTGGAAGAGGAAGTGCTGCTGGTTCAATAGTTGCATTTGCTACAGGAATTACAAAGGTTAATCCTCTTGATTATAATTTGCTTTTTGAAAGATTTTTAAATCCTGAAAGAAAAAGCATGCCAGATATAGATGTTGACTTCCAAGATGATAAAAGAGAAGTAATAATAGATTATGTAAAAGAAAAATATGGAAAAGATAATGTTGCTCAGATAGCTACATTCGGTGCTTTAGGCGGACGTTCTGTTATAAGAGATGTTTGCCGTGTTATGGGTATAGATTTAGCTACTGCAGACAGACTTGCCAAAGGCATACCTAATG
>CALXXQ010000006.1 GCA_944392715.1 uncultured Brachyspira sp.
TTTTCATCTACGCATCTAAGTTCTTTATATAATGTAGGAAGAGATTTTCCGCCATAGTCATAATAATAATTTGAAAGATCTCCTGCATAATCAAAATAGTATGATAATAAAATTTCTTTTAATGTAACATTCAATTCTTTATTATTTAATAAGCTATCAATAACTTCTTTTAAAGTTTTAGTTCCTATAGACGCCTGCACTTCTATATACTTTCTTATTCCAATCTGAATTGGCAAATATTTAAAAATATCGAGAGCAAACTTTTTATAGTTTTTCATTTCAGGAATGTCATAATTAAATAAAGAGAATAAATAATAAAGTTCTGTATTAAGACAATATTCAGGGAGAGTATTTCCCCATCTGTGTGTGCTGTATACATTGTATGTATTTTTTTTGTCTGTATAATAATCTATAAGCGTATCAAAGAGTTTATTTTTATCTTTATCAAATATTTCTTCTATTTTTACTGTAGTGGTGAATGCGGGTCTTTTATTATATCTATCCGAATTATATTCTGTAAATTTATTAACTATAGTTTGTAATACACTTACTGCCTTTTTTAAATTATTTGTATCTAAATTATTATCATTATGTTCAAGTAAAATACCGCTAAGTACTATAAATATTCTTTTATTTCTATCATTATTTCTATTATTATTATACCTATCACTATTTAAACTGTTTTCTACAAAATTATAAATTTTATAAAAATCTTCTTTATGATTCAAATATAAATCTCTTGCCCCATAAATGAAAGCATAATGAAAATAGTCCTCAAAATGCTGTGCTATAAATGCAAAATCATTTGGATAATTTATTGCATTAAAGAATTTCTCTCTAGCTTTATAAGGATTGTTATAATCTAATGATTTTAAATAGTCTCCAAGTATAATATTAATGTCAATGATATATTCTTCATTTTTATTAAGCACTTCTATAAATTTATTTTTTATAGCCTCATTTTTATCTAAGATAGCAGCAATTACATTTAAAGTATCATAAAGATTAGGGAGAACATCGAATGATTTTAAAGCTGCATTTACATATTTCTCATCGCATTCTTTATTACTTTTTATAACAGAACATATTGCAATCAATGGTATTACAGCATCTCTGTCCATTTTTTTTAATATTTTTTTATTATCATTGTTATTAATAATATCAATATATTTATCTGTATATTCTTGAAACTCTTTACTGAAGTATTTATTAAAATCTTCAAAAACTTTATATATTGAACCTTGACCATATAGAGTTCTTGCATGATCTTTATATCTTTTCTCATATCCATAAACAAGATATCTGAGTGACTTTTCAAAATCTCTATTAACTATATAATCAAAAATAACATATTTAGTTCCGCCTTCTCCTTCCTTATCTTTTCCATAAATAAGTATCTTCATGAAATGTTCATATCTTTTTTTTAATTTCTCATCTTCTATAGAAAAATAATCTTTCAAAAATTCCTCTTTATAATGGAAATAATCATAAGAATTCCTTCTTATTTTACTGAAATCATTTGTAGCTTCGCATTTTGCCATATCATCTTCTATGGCAGAGCCTTTATAATATATTGCAAGTTTTTCTTCTAAGTCCATAAATTTCCCTCTTATTATTAATCTATATTAATATATAGTATATATATTTTTGATTAGTTGTCAATATTGCATAAAATACAAAATTAGTTTATATAATAAAAAATTATTATAATTTAATTTTTCTTAATGAAAGGTATAAATTCAAATTTCATATCAATTATTTTTCCTATAATAGCAATACTTTTACCCATTGTGAAAGCAGCAAGTACAGTACCTATACCGAGACCTTTTATATGTCCTAAAAAAACAAATGTTAGTATTGCTGTTGTAAAGAGACATACTACATCAAATATTATTTTTACTTTAGCATAAGATACTTTTATTATATTTGATAATTCTCTTGGAAATAAATCTGTAGGTATAATAGGAAGCCCGCATCTATTTGATAAAGCTATTCCAAATGCCAATATAAAATAACTTATTATAAAATATATTATTCTGCTTATTATTGTTAATGGAAGATGATTTATCCAAATACTATGTATATCTACAAATTTACCGAAACAAAATCCAACAATAAAGCTAAATAGATATTCTCCTACAAATTTTTTTCTTAATATCATAAGAATTAATACAAGTAAAGATTGAAAAATATAAGTAAAAGTTCCAAGAGATATATTTTTTATTAATTCAGAAAAAGCATATGGTACACTTGATATGGCAGATATTCCAGAACCTGAATAAAGCATTAGTACTACACCAAAACTATTCATAATTACAACTAAAATTAATGCTATCTCACCGCTTATTATAAAATGTTTATTATGATTATTCAATGAAATATTATTTTCTGATATCATAGATTTATCCGATATACTTATAAATTCTAATTGTAATATTATATAGCTAATTATATATTAATCAAGAATTTTTTATGAGTGAAATGTAGTATGATTTATATATTGTAAATTATATTTAAAAAACCCGCCCTATAGATTCATTATTTTAATTGAAATTGAAAATTATATTTACTTTTTTATATTAATTAGAAATAGCATTACCCGCCCAGTTTTTTTTAAATTTAAAAACTAGTTCTACGCACGCTGAATATTTTATTATTTATAAATTAATTTATTATATAATTTTTATTATAAAAAATAATTGATTAAACGTGCGTTAATTAGATTTTATTAATTTCATAAGATTTATCATATTCAATTTCATTTTCATTTAAAATATTTATTAAATAATCTTTTAAATCAATTTCACTTTCCCAAGAAAGTCCGCACCCTGCTGATATTTCATTAGGAGTAGATACTATTTTTCCTAAAGTTCTACTATTTTCTGTCATTATATTTTTAAAAGTTTTTTCTGCTCTCATAACATCAGTAGTAGTATTAAAGGTTATTATTAATACTTTTTGTTTATTATCTGTTGCAGTATTATCATTTTTTTCATTAGTTTTTTCTGTATCATTATTATTAGAATTTTTTTCAAGCCCTATAATAGCAGCACCTATTGCACCTGCATATTGCCCATCTTTATTTGTAATAACTTTACCTCCTAATGTTTTTTCCAAATCTTTTATTAAATAATCGAAATTTGATAAGCCTCCTGTTAGAAAATAAGTGTCATCTTTGAATTTACCGCATAATGAAGCTACTTTATTAGCTACAGAGTTTATTATAGCATAAGCAATCTCGCTTTTTTGCTTTCCGCTTGCCTTAAGACTTATGATTTCAGTTTCAGCAAATACTGTGCACATTGAACTTATTACTATATCTGTTTTTGTGCATTTTTGAGCCTCTTCTATAAGAATAGGTATAGAGCAGCCTAATGAATTGGCCATAAGCTCTATAAATCTTCCAGTACCAGCAGAACATTTATCATTCATCATAAAATTTTCTACTTTGCTGTTTTTTATTTTAATTATTTTTGTATCCTGACCTCCAATATCAATTAAAGTCCCATTTAAATTATCAAATAAAAAATTAGCCCCTCTAGCATGACAAGTTATTTCTGTAAGAGTTTTATCAGCATATTCAATTGATACTCTTCCATATCCTGTACCTACAAAATATGAATTTGTTTTATTGATATTTTTTTCTTCAAGCATTGATAATATTCTATTAGCTGCTTCTACTCCAGACCAGCCTGTAGGAATCATAAATAATTCTATAAAATCATTTTTACTTTCATCATAAACAGCAACTTTAGAGGCAGTTGAACCTATATCTATACCAATATAATACATTTTATTTTTCCTTTAGTATCAGAATAATTATTCTATTTTTAAGAGAATCTTTTGCTTATATCTTTTAAAGCATCAATTCCTTTTTCTATTTCTGCTATAGTGTTAAAATAAGAAAAACTAAATCTTACAATTCCCTGATTTACAGTACCCAAAGATTCATGCATTAAAGGAGCACAATGTCCGCCAGACCTAGTTGCTATATCATATTCATTTGAAAGTATATCAGAAATTTTAGCAGAATCTATATTTCCTATATTTAAAGCTATTATAGGAGTTTTATTATAGTGAAAATTATTTCCATAAAGCTTTATATTTTCTATATCTTTTATTCCTTCATAAAAAGTATTAGTCAATTTTTTTTCATGCCCAATTATTTTTTCATAAGTTTCATTTTTTATAAAGTCTAAAGAAGCATTAAGTCCTGCTATAGAGTGACTATTTAAAGTTCCAGCTTCAAGTCTTGCAGGCATATTTTCAGGCTGAGTTTTTGAATATGTTTTAATTCCAGATCCTCCCGTTTTTAAAGGATTTATATATATTGATTTTTTTATACATAGCCCTCCTGTTCCTTGAGGTCCAAATAGAGATTTATGCCCTGTAAAACATACTATATCTATATTACTTTTTTTCATGTCTATTTGAATATGTCCTGCTGTTTGAGAAGCATCTAATATAAATAATATATTATGTTTAGAGCATATATTTCCTATAAAATATATATCCAAAATATCACCTGTTACATTAGAGGCATGAGTACATATAAATGCTTTGGTATTATTTTTTATACTTTTTTCTATATCATTATAATTAATTTGTCCTTTTTCATCGGCATTTATTATTGTAATTTCTGCTCCTAATTTTTCTATTTCATAAAGCGGTCTTAATACACTATTATGCTCTATTGAAGTTGTTATAATATGAGCATCATTATAATTATTTATTATTCCTTTTATTGCGGTATTTAAAGCTTCTGTGGCATTACTTGCAAAAGCTACATAATTAGGACCGTATCCATTAAAAAGTTCAGTTATTTTCTCTCTTGTTTCTAATATAATTCTTTCACTATTTAAAGCTGATTTATAATTTCCTCTTGATGCATTTCCAAAATTATTAATAGCATCAAAAACAGCTTTGGCAACAGTATCAGGTTTTTTCAATGTAGTAGCGGCATTGTCAAAATATATCATATTTTTTAATTCCTAACATTATAACATTTCAACAAATGCTTCTAATCTAGTTCTCAATTGTCCGCTGTCGCTATTGGAATAATTAGTTTCTATATATAAATATGATTTTCCTAAGCCTTCAACAGTTCTTCTTATCTTTTCTGTCTCTATAGCATAAGTATGGCATGATGTGAGTACTATATCAATTACTCCGTCTATATTATACTCTTCTATATAGTTTTTTATTATATTCATTCTCTCATCATTAGGGCTCATAATAGAACAAGGTATATTTAAATATCTTTCTGCAATTGCTTCTATAGGGTCCTTATTTTCATCAACAAGCATTTCAAAATTTTTAGTACCAACACAGTTTTCAAAACATACAACAGAAGCACCTACCTCTTCGATTTGCTTTATTATTTTTTCTACAAGTCCTCCAGTAGGGCAGCCTGTTATTAATATTCTTGGACTGTTTTTATTATGGGCATATTCTTTATTATCATATTTTTCTTTTATTTTTTCTGTAAGCTCTTTTATTTCTTCCATATAAAGTTTTCTGTCAAATTTATAATTAGAAGAATTTAATGCCTCATGCATATCGCTTCCTTTAATAGGGGAGGGATTAAGCTTACCTAAATCAAATAATTTTTTTATTACTTTTCTCTCTTCATTGCATAATTTTATAGCTTCTTTTAATTTCTCTTCTGTGATTTCTACATTAAATTTTTTCTCTAATCTTTTTATAAATTCTCTTAATTCATTTTTCCAAAGTTCTAAAGAAAAACTATTTTTAGAATGCGGCAGCTGCATTACATGAGTATCCTTTATCTCTCCTAAAAGCTCATACATCTTTTTCTTTCCATCGCATGTAGTTTCACCAACTATAATATCAGAAAAATACATATAAGGACATTTATCTGTAATAGCAAAACCGTAACTAGATTTTATCAATGGACATAAATTTTTAGGCAGGTATTTTTCAGCTTCAGGTATAGTCTCATCATTTGTAGAACATAATGATACCGCTATGGCATCAGCAGCATATATTATTTCTTTCGGAGTATATGTGCAAAAAGTTCCTACTACATTTCTTCCTTTATCTTTTTCCTCTTTCATAGTAAGGAATCCTTTTTTTCTAGCATCATTAAAAGAATCAAAAATATTTGGTAAATTATTATTATGCATACTATTATCCTTGTAAATAAAATTAAAAATGGAATTAATTTTTTATTCTATATACTATAGAAAATAGTTATGCTATATGTCTAGTGTATTTTTTAGATAAATAAGCAATAGCTGCTATTATTTTTGATTTGGCAAAATTCTTTATCATATTATTTTTTATAATAATTAATATCTCCAAATTCCCCAAACATCTATTCCGCCGCCGAATGCATTATTTATATCGAAATCAGTACTTTTTCTCATTATGCCCTGTCCCTCAGCATAAATAGTTGTACCAAATGTAAGATTTTCAATAAGAGTAATTTGCATCTCTCCCTCAACACCATAATGCAAATTGTATTCACCGTCTGTTTTATATATTTGTCCTTCAAACATAAGTCTAGGCATTATATAAGTATATATAGCCCCCAATTTTACTTCAAATTTGGCAGGAAGTAATACATAAAATCTCATACTATCAGTTGCTCTTTCTGTTTGATTGGCATCATTATAGTAGTAGTTATTTAAAGCATCTTCAGCATATCCTGCATCTATAGTAGCCCATCTAGCTCCTATACCATAATAGAAAGCTAATTTTACAGGCAATCCTATTTGTACAGGGAAATTATCAAATCTTGTAAGCATAATATTACCATATAATGAACCTCCAATAACCATAGGAGGTGTTTTATTACCAACTTCATTTGGAGTATTTGAAAACTGCATGCCATAATGAAGCGAAATAGTAAATTCATCTAATAATCCGCCTCTAAACATAAATGAGAATTTAGGCGTTGTACTTAATGACATTTTTCCGCCATAAGAATTATTATCTCCAAAAGAAAATGAAAATGGAAATGATAATCTATATTTTGCAGTAGCTAAGCCAAATGAAATGGAATGGCTATGTGCAACGGGTCTGTTTTTTTCTGAAATGTCATTATATAAATTAAATTGATATCCGAATCCGAATATACCATAGCTTAAACCTATAAAACCTTTAGGTATAAATGATAATTTTCTAGTTCCATCAGAATTTATATAACTATTATCAATTATATGTGATAAATCTAATATAGAAGCTCCTAATTTAAAAGGAGTATTATGATTCATAAGCGGAGCAAAATCATATATTGTACTTACTCTATCAGATCCAAATCTTGTTGATGTTATACCCTCTATTAAATTATGCATATTATCTTTATCTACCATATCATCTATAGCGAATGCAAAAGAATTTAAGACTAATAGCAGCAAGAATATTATTTTTTTCATTTTTTCTCCACTTAATTATTTAATATAATACAAAACAAATATTATTTAATAATGTAATAGAATTATATATTTTTTATATAATATCGTAATAGTTTATAATAGAAATCCTATTTTTTCAAGTGTTTATTTAGTTCATATTTTTACATTAACTAAAAATTATTTTCTTCCGATAAATTGTTATACGGACTTAAAAATGATAAAAGATTTTTTTTATTTTATAGTTATTATTTTATCCAAAACTATAATAGATTTATTTAGATTATTCGGTACTATTATAATATTCGGATTTATTTTATATGTATTATCTTCTATTACTAGAAGAATATTTGCTAAAACTTTGGGATCAAAAACAGAAGTTTATATTACAGGCTGGATAGGAACTCCAATACATGAACTTTCACATGCTTTATTTTGCCTAATTTTCAGACATAAAATCAATGATATAAAACTATTCAATACAAAGTCAGATACTATAGGATATGTACTTCATAGTTATGATTCTAGAAGCTGGTATCAGCAAATGGGTAATTTTTTTATAGGAGTAGGGCCTATTATTATGGGTACTTTGATAGTATATTTATTGTTTATAATATTAGCCCCTGAATTAAAAAGAAATATATTTGAAATACCAACTTTAAAATATGAACAAATATTTAATTCAGATATTTTATCTATTTTGTATTATAGCGTATCAAATATCTTCGTATATACCTATAATATTTTTGTTAATATTATAAAAAATGTTATAGAATATTCTTCATTTAAAAGCATAACATTTTGGATATTTCTTTATTTATCTATATCTATAGCTTCTCATATGGAATTAAGCCCTGCTGATATTTCACATGCTTATAAAGGTATGATAGTTATATTTGCATTATCATTGATACTTAATACATTCTTTATTATTTTGAAAGTATTTTTTAAATTAGAGATTCCAATATATTTATATTCTTTGATAAATAAAATGCTTGAAACTTATAATATGCTTTTGATATTTTCGGCTATAATATCATTATTTAATTTCTTTATATCATACATAATTTTAACACCGATTAATTTAATAAGAAATGGTACTTTGATTAATCCGTTCAGCAGTTAATAGTTTTTATAGAGAAAATAGTTTTATAATTTGCAAAATAAAAAAGATTATGTTTTTAATATTATTTTTTACCGAATTTATTTTTAACAAAATTACTTAAAATATTCAATTTATCAGCAGTAGCCTCTTTGGAAGCCTCTAAGTTTTGACTTTCTATTTCTTCATAAACTTCTTTTCTGAATATTTTTACATTTTTAGGAGCATTGATTCCGAGTTTAATCTGATCTCCTCGTATATCAACTAGCATTATTTCTATATTATCACCAATTACTATGCTTTGATTTATTTTTCTAGAAAGTACAAGCATTGTTATGAACTCCTTTCTTCTGTTGTATTATTATTTTCTGATGTTTCATTATCTTCTAAGAGGATTGAATGTCTAGTTGTATATTTATCACCAGAAACTGTGCATTGTTTTGCTTTATGATTTTTGATATTAAAAACTACGGGTGCTACTAAATTAGCACTCATAGTTCTAAAATCACTGTTTGGAATGCTGACAATAGTAAGAAGGTATAAATCTTCATTATTCTCTATACCCAAATATTTTATATCATCATCATGTACATCAGGCTCATAATTTTTAAATATTAAAAATGGATCTATAAGTATAAAGCATACATTTTTATCATCTTTAGATTGAAGTATTTTAAAAGTTCCTTCTTCATCCATATTTACAAGATAAAACTCATCATAATCTTCAAAGGCAAGTATTGTACCATTTAAATGATATAATGATTCATCAGAAACTTCTATTTTTCCCAGTATCCTAGATTCTATTTCAGGCATAAAATTATTTCCTTTTATACATTATAATTTTTATATTCTCAGCATTATCTTATTTTCTACTAATTATATTATCTTAAGTAGTCCATAAGAGTTCTTCCTAATAATCTTCCAGCTGTTTGTAATGAAGCATTATGAGCATACTGCCACATATTGAAATTAACAATTTCTTCAGCATAGTCAATATTTTCATTTTTAGCCAAAGCTTCTTCCATAGCCAATTTTTGATCTTCAAAACTAGCATAACCCATATCAAGTCTAGTTACTTTAGAAGATGCATTAGCTTGTACAGTAGCAACATTATCCAAAGAGCTGTCTATATATCCCAAAGCTTCGCTTCCTATAGCTCTTACATCATCATTAAGCATAGCATCTCTTAAATATATAAGAGTTTCAAATACACTTTTTCCTGTAACTAAAGCACTAGGTTCATAATTGTTTTCTGGAGTATTAGGAGCTCCAACTCTTACTAAACCTATATCCTGAAGTACTGTACCGCCTGCTAAATCCTGTAAAAGTATTTTATGAGGAGTTCCTGTTTTTAATTGTATAACTTTTTCTCCTCCTCTTAAATCTCCTATACTTGCACTTACATTTCCATTAGCATCATTTATTCTTTGAACTATAGCTTCTATATTATCGCCTTGCTTAATATTGATAACCATATCATCTATCATAATATCCTGATTTTCAGCAGCAATATAAGTTGATGCATCTGTAGTAGATATTATTTCCATATCAGTACCCCAAAAAGCATAATTACCTGGAGTTGCTACATTGATAACTTGTCCATTTTCTACTTCTCTATTTTGAGCATTAGCATCACCTTCATACATAACTGATTTTATTATAGAACGTCCTGCTTTTTCATCATGTCCATAGAATGCTCTAAATGGTGCTGTTTTAATACTTGTTCCAGAGAATATATACTCACCCTTGCTTTGAGTTTTTGATATATCGTATATTCTCTCTATCATTTCTTCAACTTCCATAGCCATTTTAGCTCTGTCATCTGCTCCGTAAGTACTGTTTGCACCTTGAACAGCTAAATCTCTAGCTCTGTTCAAAGCCTCTGTAATTGCAGACATAGAATCATGTGCTACACTTAATTTTTCTTTTCCATCAACTATATTACTTTGATATCTGTCTACTGATGACATTCTAGTTCTATAGTAAATAGAATTGATAGTTGAAGTAACATTCTGGTGAGGGTACTGCACCCTTTGACCAGTAGATAATCTAGTTTGAGAAGCTTCCATCTCATTATAGTTTCTTTTTATTGTACTAACTGTTCTATTGTATTGGGCTTGTTCAGTAACTCTCATTTTTTATCTCCTGTTTTAATATAGAAATGATTATTATATCGTTTCTATTTTCGTAATAATTTGAAAACCTTTTACTGTTTTTTTCTTACTATTATTAATAAAAATTGTTCGCCGAAAAAGTATAGCAAATAAATTTGCTATACGCTCACAATTTTTATATTTGCTTTTATTTTTAATAAAAATTGTTCGCCAAAAAAGTATAGCAAATAAATTTGCTATACACTCACAATTTTTATATTTTTATGCTATATTAGTCCACCTGTAATGTGCCTATGATAATTTACTTGGCGGCTTCGTATAACTTCTTATATTTATAGCATTTAAAATTTACTATTGATAACAATAATAAAAACTATTCTTATTATCGGAATATAAATTATAAAAAATATTTATACATATATATGATATTAAATTTACTTTATAAAAAATTACATTTCCGTTAATATTATGTTAATTAAAAATATTTATGGAGTATTAATATTTTATGATAATTATAAAAGAAAGTATTGAAGTTTCAGAAATTAAGAATATGCTCAGGAATTTTTTTTACTGATATGGTTAAAGGTGTTGTTGATATAGAAAAAACTAATTAGCTTTGGATAGTGATTTGGAATCTTTGCTAATAGAAAATGGTTCTTTACATAAGGATTTATGGGGAATTAATATTTATCCTGAATTAGATGATGAAGATTTTATAGAATTTGATTCTTGGATTTCGGAGATAATGAATATAATACAGATGAAAGTATTATGAAATATTTTGACAGCTTTGCTTATATATTGGCAAAAAGAAATGGTAAGTGATTATTATATATTATTCTTTAGTTTTACCTATAATAGCCTGCTGACATATATCATTATATCTGCTATCCCTTTTTCTTTTTTCTATTATTACTATTCCGTCATAATAATGAATAGAGTAGGCACTGTTTGTAAAAGCATTTGGAAATAAATCATCTTCTTCTGTAGCCCAATAAGCATTAAGTGAGTCTATTAAATTTTTTGTATATTCTATATATGAATTAGGATTTTTATAACCGCCTCCGAAATTAGGCCAATATGAAGTATAAACATCTTCGCATAAATAAATACCATCATCTTTTACATGTTCATACATCTCTTCAAAAGTTGTAATCTGCTGATTCATTCTATGTCCGCCGTCATCTATTAAAATATCTAATTTTGGAATTTGGCTTTTTACTTCTTTTAAAAAATCTCTGTCA
>CALXXQ010000007.1 GCA_944392715.1 uncultured Brachyspira sp.
CCCCAAAATTATTTTTTTCATTAACATCAGCACCTAATTTTATAAGCTCTTCAGCAATATTAGCATATCCGCTATCAGCCGCAACCATCAATGGTGTACTTCCATTAACATCTTTTATATTAATATCAGCTCTTGCATTAATAAGCATCTTAAGAACTGATAAATTACCATTAACACAAGCCCACATTACAGCAGTCCATCCATCTTTATTTTTAACATTCAAATCAGCACCATTAGATATAAGCTCCCTTACAGTACTGCTTTTTCCCTCAAGTACGGCTGCCATTACAGGAGTATTACCAAAACTATTGCCCAAATTAATATCAGCTCCGCTTATTATAAGTTCCTTCACTATTTTATCAAAACCAAGTAAAGCAGCCCATATCAAAGGAGTATTTCCCTCTGCATCTTTTACATTTACATCCGCCCCGTTTTCTATAAGCTTTTTTAAAGTATTAATATCATTATTGGCAACAGATTTTATTATAGGTATATTAACAGGAGGCTCTTGAGACTCTTGTGAATATAAAATACAAGCAATAAAAAGAAAAATTACAATTAATAATCTTCTTAACATAATAACTTCCAAATTATAGTATTATGTTATTATAACATATATAGAATATTATTATAATCGTTAATATGTAATTTTTTAATTTTTTTTCATAAAAAACAATTATTCATATTGACAATAGTACGTATACGTAGTAATATTTTTAATATAAAACAGGAGGTAAAAAATTGATTAATTTACTAAAAAAACTTTTTTCATCTATATGTTTTTCTTTTTTTCAGTATTTGCCGCTGAAAAAACTCCAATGGATTACCTAAATGACAACACTCCTTTAAAGCCTACAAAAGTATTTGATAATGTATATTGTATAGGTTCTGTGAGTGTTGTTGCTTGGGTAATAAATACATCAGATGGTTTAATATTAATCGATTCTATGTGGGACGATAGAGATGCCAAACTCATAGAAGAAGGAATTAAAAATTTTGGATTAGACCCCAAAAAATTAAAATATATCATATTAAGTCATGGACATGGAGATCATTATGGCGGAGCTAATTATTTAAGAGAAAAATATGGAGCTAAAGTTGTACTTACAAAAACAGATACAGATTTAATGTACAATTTGAATACAGGAGCAAATTCTCCGCGTTCTCCAAAAACAAAAGTTGATATATATTCAAAAGATAAAGATATAATAAAATTAGGAGATACAAGCATAACCATATTAGAAACCCCAGGACATACTGCAGGATGTTCTTCTTTTATATTTCCAGTAAAATTCAGAGGAAAAGAATATACTGCTGTACTTTGGGGAGGAACAGGACTTCCAAAAGATAGAAATTTAGTATTAAAATATAAAACTTCAGCTGAATACTTTAAAAAAGAAGCTATATCAAGAAATGCATCTGTATCATTAACAGCACATTTATTTGCAGATAATGGATATGCTAATTTAGAAAAAGCAGGAAATCTAAAATCAAATGAACAAAATCCATTTATTATGTCAAAAGAGAATATGGAAAAATATTTAAACTCTCTAATAGAAAGGGCTGAAAAAGAATTAAATAAATAAAAAACTAAACAGTTATTAACAAAAAATAAAATATATGCTATCATGATATAAATTATGATAGCATTTTTTATATAAGGAGTTTAATATTAAAAATATAGGATATGATGTCTGCTATACTGCTAGAAAAATATATCAATATATAGGAAAACAAATAAACGAATTTGATATTACCCCAGAACAGTTAGTAGTATTAAAAGAACTCTCAAAAGAAGAAGGAATATCTCAAAAAGAATTATCATTAAGGCTTGATAAAGATCAAAATACTGTTAAAGCTATGATAGATAAATTAGAAATAAAATCCTTTATAGAAAGAAAAGAAAATAAACTTGATAAAAGAGCATTTTCATTATTTCTAACAGATAAAGCAAAAGAAAAGCTTCCAATTATGGAAACTTATGAAAATAAAGTTTTAGAAAATATAGTCAAAGAATTAAATCAAGAAGATACTGATAAATTTATATCAATATTAGAAAAAATCAGAAAAAACATATCAGATGTATAGGGTAAAGGATAACTGATATATTAAAGATTATCCTTCACCTCAAAATATTATTTATTGCTGGAATAAAACAGCCTTAAAATTCCTTCCTATATTATCAGCAACTTCATAATAATGATTAGCTGCTTTTTCTTCAAATACTTCATTCAAACATTCCTTGAATAAATTAAGCCAAACATCAAAAAGCTTAATATCAAAAGGAAGTAAATTAATATGAGGCTGTACAGGATTTCCCATATATAATCTTTCATTTAAAAGCATAGTTTTCCAAAACTTTGATATTTTTTCTTTATGCCTTTCCCAAGAAGCATCATCAGTACCTACTGCCCCATTAAATATAGGCCCTAATTGTTCATGAGTTCTAATTCTAGCATAGAATATATCCATTAGCTTTGCTATGCCTTCATTATTTATTTCAGTATATTTCATAGTATCATCCTTAAGCTATAATATTATATATATAATACAATAAAATACTATTAATTACAATTATTGATATAAAAAGTTTTTATTATTTCAAGTAATATTTTTAATATGAAAAAATATTACTTGAAATGAATTTTATATTATTTTCTCATCATAATAAAAAAAGCGAAGAAAGTATATTACAATCTTCGCTTTTATTTCATATGCTTATATAATTGAATTACTTTTTAGTATAATCGTAGAAGCCTTTTCCTGTTTTTTGTCCTAATAATCCGCCTCTAACCATTTTTCTAAGTAAAGCACTAGCTCTATATTTAGGATCTCCAGTTTCTTTAAGAAGAACATCCATAATAGCAAGAATAATATCAAGTCCGATTAAATCTCCTAAAGCTAAAGGACCCATAGGATGATTAGCACCTAATTTCATAGCATTGTCAATACCTTCAGCAGAAGCAATGCCCATAGCATATAAATCAATAGCTTCATTAATCATAGGTACAAGTATACGGTTAACTACAAAACCAGCTGTTTCATTAACTTCTACAGGAGTTTTTCCTATCTCTTCAGATATTTTAATAATTTTTTCAACTATATCTCTAGGAGTATTAATACCAGAAATAACTTCTACCAATTTCATAACAGGAGCAGGATTGAAGAAGTGCATACCTACAACAGGTCTTCCTACTCCAGAACCTATTTCAGTAATAGAAAGAGAAGAAGTATTAGAAGAGAATACACAATCAGGCTTACAAATTTTATGTAATTCAGAGAATGTTGTTTTTTTAACTTCTAAATTTTCAAAAGCAGCCTCAACAATTAAATCAGCATCTTTACAAATCTCTTTTAAACCAGTAGTAATTTTAGATAAAATCTTATCAGCATCAGCCTGCTGCATTTTACCTTTAGCAACTCTTCCAGCAAAACCTTTAGCAATTCTTTCTTTACCGCCAGCTGCAAATTCTTCTTTTATATCACATAAATAAACTTCATAACCTTCTGTTTGAGCAAAAGCTTGTGCTATACCAGAACCCATAGCACCTGCACCAATTACACCTACTTTCATTTTTTAACTCCTTAATTTTTTATTATTTAATTATTATTAGCTATAAACTAATTGATAATAAAATTATTGTTCATAGCTTTATAAAATATTATTTATTAACAAATTTTTCTACTTTTCTTTTTTCTAAGAAAGCCTTCATACCTTCTTTTTGATCTTCTGTTTCAAAACAAGCACCGAATAATTTTTCTTCTATAACAATAGCTTTATCCATATCTACTTGTAAGCCTTCATTAATAGCTTTTTTACTATTTCTTACAGCTATAGGAGCAACAGAAGCTATAGAATTAGCTAATTTTTCAGCAGCTGCCATAAGTTCAGCCTGAGGATAAACAGCATTAACAAGTCCTATTCTTAATGCTTCATCAGCTTTAATATTTTTACCAGCATAAATCATTTGTTTAGCCATACCTATACCTACTATTCTAGGAAGTCTTTGAGTACCTCCGAAACCAGGAGTAATACCAAGACCTACTTCAGGCTGACCAAATACAGCATTATCAGAACAAATACGAATATCACAGCTCATAGCTATTTCACATCCGCCGCCCAAAGCAAATCCATTAATAGCAGCTATTACAGGAATAGGGAAAACTTCTATTTTTCTAAATATATCATTACCTTTTTTACCAAAAGCTTCTCCCTCTGATTTGCTTGCTGTACTCATTTGAGATATATCTGCTCCAGCAACGAAAGATTTATCGCCTGCACCTGTTAATATTAAACATCTTATTTTATCAACATCTACAGAATCAAAAGTTTTTTCTATTTCATCTAAAACTTGAGAGTTAAGGGCATTAAGAGCTTTTTCTCTGCTAATAGTAATAATACCAATCATACCTTTCTCTTCATATTTAATGAATTCCATCTATATCTCCTTTAAAAAATTCTCATTTAAAAAATCAGACTTTTTAATATATTATTTTTTAATAATTTGAAAAATTTTAATTTAGCCTTTGCATTAATAAATAACACAAAGGCTATATAAATTAATAACCTTATACTAAAGTTATCTCATTACTTAATCATACTCAAAACACTATCTATAAAATATAAATTAATAAATCTTATTCTCTTTCTACTATAGTAGCACAGCCCATACCGCCACCTATACAAAGAGTAGCAAGTCCTCTTTTAGCATTTTTAGCTTCCATTTCATGTAGTAAAGTAACAAGTATTCTGCATCCAGAAGCACCTACTGGGTGTCCTAAAGCAATAGCTCCGCCATTAGGGTTAAGCTGTTTTTCTACATCGATACCTAATTCTTTACCAACAGCAACTGACTGAGCAGCAAAAGCTTCATTAGATTCAATAATATCAAAATCTTTAATAGTTAAACCTGTTTTAGCCATTAATTTTTTAGTAGCAGCAACTGGTCCGATACCCATAATTCTAGGTTCAACACCGCCTAAACCGCCTGCAATCCAAGTAGCCATAGGTTTAATACCTAATTCTTTAGCTTTTTCTTCGCTCATTACTACTACTGCAGCAGCACCGTCATTAATACTAGAAGCATTACCAGCTGTTACTCTTCCGCCGTCTGGTTTGAAAGCTGGTTTTAATTTAGCTAAAGTTTCTACTGTAGTACCAGGTCTAGGACCTTCATCTTTATCTACAACTACATCGCCTTTTTTAGTTTTAATAGTAACAGGTACTATTTCTTTTTTGAAAGCACCAGCTTCCTGAGCTTTAACTGCTTTTTGCTGAGAATTAGCAGCAAATGCATCTAATTCTTCACGAGTAAGTTTCCAATCATCACAAATATTTTCTGCTGTTATACCCATATGATAATTATTGAAAGCATCCCAAAGTGCATCATTAACCATAGTATCTATTACTGTATCGTTACCCATTCTATATCCATAGCGAGCTTTTTTAAGAGCATAAGGAGCTAATGACATATTTTCTGTACCGCCTGCAACTACGATATCAGCATTTCCTGCAGCTATCATATTAGCAGCTGTATTTACTGCATCAAGTCCTGATCCGCAAACTACATTAAGTGTCATAGCTGGTACTTCTACTGGAAGTCCTGCTTTTATAGAACATTGACGAGCAACATTCTGACCTTGTGAAGCCTGTATAACGCAGCCCATATATACCATATCAACTTGATTAGGAGCTACTTTAGCTCTATTTAAAGCTTCTTTTATTACTATTGCACCCAACTCAGCAGCTGGAACTGTGCTTAAAGCTCCGCCCATACTTCCTATTGCTGTACGGCAGGCACTTGCTATTACTATTTTTCTAGACATATTTTAATCTCCAAAGAATTATTAATTTTATCACATTTCTATTTATAATATCAATGCGTTGCTTTTAGTATAGTACATTTTTTTTACAAATTCAATTAAATATTATAATTTTTTATAATACCTAACTGTAGTATGTATTAAACGAATATCATTTTTTAATAAAATTATACTATTATATATAATATTCCATTATTTATTTTTATTAATTTTTATGATAATATATAATGAAAATAAAAAATAAATATTTAAAAAAATTAAATATATGACTAAGAACATAATTAAACTTCCTCAATCTGTAGCCAATCGTATTGCTGCTGGAGAAGTAATAGAAAGACCTGCTTCTATGCTTAAAGAATTATTGGAAAATGCAATAGATTCAGGAGCTTCTGATATAGAGGTATCCGTTGAAGAAGCCGGCATAAAATCTATGATAGTTGAAGATAATGGAAATGGTATTCGATTTGATGAACTTCCTCTAGCTATAACGCATCATGCTACAAGTAAAATACATTCTGTAGAAGATTTGGATTCTATATATACTCTTGGCTTCAGAGGAGAGGCTTTGGCTTCCATATCTGATGTTACTAATTTAGAAATAGTTTCAAAAAATATAGAAGAAAGTAATGGAGGAAAAATAGTAGTAGAAGGCGGTAAAATAATAGAACATAAACCTGCTGCCGCTTCACAAGGCACAAAAATTATAGCTAAAAATCTTTTTTTTAATATACCTGCTAGATATAAATTCTTAAAACATACTTCTAGAGAATTCTTCCTAATTAAAGAAGTTTTCGATATGGAAGCATTAGTTCAGCCTAAAATATCTATGAAACTTAAAAATAATGGCAAAGTTGTAAGTTCATATATTAAAGTTGATACCATAAAAGAAAGAATAGAAAATTACCTATCCGACAGCAATGTATTTAGAAATTTAATAGAAATTGAAATAGAAAAAGATGATGTATCAATATACGGTTTATTTTCAAATTCAAAAATAAGCCAATCTATGAGAAAGAATAATTTTATATTCTTAAATAACAGACCTATAGAAAATAGAGTTCTTGCTTATGCTATAAAAAATGCATATTCAAATGCCATACCTAAAGAGAGATATCCTTTCTTCTTTCTTTATATAAATATTGACAGCAGTAAAATAGATGTTAATGTTCATCCAAGTAAAAAGGAAGTAAG
The DNA here is from genome assembly GCA_944392715.1 of uncultured Brachyspira sp. Classification (GTDB taxonomy): domain Bacteria; phylum Spirochaetota; class Brachyspiria; order Brachyspirales; family Brachyspiraceae; genus Brachyspira. Next base: position 7,015 of record CALXXQ010000007.1, read on the forward strand.
AATAAAAAATGAAAGAGATATTTCTGGAATATTATATAATGCTATAGCAAATAATATAAATTCTGCAAACAATTTAGATTCTGTTAACATAGAAGTAGATATTGATAAGGATATTACCCCTACTTTTCCTATACAGCAGAATAATAATTACAATACATCTAGCATATCAAATTATAATACCCAATCATCAAATGAAATAAAATATCAAAATACAAACTATTCAAATAATAATGAATATAAAAACAATATAAACTATATAGATAATATAAACAATACAGATAATATTATAGACAATATAATAGAAGAAAATAGTACTAATAAAGAAATAAATTTAAATAACAATAATTTTAGTACTAATAATATAGAATTTGGAGAGTATACAAGAGCCATAGGACAAGCATTTTCATCATATATAATAGCTGAAAGAGGCGGAGAAATGTACATAATAGATCAGCATGCTGCTTATGAAAGGCTTAATTATGAAAGAATATACAAAACTCTTATGTCAAAAAAAATAGAATATGAAAAACTCCTTATACCTTGTGAAATTGAATACAGAGATTATGAAATTGATATTTTAAATGCCTCAAAAGAATCTATAGAATCATTAGGAATAAAATTTGAATCTAATTCAAAACATAGCATTATAATAGAAGATATACCAATATACATTCCTAGAAATCAAAAAATTGAAAAAATCATAAAAGATATTTTAGATATATATATTTCAAAGGGAGACAATAATAATTTAGAAAAAGTAATAAAACATACCTGCTCTACTATATCATGCAAATATTCTCCAAAGGCTGGAGATAAACTTTCAAACAGCGATATGCAGACATTGCTTGATTTGCTTGAAGAAG
>CALXXQ010000008.1 GCA_944392715.1 uncultured Brachyspira sp.
TTTTTAGATAAATTAATTAAAAGAGGTTTTTATAAAGGATATATAACTTTAGAAGAAGATTTATCTGTATTAAAAGGAAAAATTAACTTTTCTAAATCTATAAAAAGAAATACTATCAATTATAAAAAATTAGTAGGCAGTTATAATATTCTCTCTAATGATATACTTTTTAACCAAATAATAAAATCCACTTTAAACAAACTTATAAATTATAAAAATATAGATAATGATATTCTTGAGAAACTAATAAGATTAAATCATTACTTTATAAAAATAAAAAATATAAATGTTAATAACAGAACTTTCAAATCATTAAAGTACAATAGAAATAACATGCATTACAAAATTATAATTAATATTTGCAAATTCATACATAAACATTTAATAGTTAATAAAAATAGTGATGAGTATTTCTTTATTGATTTTAATGAAGAAAAAAGAATGCATATACTTTATGAGAAATTTGTTTTAAACTTTTATAAGATGCATTTTAGAAATGATAGAAATATAAAAGTAAAAAATAAATCTATTAAGTGGCAGATAAATAATAATGAATATATACCTATAATGAAAACAGATACTATGATTTATAATAAAGAAAAATGTTTAATAATAGATACAAAATTTTATAAAAATATATTAATAAAAAATAATGATAAAATTTCAATAAGAAGCTCGCATTTATATCAAATATTTTCTTATATGAGTAATGTTAATAAAAAAATTAAAACTATAAAAGGTGTTTTACTTTATCCTTTATGCTATGATTATCTTAATAAAGAATATAAAATACAGGATAAATATTTTGCCGTTAATACATTAGATTTAAACTCTGATTTTGATATTATAAAAGATCAATTAATAAATATAGTCAAAGATTATTTTTGATATAATTAATTTAATAAAAATTATCTTGAATACATTTGACTGTTTCTTGCTTTGTAGCTGTTCATAAGCCTATAAACCTCATCAGGATTCAAAGCCTGTTCTACATTTATAGTAACATTCCAAATATCGCCTTTAGAAAAATTTTGTTCCTGAAGTTGAGCATTACTTTGAACTGTTATTTTTCCTGATTTATTGCTTACAAGTTCAGCACCCATTTCACCAACTATAGCAGAACCTCCGTCTGGAATAGTATATCCTGTTGTACCGAATGCAAATTGAGGAGCTTGAGGAGGATTAGATTTTATTGCATCCAATGCATTGGCTGATGACATTATACCAGAAGCTGCAGAAATTGCTGATGATATTGCTGTTGCTGATATTATAAGCCCCGCTGCAAATCCTGCAGGACCTCCTTGTGCAAATGAAGAAGCAACTCCTAAAGCTGATTGAGCTATAGCAAGAGAAGGTATTAAAACTGCATCCGCTATTGCTTTTGATTTTTCCATCTCTGCAAGTTTTACATTATTATTCCACTCAGCATAGGCTTTATTGTACTCTGCTTGTGCTAATTCTTTTTCTAATAATTCTCTTTGAGTTTGTATTTCTTTTTCTTTTTGTAAATCTTCATTTTCTTTATCCTGTTTTTTCTTTAACTCTTCTTTTTTTATTCTTATAGCTTCGGTACTCATAGCATCTTTATTTTCAATTGCTAATTCTAATTCCTCATCGAGCCTTGCTAAATAGTTTTCATAATCTTCATCATCTTCTAATTTTTTATTTTCTTTCAATTCTCTTTGATAATCATCAAACTCCTGAAGTTTATTTTTAGCTTCTTCTATAGCATTATCATATGAACTTAAATCATAATGAAAAAAGTCAGAAAAACTTGCACTTAAATCTTTATATATACTTGATATGCTTGAAATAGAATCTTTTATGCCGTCAGTAAAGTTTTTTATATTAATAGTTTTAATGCTTTCATCAAGAGAGTTTATAGATGATGATGTATTATCTATTGCTTTATTGGCTTCTTCTGCTGAGACGGTAAAGTCATTAAATTTATTTGCCGAATCATTAAAAAACAAAGAAGATTCAAATGATGAATTTATTTTTTTTATGCTGTTTTCTATATTCTGCAATTCTTTATTAGTATCAGAAATATTTTTGTTTATATTATTATTCATATTTATAAACCTCTTCTTTTAATTAACTGCCTATAACTAACTATAATTAAAAACCACTGCTGTTTAATATTCTTTCAATATTTTTTCTTCTCTCTTCCTGATTATATAAATAATTAGTAAGATTTATATTCATCTTTGCAAGCTCCAAATCTATATTAAGTGCATTCTTTTCAAATTTATAATCTATAGTACGCACATTCATATCAACAACTCTTGAACCTATATCAAAAAAGCAAATGAATTTATCATATAAAATATTACCTCTCTCTGAAGTTATTATAATATTTCTTTTATCATAACCTCTAACATCAAATACACCAAATCCATTAGTAAAATACTTTCTTTGAAAATGTTCTTTATCTTCAATCTGAAATACTGCTGAAACATTTGATGATTTAATGCTGTCATCTTGAATACCATCAGAAAAAAATATCACTATTTTTGTAATATTATAACTTTGATTGCAAATCTCTTTATAGTATCTATCTATATCTGTAAGCGTAACTGACTGCTGCTGTTTATAATTTGGATATTTTCTATATTCTATACTTTCATCAATATCTATTATATCTGATGAATAAATTTCATTTAATCTGCTTTCTGTCTCTGTGAAATCATTAAAATCTATAATCTGATAAAAATTATTAGTAGGTTTTAATATGCATTCTATACATTCATTAATATTTAAATCATAATTTTTGCTGTTAAGAGTTTTTATTTTAACTATTTCTTTTTTTGTTTGATTAGTTAAAAACTGATAAGCATACTCATAAGCTAAATCATAATTTTCTAATTTATATTCTATTTCAAATATATCAGTTTTTATTCCAATCTCTTTTTCTAATGGTATTTGCGGATATAATTTATCAGCACCAACTATTTTTGGAAGAGTTCTATAAACCTCTTCTTCATTGCCTTCATCATCTATAAGAGTATCTTTCATCTTTATAATATAACGGCTTACTAAATCGGCAGAATCTTCTTCGTATTCACTATCTGAAAAATCATTATTGTACCAATTCAATTTTTTAGTCGGTATATCAGAAAACTCTTTAAAATAAAAATATCCGTCAAAATCTACTCCCCAGCACCAAGTATCAGATAAATTTTCTTCTACCTCATCGAGTATGTCAGAAATATTTTTTCCGCTGAATGACATTGTTATTTGTTTATCATTATTAAGAGTGATATTTTTTTCATCAAATATTATATTCATCTCTTCAATTTTTTCTCTTAAAGATAAAACTATATCTAATGCACCTTTAGTTGCTTCTAATATTAAATCGCCTTGTATATATTGATGAAGTAGTTTTCCACATATAGGAATAATATTTAAATTAAGTCCTGCATTATCTATACTTTCCACATATCCTGCAAATCTTTTTTTACCGTTCAAATAATATTCAACTTTATCATTAATGTTAAAATAATTAAGAGGAACACTAAAACTTACTTTGCTTACATCGCCTCCTCTTTTATTTACTTTAAACTCATAACTTAAATAAGTATTATAAGCATTTTCTGCATATAGATTTCCATTAATTTTTATATAAGTGCCGAACTCTTCAAAGTTAATATAAGGAGCTGGGGGAAGTTTATATATTTTATTTCTTAAAAAATGATAAGGCATTTTATTCATCATATCAAAAATCCTTTTTATATTAATATTCCTCTTTTATATTTTATAGAAGCTTTAATACAAGTTTGATTATTTTCTAAATAAAATACATTATTTCCAACATTTAATTCAGGCTGAACTCCTTTATAATTATATGCTACTCCATTTACATTTAATTTTTCTCCGTCAAAATCAATATTATAAACTCCATTTCTTAATTCAGCATTAAATTGTATTCCAAAGTTCTGTCTATTAGCAAATAAGAATTCCAATGCTCCGCCTGCAACTATAAACTCTAAGTTAAAATTTATAGGCACAGGAACTAAACTTAATGATTTATAATTTATATCCTGTTTATTTTCTTCTGTAATGGGTAATTCATATTCCTCTTCTTTTTGTCTTAAAAAAACTTTGTCCAATGATTCAAGAGATATGTCAATAATACCTAAATTATTTATATATTTTATATTGTATCCTCCAACAGATTTCATAATATATTCTGCTTCATAAATTTCATCTTCAAATATAGTTCTTATAAAATATCTTTTAACATTACTAGACAAAATCATGCTTGTATATTTAGCATATTGTTCTTCTATTCTTACCCAAGAACCTAATTCATTTTTATATTCATAAATAGGAATGCCTATGTTAAAAGTTCTTCCGCTTGCAATATTTCCTATACCTGTTTTTATAGAGTATGATCTGCTTCCGTCAGACACTTTATAGTCTGTTTTTATATCATCAGCTTTTATACTTTCTACTGTATTTATAATATCAAAAATCTCTTCTGAATATTTATCTCTTACTATCAGTTTAAAATCAAAAGCCATAATAAAAACTCCTTAATTATTATACTATTAGCAAAAAATATAAGGATTTATAAGAATTATTAATTATATGTATAAAAAAATTTCTTTAACGCGCGGTAAATAGATTTTTATTTATTATTAAATTAAAATTTTCAATAATCATATATTTTAAATTTGTTTATCGCGCGGTGTGTATATAATAAATTTAAATAACACTTGGGTGGGTGCTATAATTTCTAATGAAGCAATAAAGAAATAGAAAATAAAAATTGTAAATTAAATAAAAAATAATAAAGGGTGGGCAAGTGTAATTAAATTTAAAATCTTAATTTACATACCCCACCCTTTTATTTTCCATACTAAATTCTAAAATTATAATTTTAATTTGTTTTTATGCCGAATTATAAATGTTAACACCCGCCCTAGATTTTATTATATTTAAAATATACTCAACGCACGATTAACTAAATTAAAATTCAATAAAAAATTTGAAACTGAAATAGATTTATATTTTTAGCTTTATTTTACGTGCGGTATATTAGTGATAAAAAAGCATCAAGTATTTTTTATTAACTTGATGCTTTAAATTCAATATTTATAAAATGATTTTAGAATGAAGCAAAACCATCATCTGTCATGCCTGTAGAAGTAGAAGAATATGTAACCCCAAATTCATCGTTTCTCACTGTGGTATTATCTTGCTTTTGAGATTCCATAGCCCTTGCTCTTTCTACAGAAGGCGGAACTTTTAATTCTTTATTTGAACTAGGTTTATGTTCTTCATAAGAATCTTCTTTATAATCAGTTTTTTTATCAAAATCCTGTTTTTTTATTTCAGGAGTTTTAGTCTTTTGTTTTTTATTATTTTCTTTAATTTCCTTAACTTCTTCTTTAGATTCTTTTTTATTTTCTTTTTTATCTTTTACTATATTAGCATTCTTTATATCATCAGCACTCAATTTAAAGAAGCTTACAGTATCTTTAAGTACATGTGCCTGTGCTAAAAGAGATTCAGAAGTATTTGCACTTTCCTGTACTAAAGAAGCATTATGCTGAGTTACAGTATCCATTTCAGCAACAGCTCTATTAACCTGATCTACCCCTGTCTGCTGTTCCATAGCTGTGGCACTGATATCCTGCATTATTCTAGCAGTATCTTCTATTTTTTGCTGAATATCTATAAATATGTCCTGAGATTGACGGGCTGTTTCTGTAGCTTTATTAATTTTTTCATTTGTATTATTAACTAAAACAGTAATATCTTTAACAGATGACTGAGTAGTCTGAGCCAAATTTCTAACTTCAGAAGCAACTACCGCAAAACCCTTACCTTGATCACCAGCACGAGCCGCTTCTACTGCCGCATTCAAAGCAAGTATATTAGTTTGAAAAGCAATATCTTCAATAATTTTAGTTATATTTTTAATTTTAGTACTTGCCTCATATACTTCTTCTATATTGATAGTTGTTTCAGCAATAATTTTACCAGCATTTTCAACAGCCTCTCTTGAAGCAACCATCATGTTATTTCCTGCAACAGCATGATCTGTAGAAGATTTTATTGTGGAAGCCATCTCTTCCATAGAACTTGCAGTTTCTTCAAGACTTGCAGCCTGAGATTCAGTTCTTCTTGATAAATCAGTATTGCCCTGAGATAATTCCTGAGCGGCTTTTACAATATTATTAGAAGCGGTATTAACCTCTGTAATAGTTTCAACAAGTTTTCTTCTCATACTAACAAAAGATTTTGATAAAACACCTATTTCATCTTTTCTAGGTTTTATACGCTGCTTAATATTGCTTAAATCCCCTCTTTCTATTTCCTTAGCTTCTTCAACCACTATTTCAAGAGGCTTAGTTATAGTTCCAATAAATAAGCTTACGAATATTGCAAGTGCCACTATTGATATGATTCCGATTATTATTGTTGCTATTATTAATTTAGTATTCTGAGCAAATATTTCATAATCCATCATAGCAAGTGCTATTATCCAAGGTCTGCTTTTCATTTTATAATAGGCAGCTGTTCTTTGCTCACCCTTTACATCATAAGTAATTATTCCGCTTCCTGCTCCGCTGAATGCCTGCTTATATACAGGATTAATTTCCATATTAGCTATATTTTCATATTTTGAATCCATTATATTATAAAGGTTTTCACTAGTTATAAAAAGTCCGCCTGTATTTCCTAAATCTATATTAGAAAAATGTGTTTGATGCAAAATATACCAATCAAGAAGAACATATATATATCCTGCATTTTGATTATTATTATCTTTAACAAGTTTTATAGCAGGCATAGACCATTTACCTGTAACTTCAGACTGCATTAAAGTATCTCCATATACAATTTCATCATTATTAGCAGATACTTTAGACCAAGTCTTAGGAATATAATCATTTAAATTCCTTCCTACAAGTGAAGATGATACGGAATCTGCAATTATATTTCCATTCATATCAGCAATACCTATATTGATTATATATAGATTATTATTTTTAAAATTCTTTATTGTACTGAGTAATAATTCTAATGGAGTAGCTTCATTTCCTTCTAAATATCTTATCACTACAGGAGTTACAGCATAAGTATTTATTAAAGAACTTTCTAAATCAAACCAAGTATCTAAAACAGAAGCATATCCTGCTATAGTACTATTAAATCCGCCCAATTTACTATCGCTTATTCCTTTACTTGCTATCTTTATAGAAGTTATAAGCATAGATATTATTATAATCACAACTGTAATACATATAACAAATGGCATTTTAAATGCTAAACTGTTTATTTTCTTCATATTATAATTTACTCCAAAATAAAAATTTATTTATAAAAAAATAAATGTTATTGTATATATAGTAACAATTAATTATCATTTTTGATAAATAAATTATTCTATTTAATAATTTTTTTAAATTTTATCTATTTTATAAATAAATTAAAAAAAAACAATATACATTTAACGATATACCTAATATATGTATATAAGAATAAAAAGTTCCAAAAAATAAAAGCTATAGTATATTTTTTACTATAGCTTTTATTCTATAAAATAAAATTATCTATAAGACTTTTCTAATATACTAAGAACTTCTTCATCTGTAAAATTATGAGGATCGCATTGGAATAATCCTCCCATAGCAAATCTAGCATTTTTAGATATCTCAGGCAAATCTTCTTTTTTCATACCATAATCAGAAAGCTTTAAATCATCAACACCGCATGCTTTTTGTAAATCAACTAATGCTTCTACAAAATCCATAGCTTTATTAGCATCTTTTTTACCTAAAGCTTTGGCCATATTTATCATTTTTTCATCACAGTCATGAGCATTTGCAATTGCAGTATAATACTCTTTACTAATGATTATAAGCCCTGCTCCATGTTCTAATTTAGGATAATAAGCACTTAAAGCATGTTCAATAGAATGTTCAGCAGTACAGCTTGAAGTACTTTCAACTATTCCAGATAAAGTATTTGCCATAGCAACATTTTCTCTAGCTTCCATATTATTTCCATCTTTAACAGCATCCGCCAAACTTTTTCCAATAAGCTCTATTGCCTTTAATGCAAATAAATCACTCATCTCACTTGCTATTTTATTAATATATCCTTCAGTACTATGAAATAAAGCATCAAAACCCTGATAAGCTGTAAGCTTTGGAGGAACTGTTTTCATAAGTTCAGGATCTACTATAGAAAGATAAGGATAAGTTTTCTCATAACCAAAACCTATTTTTTCTTTTCCATTTGTTATTACAGTCCAAGGATCTGCCTCAGTACCAGTTCCAGCAGTAGTAGTTATAGCAACAACAGGAAGAGGATCATTAGGAACAGGTTTTCCTTTTCCTGTACCTCCGAATATATAATCCCAATAGTCGCCTTCATTAGTAGCCATTACAGCAATAGACTTTGATGAATCAATACTGCTTCCTCCGCCTATACCTATAACAAAATCACAATTCTCTTTTTTTGCTAAAGCAGCTCCTTCCATTACATGGTCTTTTATAGGATTTGGAAGTATTTTATCAAATAAACAGTGATTTATATTTGCCTTATCTAATTGCTCTTCTAATCTTTTTAAATAGCCATATTTTTTAATAGAAGTTCCGCCTGTTACAATCAATGCTTTTCTTCCTGGTAATTTTTGTTTATGCAATTTATCTAATGAGCCTGCACCAAAAATTAATTTGCTAGGCATATAAAAATTAAAACTCATATTTACTACCCCTTATATTAAATATTATGTTTACTATTATACATCTTTGTGATATTTAAATCAAATTAAGAAGTTGGAGGTAATTTTTTCACTATTTGCAAATATCTTATAAATCTTTTTATTTTCATATTTTTTTTATTTATACTTAGAGCCCTCTTATAATAATGAAGAGAATTTTTAAAATAGTCATCAATGTTTTTATTTATCTTATATTTGAAATAATAACAAATACCAATAGAAAAATATACCTCATATCCATTCTTACCATAATATTTGTTCTCTATAGACTTATTATAATTCTCTATTGCTTTATCCAAATATTCTTCTTTTTGCTCATGTTTTTTATAAAGAGAAATATATATATCAGCCATAAGAGAATAAGCTTTTATATTTCCAAGCTTTATAGATCTAAATAAATTATTAAAAGCATTTTCTATATAATCAATCTTCAATGTCTTTTCAAATAAATGTTTTAATATTAAAGCTTTATTATAATTACAATTAGGATAATTTGAATCAATATCTAAAACTCTGCTGTAGCAATGAAATGAATGAATTATATATTCATAATTTTTAGTTTTTAAAAAAATATTATAATGCATATTTCCCATATTAAAATAATGATCTATATTATTCTTTTCTATACCAGATAAATATTCTAAATAAAACAATGCAAATAATTCATACTTCACTTTTTTAGTAATATCAAATAAATATTGAAAATAATCAATGCATAATTTTACAGAAAATATATCTATACTAATACTATTGAGACATTTTCCTGCTTTTATTAAATATTTATTATTTTTATTCATATTGTACATAACATTATTTAATATAAATAAATATTTATTTGCCAATATTCTATCTTCAGATAAAAGGTTAATATATTTGTCAAAATAATCATTTATAAAAGCTCTATCACTATATTCACTGAAAAGTATAAAATAAATATTAATTATTTTTTTATATACTACATTTATTGCTATTCCATTATTGATGGCTTTATCATAATAGTCTATGCATTTTATAATATATTCATACTTAGTTTCTCTATCAAAATCATTATTGACAATTTTCAAGCTATATAAATCTCCAAAGCCCTCTAATGCTATTAATGATTTTTCATCATTATTTAATGTAGTTTCAAAACATGAAAAAGAATTATTAAATATTCCATTAACATTATAAACCCCATAAACTATATAATACAAAAAACCTAAATTTTCTATAGCCATATAATATATATTATCAATATTAATAGCTTCGAGATAATTACTCTCAGCTAATTTATAGTTCTCAAATCTGCTCTCTATTATTCTAAAATGATGAAGAAGAGCTAAATTATAATATAATGTTTTATCATGTTTATTTATTTCTAAAGCATATGTAAAATTATCCAAAGCAATATTAAAATATTCTAAGTCTTTTTTTACCCTATATTTTTCATAATAAAGAATAGCTTTTTGAGATAAATTTTTTATATCATATTTAAAATCTTTAAAATGCTTATCTATATAAGATAAAGATAATTCAAAATATTTATCTGTATTATGATCTTCTATATATTTAAGTCTATAAAGATCACTTATAGCAATATAAGAATTTGAATTAGAAAAAAATAATAATGATTTACTAAAAAACTCATCTCTTAAATTATAATTAGAAGATAAAAAACTATCTTTTAAACTATCAGAATATAAATTATAATAAAAGCATCCGATATTATAATTAACATAATATCTTAAATTATCATCATTATCTAATTGCCCATATTGTAATAATTTCTCATAATCATTTAATACAAGTGTGAAATAATTTGAATCATCAAAATAATAAAATGCTAATCTATATAATTCAAATCTATTAACATATGTATAAAAATAATCAGAATCTATAGCTAATGCTTTATTATAAAAAAATAATGAATTATCAAAATCATCTTTGTTTTTAGTTATTGAAAATTTTGTTTCATATAAATAGGCAATTGAGTTTAATATATCACAGTCATCTAAATCTAAATGATTAAAAGAAGATAAAGCAGCATTAAAATATAATTCATCTCTAGTATTTTTATAGCATAATATATAAAGATAAGCCATAAAATAATATGAATTATTATCAATATCTCTAGCCTTATTATAATAATTCATAGCAATAGTAAAGTCTTCTTTATCTTTAGTTAGGCTGTATTTCATGCTATATGTATATCCTAAAATATTATATAAAATATAATCATGATCACTTACATCTTCTATTTTTTTCAGTATTGAAATTGAATCATCAGAAAAATATATATACTTGCTATATTTAAACATAATAGCATGTAAAAAACCAATATTGAGTAAAGTATTAATATCATTGCTTGTATAATACAATTCTATATAATAATTTATAGAAAGAAGATAATAATCTGGATTTTTAGTAAATAGAAATTTATCTTTATATAATTTTGATACATAATACAATGCAAAAACATTATCATTATCAAAATCTAAAATATTTAAATATGCCTCAGCAGCAATATCAAAATATTTTTCTTTTTCTGCATTAGAATATTTATAATTGTACAATAAAAAAATATTATAGCTTAAATTAATATCATTATCTATTAAATTAAGAACCTCTTTATAGCAGTCTAAAGCTTTATTAAAATATTCATTATCTTTAGTATTAATATATTTAAAATGATAAAGTATGGCTAAAATAAAATAACTCACTTCATTATCAAAATGTATAATTTTATTTATATGATCCAATGCCAAATCATAATAAATATTATCAAAATCATAAATATATTTTGTATAATATAAAAAAGCAGCCTTATTTCTAGCATAAATATTATTACTATTTTTTATAAGGATAGAATTAATACCACCTATAACATTTTCAAAACTTTCATCATCGCCATTATAGGCACATTCATCTATATAAGAATCTATTAATATTTGAATTATAGCTATATCATTATAACGTATATTTAATTTATTACTATCTTTTGTTTTTTTTATAAAATCATAAAAATATATATCATTATTTTCTAAAGTTTCAAAATTAAGTTTCTTAAGAAGAGAAATACATGAATCTGCTTTCATATTATTAATAAAATTATAATAATTCATATATTAATTTTCTGCTTTTATTTTATTATATTCCTTCAAAAATTCATTGGCTATTTTTTTTTAATTCTTTATTATATTCTATATTTAATTGTATACTTTCATCTATAATTTTTTGATTTCTTTTCTCTTTACACATTTCTATATCTATTTTTATTTTTTCTATATTAATTTTTTGCTTCAATTCATGAAATTTAGGCTGATATTCTGTCTTTAATTCTATTATTTTCTGCAATTGATTTTCTGTTAAACCTTCTTCATTTATTAGAAAATAATCATAAATATAATCACAATGATAATGATAGGAGAATAAAAAAGATGATAAGGCAAATAATAATATTAAAACAAATATTTTTTTCATACAATATATCCTTATAAAGTAGATACTCATTATATTATACATAAAAAATAATTTATTTAAATAATAAAAAAGGAGAGAAAATAAATATAATCTCTCCTTAAAAAATATTCCTATATAAATTACCTATTATTCTTTATTTTATTATACTCTTTCAAAAACTCATTAGCTATTTTTCTAAATTCTTTTGAATACTCATTATTTAATTTCATAGAATTATTAATAATAAGAGCGTCAGGATTTTTCTTAGACATTTCCAAATTCATTTTTACTTTTTCTAAATACATTTTATTTCTTAACTCTGCAATTCTAGGCTGATACTCAGTTTTTAATTGAATTATTTTTTCTAATTGTTCCTGAGTAAGAGAAGCCTCATTATAAATAAAATAACTATAAGGCTCTTGTGAACAATAATAATCATCATTTACTTCAGCAAATAATGACATAGATAGAAATATATATAAAAATAATGCAAAAAATGTAATAGAAAAAATATTCTTCATAATAAAATCCTCTTATTTTTAAATTTAACTCATTTTATTAGACGAAGTTTATAATTAAAAGTTCCTAATAATTAATAAAAAATTATAAAAAAATTTATTTTAATATATGAAATAAAAACAGAATTTTACATTTTATATTATTTATGATTTAATATTTACCTAATATAATAAATAATAATTATTAAAAGGATAATTATGAAAGCTTTTGTAACAGTATCGCCTAAAAATATATTATGCAAAGATTTAGAAAAACCAATTATTACAGACACAAAAGATGTACTTATAAAAGTTAAAGCAGTAGGTATATGCGGTTCAGACGTGCATATTTATCATGGAGATTTGCAAAAAGTAAAATACCCTATAATAATGGGACATGAAATAACTGGTACTGTAGAAGATATAGGTTCTAATGTATCAAAAATAAAAATAGGAGATAGAGTAACCATTGATCAAATAGAAAGCTGCGGAAATTGTTATGCATGCCGTATTGGAAGATTTAATGCTTGCAGTGATTTAAAAGTGAGAGGTGTTTATATAGACGGAGGACATAGAGAATATATAGTTGTAAATGAAAAATATATTCATAAAATTCCTGATAATATTGATTTAATAGATGCTGTTATGATAGAGCCTTTTACAATAGCATTTCATACAGTTAATAGAGCTAAAATAAAAAATGATGATATAGTTTTTGTTTTGGGGGCTGGTTCTCTTGGAAGAAGTATTATAAAAGCTGCATCTCTTATAACAAAAAATATAATAGCTGCTGATATTTCTGATGATAAGCTTAAAGAAGCTATTAATCTTGGAACTAAATATACAATAAATACAAAAAATGAAAATTTATTGGAAAAAGTTAATGAATATACTGATATGTCTGGAGCAAATGTTTCAATAGATGCAATAGGAATAGCTGATTCATTAAATGACTTAATAGATATATCATCAAATGCAGGACGTATAGTTGTAATGGGATATCCTAATGAACTGTCAAAAATTTCTATGTATAAAATAACTTATAAAGAACTTGATATTATAGGTTCTAGAATACAATACGGACAATTTGAAAATGTTATAAATAGTGTAGAAAGCGGGCAATTAAATTTATCAAAAATGATATCGCATAGATTTAATTTTAATGATATAGATAAAGCTTTCAAATTATTTGATGATAAAAATAATGATATAAAAAAAGCTGTTTTAATTTTTGAATAAAAAATAAAATTATATTACCAAGACATTTGAAGTCCGAAGCCTATATAAATATCATTTAGAGTAGGATATTTTCCTGAAATTATTGTTTTAAAATCTTTAGGAAGCATTAAGGCTAATAATAAATAAGGCTCTCCTGTAAATATATTTTGATGTCCCGACACTGGTATGCTTGCATTAAATCCAGCTTTTAAAGCAATAGACTGCATATAATCTTTACTATAATAAGCATATCTATATGAAAATGAAGCAAAGAAATTATCAAAATATATATGGCTTAAATTAAACTGAGAATCCAAATAACCTAAAAGCTCAAAATCCCCGCCTAAGAAATAATTATCATTATATTTGTTATTTCTCACATAAGCATAAAACTCTTCAGGTGCTTTTACTTCTCTTGAACCAAATATTGTAGAAGATCCGTCAAATGCTGCTGTACTATCAAATGCATAAGAGCCGTAAAAACTCGCTCTAATAGGTACATATCTTGTTTGAAATTTTGTACTGAAATCTATAGCAAATTTATTATATTTTATAGAATATGTAGGAATAACTGTAATATTAACTAAATCATCTCTATAAGGCTTATCACTTCCAACTCTAAATAGTAAAGAAGCTTTGAGAGATGCATTAAGAGTCCAAGAAGAATATTTCCAAGTAAATGCACTTGAAGTATTAGTCTGAGGATTAACAAATTCAGAAAATAAATTACCTGATACTGTAGGCTCAAGTAAAAAATAAAGCTTATCGCTTTCTGTATTAATAATAAACTGCATAGCAATAAAAGAGTTTAATCTCCAATAGTTATAAGTAGAATATACTACATCGCTTTTAAATCCAAAATATAAAGGATAAAGAAAACTATAGGAAGTAATTTGCAATTCAGTTTGAAGAAAATTTGAAGGTATATCATAGCCAAGCCATATTATAGCTAAATTATTTAAAGCTGGAGTAGCTATAACAGAAAAAATTCCAAGGCCATTAACAATAAAAGGAAATGTCTCATTTGCTTGCGGAAGAGGTATCCACATAGTCCAAGGTCTTAAATATTTAAAAGCATTATAATTACCTAAATCCATTTGAGGAGTAAACTCATATTTATTAATCGTTTTAGGCAAGTACGTAAAATTTTTTACCGCAGACTCATTGTCATTATACCTCATAAGTCTGTCATGCTGCGAAAATCTTCCTTTATAGTATATCTCATCTCCTGCATAAACTGCCCCAAATACACCGCCAGAATAATCTTTAGTATAAAGCTTCATACTATTATTACTTAAATCTATTTCACCTAATTTATAATATCTGTCATTATTATTATATGAAAAAATAAGCTTATCATTTGAATATCTTAAATATCTTACATAATCAAGAGTATTATCTTTAGTATCAATATATTTAAGAGATTTATCATTATAATTAAATATTGCTATATGCTTTACTCCATTTTCTGTAACTATTAATGCTATATTATTATCATCTATAACAGCAGGAAAACCATATCCAAAACTATCATTAGCCTCAAGAAGTATTTCTTTTTCATTATTTTCATTTATATACACCAAAATAGAATTATGCAAATCTTTTGATATTCCTATAATACCATCTCTAAAGTATCTGGCATACTGCATATCAAACCATTTTCTTTTTGTTCTTCTCTTTTTATTTAAATCATATTCTTTAATAATATATTTATAAAGTCCCGCATTATACATTATAGAAACTATTAAAGCATAATTGCCATCTTTTGATATATCTAAGCTTTCAGAATTTACATCTATTAAAAACTCTAATTTCAAATCTTTTTTGTCATCAATATTATTTCTATTTTTTTTATAAGAATATAATCCACCAATATCTCCGTCTATATAATAAACTGTATCCCCATATGAATAAATATCATTAATAAAAGTTGCTTTATCATTAACTCTTAATTCTTCGCTTGGATTGACATTTTCTAAAGTAAGAGAGTTTTGAAAATCAGACCATACTTCAATAAAGCTTATACCATAAACATCTTTAAAAGCTCCGTAAACTCCAGAATTATAAATAAGAAATGAAAAATAAAATCTAGTCTGCATCTTTTTCCAAAACTCATTATATTTTTCCATTCCAAATCTTTCCTGAATATATTTTACAAAAAGCCCGCCGTATTCATAATAAACATTTCCATAAGGTCTTTTAGTCCATAAATAAGAAGTTTGAATCGGAGTTCTGAAATTTCCTTCATACATATCTTGTCTTAATCTCTGTTTAACAAGAGGATCATTTGCCCTTCCATATCCGCTATAGCTTTCCATACTGACAGGTCCGCCTTCAATCATAAAAGGCATAGCATTAATATGAACAAAAGATGCCCAATTACCAAATATTTTAGTTGAAAGCCCTGTGTTTTCTGAAGTCATAGAAAGTAAATGAGTAAGTTCATGTATAAATACTGATTCAAAATTATTGCTAAGACTCATTATATTTTCATCTAAATTAGTATCAAATAATATCAAGCTAGAATATGGAAGTATCATAGCAGCTGAATTAAATAAATTGAAATCTGGAGTAATTGTTATTGCTATTTTTCCTGCTACTGTACTATTTAAAAGTTTAGAATATTTTTCATATATATCATCTGCTGTTTTAGCAAGGTTTTCTGCTGTTCTCCTCGATTCCATTGGAAAAATTATTTCAAACTTTTTTGTTTGTATGGTATATAATTTTCTAAATGGTTTTAAGGTTTGCGAATAAAGAATAACACAAGAATTGGTACATAAAATAAATAATAAAGTAAAAAATAAAATAGATTTTTTCATAAATAATAACTTTATGGTATATTAAAATCAATTTTTTTCAATATATATATATAATTTATTATAATAAACCAACTAAAATACAATTAATACGTTTTTAGCTTATTATTTAAATTATAATTCAAAATATTTTCAACTAATAATATAAAAAATAAGCAGACTATAAATAAAGCCTGCTTATTCTTTTAAGAAGTAAAACAAAATATTTTAGCTAGCTTTATCTTTCTTAAAAATACCTTGAAGTATTAAAGCTAAAGCACCATCACCTGTAACATTGCATGCAGTACCAAAACTATCCTGCAATGCAAATATAGCAAGTATCAAAGCAGTACCATCATTATTAAATCCCAAAACAGAAATGATTATACCCAAAGAAGCAACTACAGTTCCGCCAGGTACTCCAGGAGCACCAACAGCAAATATACCAAGAAGTATAATAAATAAAATCATAGTTCCAACAGCAGGAAGCTGTCCATATAATATCTTAGATATAGTCATAACAAAGAAAGTCTCTGTTAATACCGATCCGCATAAATGTATAGTTGCTCCCATAGGAATTGCAAAGTTTACAATATCTTTATCTAAAGCATCAGATTTACTTGCACATTT
The DNA here is from genome assembly GCA_944392715.1 of uncultured Brachyspira sp. Taxonomy (GTDB): domain Bacteria; phylum Spirochaetota; class Brachyspiria; order Brachyspirales; family Brachyspiraceae; genus Brachyspira. The sequence continues at coordinate 17,325 of CALXXQ010000008.1, forward strand.
TAATGCAACTGGTAAAGTAGCAGCAGATGACATAGTACCTACAGCAGTAAAATAAGCAGGTCCATAATGCTTAAATACTCTTATAGGATTTTTCTTTGATACAATACCAGCTATAGAATATAAAACTGTAAGCCATATAAAATGTCCTACTATAGCTATTAATATAATTATTAAAAATACAGGTACGCTTTTAATAATAGTACCTTCATAAGATAAAGTTGCAAAAGTAGAACCTATATAAAATGGCAATATCGGTACTACTATATAATTTACTAAAAATAATATTATATTATTAAGTTCATCTAATAGATTTTCAAAATATTTAGATTTAGTTTTTACAACAGCTACTCCTCCGCATATAGCCAAGAACAAAGCAGTTATTACAGGAAATACAGGATTAATATCTAATTTAAATATTATTTCAGGAAGTTCTTTTCCTCCAGCAACATTTGAAGCTATATTTAAATTAGGTATTATTATATATCCTGCAATAGCAGAAAATAAAGCTGCTCCAACTGAAGAAAAATATGCAAGTGCAAGAATAACGCCTAACATTTTATTTGCCCTGCTTCCCATTCTAGTAATAGCAGGTGCAATAAAACCTAATACAATTAAAGGAACCATAAATGATATTACTTGATTAAGTACATACTTTATAGACTGTATAACATTAATTAAAGCCTCATTTGATACCATACCTATTATAATACCTAAAGCTATTCCTAATAAAAGCTTTAATAATAAGTAATCTTTTTTTACTTTTTGCTCTTCCATAAAATTTTCCTTAATTTATCTATTTAAAAAATAGTATATTCAATTTATATGCATTTGCAAATTATATTACAATTTTATAGTATAAAAAATATATTTATTAAGTTTTAAATATGCTACTAAATTCGGATATTATATTTAATGTAAAAACATACATTCTATACAAATTATTTTTTATTATAAATAATAAATTTTCATAACTTAAATATATAATACATATTTTTTTTGATAAATACGAAATAAAATATAATTCCTAAATATTACTTCCCTGAACTATATTTTTCTCTCTCATTTTTTTAGATATGAGATTTATTATTTCTCCCTTTGATTTTTTCCATTTAGGGGCTATTAAACTATCTCCCAAACTATCTCCCATTAAACGAGCTATTATAATATCTGACCTTGTAAAAGAAATTGCCTCACTCATTAAATCTATATAAAAATCTTCATCTAAAGTAGGAAACTCATAATCTTTATACATTTTTTCAAAATAAGAATCTTTTACTATATCAAGCTGATGAAATTTGACAGCATCAATTTTTAAAGCTGATATATCTTTAACAGTTTTTATCATATCATCTCTGCTTTCTAATTCTATTGTTGTTTTGTCATTATCATTAAATTTTTTAGGCAGTCCGAATATTATATGAGTGCATATTATGATATTGCTATAATTTGTTTTTATATGATTTACCATTTCAGCAAAAGATTTATAATCATGACCTCTATTAATGAATTTTGAAGTTTTATCATTTGAAGATTGAAGTCCCATTTCAAGCCAAATTTCTTTTCCTGATAATTCAGATAAATCATTAAGTTCCTTCAGTACCTCATCTTCAAGCATATCACTTCTTGCTCCAAACATTAATCCAACGCATTCATCAAAATGCACTAATTTATTAGCATACTTTAATGATTCTTTAGAAGCTAATGGAGATAATGGTGTGCCTAACTGAAAATATCCGTAGAATTTTTGATATCTACCTTTATAATTTTTTAATCCGTTTATCCATTGATTATTTATATCTTCTTCAGTTACATAAGGAGGTTTATAGCTATTTAAATTACAGAATCTGCACCCTCCATCATTAGCTTTATGGGCACAGCCGAAATCTGTATCTATAGAAATCTTACCTACTTTAACTCCGAATTTATTTTTTACATAATCAGAAAATGAATAGTAATTTTTATTATTTTGTTTATTATCTTTGTTTTGCATACTTCTTTTAGTATAGCATAAATTTTCAAAACTGAAAGCATTATAATGTATATTGATTTTTAGTTTTTATATGTTAAAGTGTTGTAAATTAAAGTGAAGGTTAAACTATTTTAATGAATAATTAATATTGTTTTAAATTTTATATATTATTAAAAAATAGTGGATGGGTAATAATGAATAGAAAAAAAATTTCAATTATAGAAAAAATATTAGTATGTTCTGTAGGAATATTTTTAACTTTTGATGGGGTAGTAGGATTCTTTTCCTTTATTAATACAAGAAATTATATTCATACTGTAGGAGTGGTTGAAGAGTTAGATAGAAAAAAAATAGTATATAACCCTAGAAAAACTGGATATAAAAAGGTAATGGTAATAAGCTATGAAGCTGATAATCATGGAACATTATATACTACTTTAAGAAGTCATTATCCATTTAGAAAAGTAGGCGATGAATTGCCTTTATGGTATGATCCTGATGAACCAAAAAATATAAAACTTCCACTTTCTGATACTATTTCTTATATATTAAGCCTTGTTATAGGATTGCTAATAATTTATTTTGGATTTTTTATTGTAAATAAAAATAGATAGCTATATTGAAGTTTGTCAACTAATAGACTTAATATAAATGTTATCTACTTTTTTGTCGCGACTTCGTCAAAGTTGCTGCCGCAGGCACGCTTCGCGAAAACGCAATTGCTAAAACTTTATATTCTAATAATATGTATTAAATATGTTATAATACCATAGTTTTAGCTCAAAAATGCAGTTGTTTCGGTATATACTATAAAATTAAATAATGCTTGGGTGGGTGCTAATGAATTCTAATTAAGTGGTAAAGAAATAAAAAATTATATTGCAAATTGAAATTATAAACTTATAGGGTGGGCAAATGTAATTTAAGCTTTAAAACTTTTATTACATTCCCTGCCCTTTATTCTTTATAACGAATTTTTGAATTTTTATATTAACTATCTTTATAACCTATTTAAAAATTTTAGCACCCGCCCAAGCGTTATTTAAATTTATAATTTTCTTAACTGTTTTATTAAAAAATATGATATAATAATTTAAAATAATTATTATCAAAGGAAAAATAATGTCATACTCAAAACTTGTAGTAAAAAATTTTGGAAAGATTAAAGAAGCAAAAATAGAACTTTCAGATTTAGTTTTATTTATAGGTGATAACAATAGCGGTAAAAGTTATTTGATGACATTAATATATGGATTTGCAAATTATTCAGAAGAAATTGCAAATATTTTATTTCAAGATAAAGATTTTTTATTTAGTTTGAAAGAATATGAAGATATAGAAAATATTATAAATAAGCATTTAGAATATAATAAAGAAAATTATTCTCAAATAATGAAATCACATAATAATTATTTTATTAATGCTTCCAAAAATCAAAATATATTTTGTGCAGAACAAACATTAGATGAAACATTTTTTTTATCATTGGAAGAATTAAAATTACTTAATAATTTATTTAATTTACTTCTTAATAAATACAAAGAAAAAATATTGCAATTTATATTTAACGATATTGATAATTTAATTAATTTAGATTATATAAATTTAGACATATATAAAACTGATTTTAAAATTTTATTAGAGCATAAAAATAAAATGAGTATTTTATATAAGAATCATTTTGATAAATATTCTATATATGGTGATATTCCAGATTTTAGTACATTAGATATTATAATATATATTTTTTCTATTATGACAAAATATATATTTAATATTTATTATAACAAAAAAATATTTTTACCAGCATCAAGAACAGGTTTTTTCTTATCCTATAGGGATTTGGCTAAACAATCTATAACTTCAGCATTTAATATTGAAAATCAAAAAATTAAGACTTTATTTCAAAAGCCTATTAGTGATTTTATAAATAATTTAATTGATTTGTCAAAAGAATATAGAATAAATGAAGAATATACAGATATAATAGAAATATTTCATAATATGATTCAGGGAAGTATTGAAGTTAATTCTGAAACAGGAGGTTATTATTATAATCCTGATAATACAAATTTAAAAATTCCAATGTATTTAAACTCGGCAGTAATTACAGAAATTGCACCATTATATTTATTTTTAAAATATGGTAAAGATATTAGAACTTTTTTTATAGAAGAACCTGAAATGTCATTGCATCTTAAACTTCAAAAACAAATGACTAGAATAATTATTAATTTAGTAAATAAAAATATAAATCTTATAATATCAACTCATAGTGATACAATTTTAGAACATATAAATAATATGATAAAACTTGATTCTATAAATGATAAAGATAACCAAAATAATATATTAAAAAAATATTCTTATACGGAAAATGACATTATAGATATTGAAAAGATAAGAATATATCAATTTAATACAGATAAAGATAATACAACAAATATAATACCATTAGAAGGAAATAAAAAAAATGGTTTTTATATAGAAACTTTCCATGATTATATCAATGAAGCTTCAAATGAATATGATGAAATTAATGAAAGTATTTAAATTAATTTTAGGATATTATATGGAAAATTTTTTTGAACTTGATACTCTATTTAAAATAGAAATGTATAATTTTCAAATATTAGAAAATACATTTCATATCATAGATACTACTTCAAAAATGGAATGTGATATAAAATTATTATCTAAGTCTATATGCACAACAAATATTGAAGGAAATAATAAATTTAATTATATAAGAATGGCTAAATGTGCTGATGCTGTTATTATAAGAAAAAATCAAAGTAATAATTTAGATTTGCATATAATAGAATTAAAAAAAGATATTCATGATAAAGATTTAGATAAATTATATTGGCAATTTTTGGGTGCATATATGAGAGTAATGTATGTTCTAGTTGCTTATTCTCAAGTTGATAATATTTATTTTTATTTAATATCTGATAAGAAAATAAATACTTCTAATATAAATATATGCCAAAGTACAAATCAAAAGAAAAATAAAAATTATAACAGAACTCTATTTGATGAAAGTAAAGTTAAAAATCAATATCATTTTAATGTATATCCTTTTAATTTAAAAACATTAAATATTACAAAATATAATTTACAAGATAGTACAGATATAGTTATTTAATTTTATAATTTTCACACCGCACATGGAGTAAAGTTAAAAATATATGTTAATTATAAACTGTAATTTAAATGATAAATAAAAATTCATTCAGCGTGCGTTAATGAGATTTTAATTAATAATATATTTAACATTGACAAAATAATATATTAAACATAAAATTAAAACAGATTCCAACAGCAATATATTTAAGCCACAATCTGGATTAAAATGGAATCTAGTTTTTTATTTTGCAATAATAATTTTTAGACACGAACAGCAATTTATTAAGTCTCCATTTTATAGAAGGATTGACTCCCTTCAGCCATTTTTTAATGGTATATCGTGTCTAGTTTTTTTATTCTATGCTTATTTAATTATAGGCATAGAATATTTTTTATTATAGAACTTTTATTATGGGAGAATTATTTTATGTCTTTTTTAGATTTGCTTAAAAATTCTTTTAATAAAACTTATACGCAGAATTTTGCTGATACAAATGTTTCATCATTAAGCGGTGTAATAGATTTATTTGCGACTATGGGAGCAAGCAGATTAAAAAAAGATGATGAATTATTAAAATATTTTATAGATGCTTGGAGAGAAAGTACAGAACTTACAGCTAAATCTATAATGTATTTAAGAGATATAAGAAAAGGTATTGGTGAGAGAGAAGTTTTCAGAAAATATATTAATATTATGATTAAACAAAATCATACTCTCACTGCAATAGAAATTCTTAAAACTATACCAGATCTTGGAAGATGGGACGATATCATTTATATATGGTATGAGAATAAAGAAAATAAAAATATTTCTGATTTTACAAAAAATCTAATATTAGAGCAATTAGAAAAAGATTAAACTACTGATAATGTTTCGCTTCTTGCTAAATGGCTTCCTAGTGAGAATACTTCATCAAAAAATACAAGAAACATTGCAATGGAATTAATAAAGCTTTTAAATATGGATAATAAAGAATACAGAAAAACTTTATCCGCTTTAAGAAAGAAAATAAAAATAATAGAAAATAATTTAAGAGAAAAAGATTATACATTTAATTATTCTTCAG
>CALXXQ010000009.1 GCA_944392715.1 uncultured Brachyspira sp.
TTAAATAATTTTATAATTTTTATAAAACATTAGCAGCAAGTTCTGCAAGCTGTGAACGCTCTCCTTTTTCAAGTGTTACAGTACCGCTTAAAACTTCTCCTTTTGTTCTGTCTATCAAATAAGTAAGACCATTGTTTCTTTCATCCAAATAAGGAGTATCTATCTGATGAATATCTCCTGTGAAAACTATTTTTGTTCCTTCACCTGCTCTTGTTATAATAGTTTTTATTTCATGAGGAGTAAGGTTCTGTGCTTCATCTACTATAAAATAAATTTTGTTCAAACTTCTTCCTCTAATATATGCTAAAGGAGAAATTACTATTTTTTCATTTTCAAGCATTTTTTTTATATTCTTACTTTCATCGCTGTCATCAGAATGAATATGCTGTATCACTGAAAGGTTATCAAATAAAGGCTGCATATAAGGATCCAATTTACTATTAACATCCCCAGGAAGGAATCCTAAATCTTTATTAGAAAGTGCTACTACAGGACGGGCTAAAAGTATTTGTCTGTACTCTCTTCTTTTTGCTAAAGCAGCAGCCAATGCTAAAAGTGTTTTTCCTGTTCCTGCTTTACCCATTATAGTAACTAAAGGAACATTATTATCAAGCAAAATATCTAAAGCCATAGCCTGCTCTTCATTTCTAGGTTTTATTCCATAAGCATTTATATCAGTATCAACATGAATTATAGTATTAGTATCTTCTTTATATTTTCCTATAACAGCCTCATCATCTTCTTTTACTCTATAGCAGAAATATGTATTAGGATAAATAGAATGCTCTCCATTTACTGCTATTTCTTTATTTTCATTAAGCTCTTTTATATAAATACGTGCATTATCTCCAGATATGCTTTCTATACCTGTAAATAATGAAGATAATTTTTCTATCTTGTCAGTATTATAATCTTGAGTATCTATACCTAAACTTCTAGCCTTCATTCTCATATTAATATCTTTAGTTATGAGAATTACCCTTTGATTTTCACATTTTATATTATATGCACATGAAAGTATCTTATGATCAGGTATATTTCCCGCAAATATTTTTTTAAATTCTTCTCTCTCTTCATTGTTAACATCTATAAATACTTTACTTTTATTATCAAGCAAAGCACCTTTCCTAAATATATCTTTAGTTTTTTGAAGCTCCTCATTTTTCTCTACAATAACATCAAGCTCACGTATAAACTCTCTGGCATTGAAATTGATTGTATCACTTCCTTTTTTGAACTTATCAACTTCTTCTAAAACCGTAATAGGTATAACTATATTAGTTTTTTCAAAAGAAAATATTGATTTAAAATCATGCAGTATAACATTTGTATCAAATACGAACACTTTCTTATTAGGTATAAAATTCTCTGTCATTGCAAATCCTTTCAATAATTATTTACAGCATTAGATACAATACTGTCTATTTATAGTATGATATATAAAATAGAAAAAAGCAAATTCATTTTGATAAAACAATATTAACTTTTAACAAATAATAATATACCTTTTAAGTATAAAACTATATAACACATAAATATTTGATATAATTAATTTTTTCTATAAAATACAAATAAATAAAAATAAAAGGAACTAATTAAATGAATATAGAGGAATTTATAAAATACTGTAAAGAAGGCAATCACATATCAAGCGAAGATAAAGAATTATCGCCTCTTTTATATGAATGCTCTCAAAATGCAATAAAAGTAACAATGGAAATCAATAATATCTATCATACTACAGATGAGGTAAGAAAATTATTTGAACAATTAACTGGTGAAAAAATAGATGAAAGTTTTACATGTTTTCCTCCATTTTATACAGACTTTGGAAGAAATATTAAAATAGGAAAGAATGTATTTTTTAACTGCGGATGCTCATTTCAAGACAGAGGAGGAATCACTATAGGAGATAATGTATTTATTGGTATGAATGTTACTATATCAACTTTAAATCATGGAATAGAAATACAAAACAGAAGTACAACATATCCATCAAAAGTAACAATAGGAAATAATGTTTGGATAGGTTCTGGAGCAAATATACTGCCAGGTGTAAGTATAGGCGATAACTCTATAATAGCTGCTGGTTCTTTAGTAAATAAAGATATTCCTTCTAATGTGATAGTTGGAGGAGTGCCTGCTAAAATAATAAGAAATTTATAAATAAAAACTGAAAATATAATTTGAGGAGAGTTATATGAAAAAAATAATATTATCAGTAACTTTTATACTAACTTTTTTAATATCTTGTAATAATAATCAATCACAAAATAATCAATCTAAAGGAGGAGATAATATGGATACAAGAGTTTTTAAAATTTACACAAATATAGAAATGAAAAAAGTAAGATTTAAAAATCGATATGGTATAGAAATAGCAGGGGATTTATATTTACCAGAAAATTATACTAATCAAAAAAATCCTGCAATAGTTATATCTGGACCATTTGGAGCAGTTAAAGAACAGGCTTCAGGATTATATGCTCAAGAAATGGCTGCTTACGGATTTATTGCTTTAGCATTCGATCCTTCTTTTACAGGAGAGAGCGGAGGAGAGATAAGAAATACTTCTTCACCTGATATATTTACTGAAGATTACAGTGCTGCTGTAGATTATTTGGGTTTACTTGATTATGTAGATAGAAACCGTATTGGTGCAATAGGTATTTGCGGACTTTCTGGTATGGCTATCACTGCAGCTGGAACTGATACTAGAATAAAAGCTGTAGCAACTACTTCTATGTATGATATGTCAAGAGATATGAGCAAAGGACATCAAGATTATTATACTCCTGAGCAAAGAAGAAAAATAAGAGAATATTTAAGTGAGCAGCGTTGGAAAGACGCTGAAAGCAAAACTTATGCTTTAGGTAATCATGAACCATATTTTGATGAAAATAATAATTTAATGGCTTCTGCTATGGTTGTACCAGAAGAACTTCCTGAAAATGCTGATCCTGTATTTGCTGCTTTCTACAACTATTATGCTAAAAGAGCTTATCATCCTAGAGCTATAAACTTTGTTACTTCTTGGACTGCTACAATGCCTGTATCATTTTGGAATTTCCCTTTAATGGCTAATATTAAAGATGTTTCTCCTACTCCTATACTTTTAATAGCAGGAGACAGAGCACATTCAAGATACTATTCTGAAGATGTTTATAAAGAAGCATTAGAACCAAAAGAATTAGTAATAGTAGAAGATGCTGACCATGTTGATTTATATGACAATATGGAAAAAATTCCTTTTGATAAATTATCACAGTTCTTCAAAGAAAATTTGAAATAATTTCAGTCTATTAAAATAAAAAACACCCAAGTATTAATGCTTGACGCACGGTAAACAAAGCTTTAATTATGATATAAATTAAAATTATTAATTAATCTATTTTAATAATTTCATTAACTGTGCGGTATGTTCATCATAAATTTAAATAATACTTGGGCGGGCGTTATATTTTCAGTATAAACTATAATTAAGTAAAGATAAAAATAACTATTTAAATTAAAAAGCATAAAGGGCGGGCAGATGTAAATAAAGTTAAAAAATTTTATTCTAAACCCCACCCTCAAGATTTTAGAATTTTATTTTGTATTAAAACTTATTTTATATTTTTTATCTTAATTAGAATTTATTAGCACCCACCCAAGTTTTTTTTAAATTTATTATACAATTACCGCAAGATTAAATATTTTTTAATTTATAGAAATATTATAAAAATAAATATATTTATATTTTATTATTTTTTTACCGTGCGTTATGAATTAAATTTATTTCTAATCCTATCAAGAAATATTTTTGAAGCCCTTGAAAACTCCTGATTCTTCTTCCAAACTATATTAAGACCAGATTCTAATTTTGGTTTTAAAGGTATAAAACAAATATTTTCATTATGCATATTATCAATTAATTTATCCAAACTTAAAGCATAACCCATACCTTCTCTAACCATAATCAAAGCATTGTAAATCAAATTGTAAGTAGCAACTATATTTAGCTTATCAAAAGTATCAGAAAACCACCTAGAAAAATCATTGTCCTGCATTTCAGTTTCTATTACCTGCCTTGATATTATTAAAGGAATATTTAATAAATCAGTTTTTACTATACTTTTCTTTTTGGCAAGCTCTGAATCTTTTTTCATAATTAGCCCCCAAGTATCTTTGGCAGGCACTTTCAAATAATCATATTTAGATAAATCAGCAGGATCAATTAATAATCCAAAATCTAATAATCCCTTATCAAGTTTTTCTGTAATATCCTGAAAATTACCGCTATGAATATTATACTTTATATGAGGATAATCTTTCTGCATATCTTTCATAACAGAAGCAATCAAGCTCATAGCCCAAGTCTCACCTGCCCCTATAAATATATCTCCAGCTATAACTTTGTCAGTAAAATTAAATTCAGCTCTTGTTTTATCTATCATTCCAATTATTTCTTCTGCTCTCTTTTTTAAAAGTATTCCCTCTGGTGTGAGAACTATATTATTATGCTTTCTTTCAAAAAGTTTATGCCCTATATCCCTTTCAAGCATATTTATTTGACGCGATAGATTAGGCTGAGTTAAATTAAGATACTTGGCTGCTTTGGTAACATTGCCTTCTCTTACAGTTGCTAAAAAATATTTTAAAGCTCTAATTTCCATATAATACCTAAAAAATAATATAGAAATTATTTATTATTATCATCTGTTTTAAGTACACTTATAAATGCATCCTGAGGTATTTCAACATTACCAATAGCCTTCATGCGTTTTTTACCCTCTTTCTGTTTTTCAAGAAGTTTTCTTTTTCTTGTAATATCCCCTCCATAACATTTGGCTGTAACATTCTTTCTTAATGCACTTATATTTTCACGTGCAATTATACGTCCGCCTATTGCAGCCTGCAATGGAATCTGGAACATATGCTTTGGAATAAGATGCTTTAACTTTTCTATGATTTGTCTTCCTCTGATTTCTGCATTACTTCTATGTGCCATAAATGATAATGCATCCACTACTTCACCATGAACAAGTATATCTATTTTTTCTATTTGACTTTCTCTGAAATCTGAAAAATCATAATCAAATGAAGCATATCCTCTTGATATAGATTTTAATTTATCATAAAAGTCATATACAACTTCTATCAAAGGCAAGTCAAATTTAATCTCTGCCCTTTTATCATCTAAATAAGTTAATGAAGTTTGTGTTCCTCTTCTGTCTATACAAAGAGAAATGATATTTCCTAAATAATCAGTCGGCACTATTATAAGAGCATTAATAAAAGGCTCATAACATTTTTCTATATACTGACCAGATGGGAAATCTGCAGGATTATCAATAATTTTTTCTTCGCCGTTTGTAAGTTTTAATTTAACTTCTACTGAAGGACTTGTTATTACAAGATTAAGATTAAACTCTCTTTCAAGACGTTCTTGAACAATCTCTAAATGAAGAAGTCCTAAGAATCCGCATCTGTATCCGAAACCCAAAGCTATAGAACGCTCAGGTTCATAAACTAAAGAAGCATCATTTAATTTTAATTTTTCTAATGCCTTTTGTAAGTTTGTATAATCTTCATCTTCAGCAGGAAAAATACCAGCAAATACCATAGGCAAAACTTCTTTATATCCTATCAAAGGCTCATCAGAAGGGTCTTCTTCAAGTGTGATGGTATCTCCTATTTTTATATCAGATATATTTTTTATTCCAGCAATAATATATCCTACCTCACCGCTTTTTAGTCCATTAGCAGACTTAAGCCCAAGAAGAAGTGTCCCGCATTCTTCAACTTCATATTCTGCTTTTGTCTCCATTAAAAGAAGCTTATCATTTTTTTTGATAGAGCCGTCAAATATACGAACTATCATAACAGCACCGCGAAAAGGATCATAATAAGAATCAAATATCAAAGCTCTTGTTTTTTTATTAGTATTATCTTTTGGAGCTGGTATCATCTTAACAACCGCTTCAAGTATCTCATCTATTCCAATATCATTCTTAGCACTTGCTAAAACTATATCTTCTTTATTAACTCCAAACTCTTTTTCCATCTGCTCCTTACAAAGTTCAATATTAGCAGCAGGCAAATCTATTTTATTTATAACAGGAACAATCTCCAAATTATTTTCAAAAGCAAGATAAAAATTAGAAATAGTCTGTGCCTCAACTCCTTGAGCCGCATCAACAACAAGTATAGCTCCTTCACAAGCAGCAAGAGAACGTGAAACTTCATAATTAAAATCTACGTGTCCTGGTGTATCAATCAAATTAAGAGTATATACTTCTCCATTTTTAGCCTGATAAGATAATTTAACAGCCTGGCTTTTTATTGTTATTCCTCTCTCTCTTTCTATATCCATAGAGTCCAAAATTTGTGCTTTCATTTCTCTGCTTGATACAGCTTTGGTATGTTCTATGATTCTGTCAGCTAATGTGCTTTTTCCATGGTCAACATGTGCTATAATACAAAAATTTCTAATTTTTTCTGCGTATGACATTTATTAAAATATATCCTTTTTAAAATTAATCTTAATAATTAAAAATTGATAAAAAAATTTATTCGTATATTATTGATGATATATTATAATACAGCAAGTATGTTTTTGCAATATTTTTTATATTGCAGTTTATAATTATTTACTTATAATAGAATATTTAATCATAATAAATTACTTGACTTTTTTATGCATGCATATTAATTTATATTTATAATTCAAGATATATCTATTTTAGGAAAGAAAAATGAAAAAAATCATGTTAATTATTTTAATGATTTTATCATTAATGATATCCTGTCAAAATTCTGCTGATAATAAAATTACAAAAGAAAAAACTTCTACAAATAAAATTGTAAATGTAGGTATATATGTTTATGACTATCCTTTCGGATATTTATCAAATGGAAATATAGGCGGATTTGATTATGACCTTATGAATGAAATATCAAAAATATCAAAATTAGAAATAAATTTTATACCTATGAAATTTGAAAAACTTATTCCCGCATTAGAATCTGAAAAAATAGATATAATAATAGCTGGTATGACAATAACAGATGAAAGAAAAAAATATATAAATTTCTCTGATAAATATTATACATCAAGACAGGCCGTTTTAGTAAAAAAAGATAATGATACAATCAATACAGAAGAAGACTTAATAGGAAAACAAGTTGGAGTTATAAAATATGCTGTAGCTGATACTATAATCTCTCAAAAAGAAGGAATAAATATAAAAAGATTTGGTGCAAGCGGAAGTATAATACTTTCATTAAAAACAGGAAATATAGATGCTGCTATATTTGATAAAGTAACATGTGATCATTATTTATTATATGATAAAGATATTAAGATTGTAGAATCAATACAATATCCTGAAGAAGATTATGCCATAGCATTTAGAAAAAAAGATAATATTTTATTAAATGAAATTAATAATGCCTTAGCTCAAATAATGACTAATGGATTTCATGATAAATTAATAGAAAAACATTTAGGAACTAATTAACTCAAATAAAAATATAAAATTTTAATAATTCAAAAAATATTTCAATTATAAAAATACCGAAGTAATTAATTTTTATTTCGATAATTATATAAAATATAATAAACTTTGATTGGATATTTATTTTATGTTAAAAGAATCTATTAAATATGCATTAGCCGATTACAGCATAGTAGAAATCACAACAAGAATACTTGTAGCATATATTATGGGCATATTTATAGGATGGGAAAGAGCTCAGCATAAAAAACCTATAGGAAGCAGAACCACTAGTATTGTTTGTATGGGGGCTGCTATATTATCATGTTATGAAGATGTATTTGCCAGAGCTATAATGCTTGAAAATGCTGAATTAGTAAAATTAGGAAGCGAGCTATTATATACAGTTCCTGATTATAACAGAATATCTGCTCAAATTGTTTCTGGTATTGGTTTTTTAGGTGCAGGAATGATTATACAAAATAGAGGAAAACTTCATGGTATAACTACTGCTGCAATAGTTTGGGTTACTGCTTGTCTTGGAATAGTTATAGGTTCAGGTCAATGGGTATTATCTACTATAGGATGCGTATGCATATTTTTAAGCACTTCAATTTATAGATTTTTTATACCATACTATATAGCAAATAAAAAAAAATCTATAATATATTTAATTGAACATTCTTCAAAAATAGATATAGAAACAGAATTAGACAGATTCGGAATAAAACTCAATAATTTAGAAATACTAGGTTGGAAAGAAAATAATGATGATAAAGCTCCGAATATCATAAGTAAAATTAATATATTCGTACCAAAATTAGATTATAAAAATATAGAAAATATATTAAAAAGCATAGAAATAAAACCTATAAGTACATTAAAAAATATGAAAGAAAAAATTGACTTTAATCATATAAAATAAAATATTATTATGAATACAAGTATATGCATAAGAAATTTAAAAATCGATAATTATAATATAAAAGAAAAAGAAATTAATCTATATCCTATAACTATATTTAATAATAATGATAATTATCTTTTAAGCTTAATTTGGTATATAAATAATTGTCATTTTTTTGAGTTTTATAGAATTAATGATTATGAATTATTATCTATAAGTAAAATCATAAGTGCAATAATGGAAAATTATAAAAATCAATCTAATATAGATAATAATACTATACTAGAATGCATTAACTTTGTAAATGATATATTGGATGCAAATAAGAAAAAAATTATATCAAAAATATTTGTAGAAAATGATAATATAGATATAGAAAAAATATATTTAAAAACAAATTCAGATTATGAAATCAATATTAATTCAAGTTTTGAATCTGATGATATTATAAATATTATTTTTACTTATAAAAATAAAAGCTTTTCATCAAATGCTTTTTTCAGCAGAAAGATAGATATTTTTATTATGGTATTAGAAAACATATTAAAAATTTTATTTAATAATAATATATTAAGTACATTATATATAGCTGATTATGATTTTAAAAATATTGATTTAGAAAATGCTAATAAAAAAAATATGCCTTTAAGAGATTTTATATTCAAAATAAATGAAATAAAAAATAAAGAGAGTATCTCAAATATAAAAAATAGATTTGATTTAATAAAAATATTTATGAAATATTATAATCAAAATATAATAATAGAAAATTTTAATTATAATGAATTAATTAATATTATTGATGATAATTCTAATAAAAATTTATTATTAGGATGTGATTATGATAATTTAAATAATTTTATTTCAAATGAAGCACTTAAGGAGAGAATAAAAATTATTTAAAATTCTTATCAATGAGTTCCTCATAAACTCCACTTCCCATTATATTAGAAAGCCCATAATTAATTTTTTCTAATAATTCAGAATCTCCTTTTCTTACAGCTATAGCATAATTCTCATTAGCAGAATTTTCTATTTCTATAATCTTCATATCATCACTATATCTCATATAATTCAAACATGGATCTTTATCGAATATAAAAGCATCAATCTTATCAACTTCTAAAGCAAGTACAGCTCCTCCCCAAACATCGAATACTTTCATATTCGCTCCCCTAAGATTTGATACTATCATATTTCCTGTTGTATTTTTCACAACGCCTACATTTTTGCCAATTAAATTAGTAATATTTTGAATATCATTATTATTAGTTTTTGTTAAAATAACCTGCTTGGAGGTATAATATACCGTTGAAAAATCCATAGTTTTTTTTCTAGCTTCAGTTACTGTCATAGCAGCTATAATAACATCTATTTTTCCAGCTTCCAATGAATTTAAAAGATCATTGAATTTCATGCCATGAAATTTTAATTTTAAACCTGATATATCAGCTATTTTATTCATTATATCATAATCAAATCCTGCTATTTCTCCTTTTTCCATATATCCAAAAGGATAAAAATAAGTATATATACCAACATCTATAACTTCATTTTCTTTATTATTATTAGAATTGCTGATATCAGACTTAGAACAAGATGCTAAATATAATGTAATTAATATAAAAAATACAATTTTTCTATACATTAAACTTCCAATACATAGTTTTTAAAAACGATAATCCATATACAAAAAAAAGTCAAGTATATACATAAATTACTTGATATAAAAACAAAATCTAATATAATTTAATACCCTCTAATAATAAAGTTTTTGGAAAAAATATTTATGGATAAAAATGATAAAAAAATAGATATATTTGAAAATTACCCAGTATATAAAGCATTAATAACATTAGCGCTTCCAACAATATTAGGAATGCTTGTTAATGTATTTTATAATATGGTAGATACTTTTTTTGTTGGACAGACTAATGATCCTAATCAGGTAGCTGCCGTTTCTTTAACTATGCCTATTTATTTGGTTCTTATGTCTTTTGGATCTATATACGGAATAGGAGGAGCTTCTTATATATCAAGAAGTTTAGGGGCAAGAAATTATGATAAAGCAAAGCAGGTTTCATCTTTTGCATTTTTTGCAAGCGTTATTACTGGATTTGTATGTATGATAGTTTTTTTGGTATTTTTAAATAATATACTAAAATTATCAGGGGCAAGTCAAAATACATATAATTTTGCTAAAGACTATTTGCTTATAGTAGCATTCGGAGCTGTATTTGTAGTTTGTCAAATGTCATTGGGGCAAATAGTACGTTCTGAAGGCTCTTCAAAAGAAGCTATGATAGGTATGATGCTTGGTACTATAATCAATATCATATTAGATCCAATAATGATTCTTTATATGAATATGGGTGTTGCTGGCGCTGCTCTTGCCACTATAATAGGTAATGCTTCTTCTACATTATATTATATTTGGCATATAGCTAAAAAAAGCAGTTTTCTTTCAATAAGATTTAAAGATTTTGCATTATCAAAGGATATACTAAATAATGTATTTTCAATAGGATTTCCTGTGTTTATGAATAATGTTCTTATAAGTATAGCAAATATTTTAATAAATAATTTTGCATCTAAATATAATGATAATGTAGTAGCAGGTCTTGGAGTTTCGCAAAGAATATTCATGCTTGTTCTTTTAGTATTCATAGGATTAGGACAGGGAGTGCAGCCTTTTATAGGATATAATTATGCATCCAAAAACTATAAAAGAATGAATGCTTCAATAAAACTTTCATGTTTATTTAGCTTTGTATTTGGAATAATATTTTTAATTTTTGCTTTTATATTCTCAAAAGAGCTTATAGCAATATTTATAAAGAATGATGAAGTTATAGAATATGGTTCTAAATTTTTAATAGCGGCATATTCAATAGCTCCTATTATAGGTTTTCAATTTGTATTTATATCAACATTTCAGGCATTAGGAAAAGCATTGCCTTCTTTGATTTTATCAGTATGCAGACAGGGAATAGCATTCGTGCCTGCAATATATTTTGGTACAAAGTTTTTTGGAATTAATGGTATAATATGGGCACAGCCTATAGCAGATGTTGTTTCTATAATACTAGCTACAATAATGTATATATATATTTATATAACAACAAAAAAGAAAAATATGTCAGAGAATAAAATTAATTTATAGTTTTATGCAGCGCACGTAAAATAAAATTTTTAATATATATATTTTTTTACTTATAATTTATATGATAAATAAAAATGCATTCACCGTGCGTTAAATAAATTTTAAATCTAATAAACACTAGGGCGGGTGCTATAGTTACAAATTAAAGCTATAAATATAAAAAACTATAATTACAAATTAATACATAAAATAATAAAGGGCGGGGTATGTAATTAAAGTTTTAAAACTTATTTTCATCCCCACCCTCAAGGCTTATAGTTTTATATGCAATATGAACTTTTATTTTTTTTATTGTGCAATTAGAATTTTTAGCTTCCCACCCAACTTTTTTTAAATTTAAAGTCTTACTTTTATATTATTTTTTTGAAGATACTCTTTTAATTCTTTAATATCTATTTCTTTAAAGTGAAATATAGAAGCAGCAAGACCAGCATCAACACCCTTAACTTGAAATACATCTTTGAAATGCTCCATATTTCCTGCACCTCCTGAAGCAATTAAAGGTATAGAAACATTATCAGCTATTTCTTTTAGTAATTCTATATCAAAACCATTTTTTACTCCGTCCGTATCAATACTATTTATTACAATCTCCCCTGCTCCATTCTTCTCTCCTTTTACAGCCCATTCAATAGCATCAATTCCTGTATCCTCTCTTCCGCCTTTAGCAAATACAGAATATTTTCCATTAACTCTTTTTATATCTATAGAAAGTACAACGCATTGATTGCCGTATTTTTCAGCAGCTTCCCTTATTAAATCAGGATTTTTTATGGCTCCTGAATTTACACTCACCTTATCAGCACCAGATTTTAAAACCATATCAAAATCTTTTATAGTATTTATTCCTCCTCCAACTGTAAGAGGTATAAATATTTCATTGGCTACCTTCTCAAGTACATGAACAAATAATTTTCTTCCCTCATATGAAGCAGTTATATCATAAAATACAAGCTCATCAGCTATAGAATTATTATAATATTTAGCAAGCTCCACAGGATCATCAACATCTTTTAAACCTTCAAAATTAGTACCCTTTACAACTCTTCCGTCTCTTACATCTAAACATGGAATTATTCTCTTTGTTATCATATAAAAACACCTAATTTAATTTATAAAATTATATAGCAAAAAATATATTTCGTAAAGTAAGTTGAAAATTACATTATTGAAAAAACGATAAAAAGTAATATACTTAATAGAATTATTTTTATATAATGGATTTTATTTATGAATAATGATGTTGTTTCCAATCCCTTATACTATGAGAAGCCTTATAAACTTCTTTTTAAATATGCCACTCCAAGTATCATATCAATGCTTGTAGGTTCTTTATATAATATAGTAGATCAAATATTTATAGGTCAGGGAATAGGTATCAATGGAAATGCTGCCACTAATGTTGCTTTTCCTCTTACTATAATTTGTATGTCTATAGCATTGTTTCATGGATTTGGAAGTGCCTCAATGTACAGCATATTATTAGGGCAGGGAAATAATAAAAGAGCTGCTACATTTATAGGTAATGCTGTAGTATCTGCATTTGTATTAGGTTTTATATTTACTATAATAGTGAAACTATTTAATAAAAATCTTATGACTATGTTCGGTTCTACAAAAGAGGTTTTGCCTTATGCAATAGAATATACAAATATAACAGCATATGGATTCATACCATTTATATTTTCTACAATGATGAGCCATATAATAAGAGCAGACGGAAGTCCTAAATATTCTATGATATCAGTTCTTACAGGTGCTATTGTGAATACAATATTAGATCCTATTTTAATATTTAAATTTGATATGGGGATAGCTGGTGCTGCTCTTGCTACAATAATAGGACAGTTCATTTCATTTGCTATAGTTTTCAAATATTTATTCAGATTTAAACATATCACTTTTGAAAGAGATAATTTTAAAGTTGATCCTAAAAACATATTGAAAATATTTTCTTTAGGTTCATCATCTGGTTTTAATCAATTAGCAATGATGGCGGTTCAAATTACTATGAATAATGTACTTAGTTATTATGGTACTAATTCAATATACGGAGGAAATATTCCTTTGGCTGTGGCAGGTATTATTTCAAAAGTAAATATGCTTGTAATGGCTTTTATAATAGGTACATCTCAGGGAAGTCAGCCTATAATAGGTTTTAATTATGGAGCTCAAAATTATGACAGAGTAATAAAAACATATAAGCTCACAATAACAATAACAACTATTATGGCTTTTATAGCTTTTCTTTTATTTCAATTATTCCCAAGACAGATTGTAGGAATATTCGGAGACGGAAGCGAATTATATTTTCATTTTGCTGAAGAATACATGAGAATATATATGGCATTAATGGTAATAAATGGTATTCAGCCTGTAACTGGTACATTCTTTACTTCTTTAGGTAAAGCATTCAAAGGTGCATTTATATCTATGACAAGACAGATTATATTTTTACTTCCTCTTATAATAATACTTCCTAGAATATTAGGTATAGACGGAGTAATGTATGCTGGTCCTGTTGCTGACGGAGCTGCTTTGATAGTTACTGTTATATTGGTAAGCAGAGAAATAAAGAAATTAAAAAATATGTAGGAAAAATTATAATAATTAAATCCAATCTAAATATATATTTTTTATATTATTGTCTTCGATCAATTTTTTTATTTTATTTAACCGTTCTTCTCCATCTTTAAAAAATCTTTCATGAGTTTCGACAAATATATAACCTACTTTTTGATAAATATTTTCATTTATTAAATCTTCCAAAACATTAAACTCTTCGCCTTCTATATCAATTTTTATTAAGTATATAAAATCATGTTTTGTTAATACTTCATTTTTTACGAAATCAGAAAATTTTATCGAATCAACTTCTATATAATTATTTGTCTTTTCATATGACATAGTAAAACCTTGATCACCAACATAATTATTACCAGATGTAAAAAATTTTACTTTTTCATTTTTATTAGATACAGCATTATTATATATATGTATATTTTTAGAATCTTTATATCTTTTTAAAAGATGATTGTACAATGACTTATTTGGTTCAAAAGAATAACAAATTCCTTTTTGCACATCAACTAGTCTTGTAAAAAGTCCCATATTGGCACCGCAGTCTATACAAATATCATTTTCATTTATATCTAATAAAATGCTGTGATATTCTTTTTTTACACCTAGTTTATAAATTAATAATTCAGACATTGCAATAGAATTATTATCTATAATAATATTTTCTAAATGTGTAACACAATTATCAATATTATATATTTTCAATAATATAGCTCTAGTAAAACTTCTTAAATTTTTAAAAGGTATAAACCAAACAATTTTATTTATAATTTTTTCCGCTTCTGCACTATTAGGAATATGATACATTTGTGCCTCCTAAACAATAAATTCCAAAAATGGAATCGGACATATAATTAAAATAGATATTAATTACTGACTTGACTTGACTTGACTTGACTTGACTTGACTTGACTTGACTTGACTTGACTTGACTTTTATATTAATTAAATTACCCATACTATTTATTATATAATATATTATTATTTAAATCAAATATAAAATAGTTTATAATGATATTTCCATATATTAGTAAGCAGATAAATAAAAAATTAAAAATACTTGAAAATAATAAAAGTAATTGAAAAAGTTGCAAATGTAAGAAAAATAAATATACTTTATAATTATTGAGGTTATTGGATTTAAATATGTCTGTTTCATCTAATCCTTTGTATTATGAAAAGATACATAAGCTTCTTTTTAAATATGGAACACCAAGTATCATATCAATGCTTGTTGGATCTCTTTATAATATAGTAGATCAAATATTTATAGGTCAGGGAGTTGGAATTAATGGAAATGCTGCAACAAATGTAGCTTTCCCTCTAACTATAATATGCATATTTATATCATTATTTCTTGGTGTGGGAGGAGCTTCTCTTTACAGAATATTATTAGGAAAAGGTGAAGATAAAAAAGCTTCTGTCATTATAGGAAACAGTATTAGTTTATCATTTGTATTTGGTATTATATTATCAATAGTAGTAAAGATATTCAATACAAAATTGATGATAGCATTTGGTTCAACAAAAGAAGTTTTAAATTATGCGGTAATATATACTGATATAACTTCTTTCGGATTTACAGCTTATATATTTTCTATGGTTATGAGCTATACTATAAGAGCAGATGGAAGTCCTAAATATTCTATGGTATCAGTTTTAAGCGGTGCTATTGTTAATACTATTTTAGATCCTTTATTTATATTCGTATTTAAAATGGGTATTGCTGGTGCTGCTCTTGCCACTGTAATAGGACAGTATGTATCTTTCTTTATAGCTTTTTCATACATTTTTAAATTTAAAAATATTCAATTTGAAAAACAAAGCTTTATACCAGAATTCAAATCAATATTAAAAATATTTGCATTAGGAGCTTCTGCAGGATTCAGTAACTTATCTATGATGATACTTCAAATTGTTATGAATAATGTACTTAGCTATTATGGAAATAATTCTATATACGGCGGTAATATTCCTTTAGCAGTTTCTGGGATAGTAGCAAAAGTTAATATGCTTGTAATGTCATTTGTAATAGGAGCTTCTCAAGGAAGTTCAGCCTATAATAGGTTTTAATTATGGAGCTAAAAATTATGAAAGAGTTATTGAAACATATAAGCTTACACTCATAATAACAAGCATTATAACATCATTGCATTTTTATTATTTCAATTCTTCCCTAGACAAATAGTTTCTATATTCGGAGACGGAAGTGAACTTTATTTTCAATTCTCTGAAAAATATATGAGAATATTTATGATGCTTATGATAATCAATGCTGCTCAGCCTGTAACTGGTACATTCTTTAGTTCTTTAGGAAAAGCATTTAAGGGGGCATTTCTTGCAGTAACTAGGCAGAGTCTATTTCTTTTGCCATTAATAATAATACTTCCAAGAATATTTGGTATAGATGGAGTAACGTATGCTGGTCCTATTGCTGACGGAGCTGCTTTGATAGTTACAATAATAATGGTAATTATAGAAATAAAACATCTAAAAAGTATACAGAATAATAATTAAATTATTTATTAATTAAAAATTAAAACTATATAAAATATTATATTTATAATAATATCAGAAAATCAGCTAATGGAATTTTTAACAGATATATAAAAAATAAGAGATAATAAATAGCACATATACAGAAATAAATATTAATTAAAATGAAAGCATTTATGTATATATATCCATATGATTTTTTTGATTTATTTGATTATACAATAAAAAAGCCCTAATATATTTAAATATTAGAGCTTTATATCAATCAATAATAATTAATTATTATTTCCAAGTAGGAAGATAAGAACCTTTGAAATTCTCATTATAAACTTTTTCTACTATTTCAGACTGATAAGTTTCTACAACTTTTTTGTATAATTCATTATCTTTATCTTTAGTTCTAGCAGCTATCAAATTAACAAAAGACTTTCCGCTGTAAATAGAAGGATCATCTTTAAATATATAATCAGATCCAGGATTAAGTCCGAAATCTATAGCATAGTTTCCATTTATAACAGCACAAGCTACATCAGGAAGAACTCCGTAAATAGCACCTGCATCCATTTCTACTATTTCAACATTAAAAGGATTTTCTATTATATCACTTACGCTAGGAGTATCTCCTGCCTCAGGTCTTACTTTAATAATTCCAGCAGCCTGAAGTACTTTTAAAGCTCTTCCTCCATTAGAAGGGTCATTAGGTATGGCTATCTTATCTTTATCTTTTATTTGATTAACATTTGTTATATTTTTTGAATATATATTCATAGCAGATATATAAGTATCAGCTATTGCTGTTAAATCATATCCTTTATTTGATACTTCATCATTAAAGTATGCATAATGCTGAAAAGCATTCAAATCTATTTCTCCGTCATTTAAAGCCTGATTAGGAATAGTATAATCAGCAAAAGATACTAACTCAACTCTTATACCATCTTCAGCTAATTTAGCTACTATAGGATCCCAAATCTGATAATCAGATTCTCCAGCAAAACCAACTTTAACTACTTTATCATTAGAAGCATTTGAAGAACATGATAGTGAAGTTAAAACAAATACAGCAGATAATACCAATAATAAAAATTTTTTCATTTTTCTCTCCTAAATATTTTTATATTATTTCCAAGCAGGCAAATAAGCCCCCTTAAAATCTTCAGAATAAACTTTTTCTACCTCAGCAGATTGATAAGCAGCTACTATTTTTTTATATAATTCATTATCCTTATCTTCAGTTCTAGCAGCTATTAAATTAATAAAAGAATTTCCGCTGTAGATAGAAGGATCATCTTTAAATATATAATCAGCTCCAGGATTAAGTCCGAAATCTATAGCATAATTACAATTTATAACAGCACAAGCCACATCAGGAAGAAGACTATATATACTTCCAGCATCAACTTCAACTAATTCTACATTGAAAGGGTTTTCTATTATATCATTTATACTTGGAGAATCTCCTGCCTCAGGTTTTACCTTAATAATACCAGCAGCCTGAAGTACTTTTAAAGCTCTTCCTCCATTAGAAGGATCATTAGGTATGGCTATCTTATCTTTATCTTTTATTTGATTAACATTTGTTATATTTTTTGAATATATATTCATAGCAGATATATAAGTTACAGCTATAGGAGTTAGATCATAATTTTTAGTTTTAATTTCATTACTTAAATATGCATTATGCTGAAAAGCATTTAAATCTATTTCTCCGTCATTTAAAGCCTGATTAGGAATAGTATAATCAGCAAAAGATACCAATTCAATTGTTATTCCTTCCTTTGCAAGCTTCTCTATAACAGGCTTCCATATCATTCTATCTGATTCTCCTACATGTCCTATTTTTACAACTGTACCTTTTTGCGCATTATTGGAGCATGACAAAATAAAAAATATACAGCTAAATATTAATAATATTTTTTTCATGTTTCAATCCTTTTTTATATTTTATATATTCTTCTTATTGTATAATAAATATTAAATATAATCAATAATCTATATTAATTCCTTCTAATTTACCTGATTCTAAAAGACTTTTAATTCTATTTTTATAAGCATCAGCTATTATTTTGTAATTAGCACTATTTTTATCTTCTAATCTTGATACAATTAAATTTACATACATATCTGAATCATATTTACTAGGATCATCATAATATAATACATTTTCATTGTCAAAATCAAAATTAAAATTATAATTTACAATAGCAGCATCAACATCTGATATTATAGAATAAATATTATTAGCTTGCATTGGTATAAATTCTAATTTTAAATAATTTTCAATTATATCATTAGTGGTAAAATTATGATTAATATCATATTTTTTATTTAATTTCAAAAATCCAATAGCTTCCATTATTTTTAAAGACCTTGAAAAATTTACATGGTCTTCAGGCACAGCTATTTTTGAATGCATCCCCAATTGAGATAAATTAGTTAAATTTCTTGAATACATATTCATAGAAGCTATAAAAGTTTTATCTACTATTTTTAAATAATAATCATTTTGATTAGTTTCATTAACAAAATAAGCATAATGCTGAAAATGATTCAAATCTATATACTTGCTATTTAAAGCTTTATTGAGCATAGAATAATCAGAAAAAGGTACTAATTCTACAATTATATTATCTTTTTTTAATTGACTATATAAAGATTCCCATATTTTTATATCAAATTCACCTATATATCCAATTTTTATTACATTATCTATTTTATCATTGCAAGAAATAAATAAATATAAAAATAATAATAAGATTAAAAATATTTTTCTCATAATTAAATCCAATATAATTTAATAAATACTAATAAGTCCTTTTAATTTATTTTCTTCTATCTGCTCTTTTATTTTCTTTTTATAACTTGAAGCTATCAATTTATATATATCAATTGATTTATCTTTCTCTCTGCACACAATCAAATTGGCATAAGAATTAGAAGCAGAATGAGAATATTTACTTATATCATCATAATAAACTATATTATATCCTCTATAATCTGAAATAAAACCATAATTTATAATTGCAGCATCAAGCTTTCCCATATTATAATATATCATATCTGATTCTATAGGTATAATTTCTAAATTCAAATTATTTTCTATAATATTTGTAATTGAATAAAAATGACTGTCAAATTTTTGTAATTTTATAAGTCCTGCTGATGATAATACTTGTAAAGCCCTTGATAAATTCACACCGTCATTGGGTATTGCTATTTTAGAATTCGTAGTTATTTGACTAATATTTGTGATAGAAGTAGAGTATATATTCATTGGTGCTAAAAAAGTTTTTTCTAAAATATGAAATTTATAATTATTGGCATTAGTGTCATTAACAAAATAAATATGATTTTGAAAAGCATTTAAATCTATTTCGCCATTATCTAAAGCTTTATTCAAATAATTATAATCATCAAAAAAAACAATATCTAAATCTGCATTTTCTTTTTTTAATTCCTCATCTATCTGCATCCATATATCATAATCAAACTCTCCTATATGTCCTATTTTTATGACATTATTATTTGATTTATCACATGAAATAATATTGACTAATAATAAAAGTATTAACCAATACTTCATAAATAACCCCCATTAAAAAATTACCAAACAGCTATATAAGCCCCCTTAAAATCCTTATTATAAATCTCTTTAACTTTATCAGATTGATATGCTTCTACTATTTTTTTATATATAGGATTGTCTTTATCTTCAGTTCTTGCTGCTATAAGATTTATATAATTTTTATCATTATAATTAGTAGGATTATCTTTAAATATAGAATCAGTATCAGGATTAAGCCCAAAGTTTAAAGCAAAATTACAATTAATAACAGCACAAGCTACATCAGGAAGCAAACTATATATACTTCCAGCATCAACTTCAACTATCTCTATATTTAAAGGATTTTCTGCTATATCTTTTAAAACAGGATTTTGTATAGATTTATCTCTTAATTTTATAATACCAGCAGCCTCTAAAACTTTTAATGCCCTTCCTCCATTAGAAGGATCATTAGGTATTGCTATTTTATCGCCTTCTTTTATTTCACTAATATATTTTATATTATCTGAATATATATTCATAGCTGCAAGACAAGTATCAGCAATAGCAGTTAATTTATAACCTTTAGTCTCAACTTCATTATTAAAAAAAGCATAATGCTGAAAATTATTTAAATCAATATCTCCGTCATTCAAAGCCTGATTAGGAAGTAAATAGTCTCCAAAAGATATTAATTCTATTTTTATATTCTCATTAGAAACCTGCCTTATAACCTCTTCCCAAATAACTCTGTCAGATTCTCCTATATATCCAACCTTTATAACATCAACATTTTTATCCGCATTTGAGCATGAAATAAAAAATATTATGCTAAATAAAAATAAAATTATTTTTTTCAATTTGATACTCCTACATATTTAAAGCTAATTCATAATTCTTTTTCATTACACTGCAAGACTCATCAAATAATTTTTTCTCATCATCATTCATTTTAAGCTCAATTATCTCCTCGACTCCGTTTCTTCCAAGTACAGCAGGAACAGAAGCATAAACATCATTTTGTCCATACTCTCCATTTAAATAAACTGATACAGGAAGAACTCTATGCTCATCGCAAAGTATAGCACGGGCAACTTCAGCTAAAGAAGCACCTATTCCAAACTCAGTAGAACCTTTACCTCCTAAAACATCCCATCCGCCTCTTCTTCCTTTAGTAGCTAATTCATTTAAATCAAGTTTAGAATATTTTTCTTTTTCTTTCATAAGTTCAAATAAAGGCTTTCCTGCTATAGTAACTGTTGACCAAGGAACCATTTGACTTTCTCCATGCTCTCCCAAAGCATATGCATATATTGATCTTTGATCTACATTAATAGCTTCTGATACCGCTCTTCTTAATCTTGCTGAATCAAGTGTAGTACTTGTTGATATTATTCTCTTTGCATCATAATTTAATTTGTTTTGCAAATAATGAGTGATAACATCGGCAGGATTAGAAATATTAATTATTATACCTGAGAACTTTGTATTTTTTATTTTAGATACTATATCTTTCATCACTTCTATAGTAGCACCTAAAGTATCCATTCTAGTTTGATTCATATTAGGCAAAGGACCAGCACATACAACCATTATATCAGCATCATCAATATCATTATAATTTCCAGATTTAACTTCTACTCTATGAGGAAGATAAACAGTAGAATCAAATATATCCAAAGCCTGAGAGAATGCCTTTTTTTCATCTATATCAATATAAATTATCTCTTCAACTAAACCCTGAGAAGCTAATGCATAACCAGCATGCGAACCTACATGCCCAGCACCTATTAAAACAACCTTTCTTCTTTTTATAGTATTCATAAAAAATCCTTTATATTAAATTATAAAATTAATGCGTAGCTTTTTTTACTACAAAATTTCCAACAGCCTGTATAATACCTACAAGTATTACAAGAAGTATCACAGACACATATATAATATCTAATTTATTTCTATAATATCCAGATTGTATGGCATATGTTCCAAGTCCGCCTGCCCCTACAGCTCCAGCCATAGCAGTAAGACCTATTAAACTTATAGCTGTAATGGTAGTACCTCTTGCAATCGGAGCAATACTTTCTTTTAGATATACTCTAAAAATAATAGCTACAGGAGATGATCCCATAGACTGAGCCGCCTCAATCAATCCAGGATTAACTTCTGATAATGCACTCTCTATTTGTCTTGCAAAAAACGGCACTGTACCAAATATTAATGGTATAATAGCACCTTTCACTCCTATAGCAGTACCCATTATGAATCTTGTAAGAGGTACAAGCATAGCAAGAAGTATTATAAAAGGTATAGCTCTAAAAAAATTAATAAGCTTACTCAAAATTTCATATACTATTATATTTTCCATTATTCCAAATCTTTTAGTAACTATTAAAAGTATACCTAAAAAACCGCCTACAAAAAATGATATTATACCAGAATAAAAAAGCATTATAAAAGTTTGTACTATACTTTGATAAAGTCTTGGTAAATCAGCCATTACATTAGGCATTAAATTATTCAGCATATCTAGCATCTTTTATCACCTCTACATCAACATTTTGTTCTTCGAGAAACTTTATTGAATTTGTTATACCGCCTTTTTCTTTTTCATGAAGTACAACAGCAAGTCCTCCAAGCAAACTATCATTTATAAGCTCAACATTTCCAAATATTATATTAACATCAACATTAAACTTTCTGGAAATATGAGATATTAAAGCCTCTCCAACAGAATCCTTTTTATATTTTAATCTTACTATACACTCACCTGCTTTCAATTCTGTTATACTATGTTTATCTTCTATAAGTGTATATATTTTTGATATATTTGAAGTGGTATCTATAAAATCTTGTGTGATTTGATTTTTAGGATGAGAGAATACTTCAAATATATTACCCTCTTCTATTAAGTTACCCTTATTCATAACAGCAACTCTATTGCATAATTCCTTAACTACATTCATTTCATGAGTTATTACAACTATAGTAAGTCCCAACTCTTCATTTAATTTTTTTAATAATTTTAATATAGAAGAAGTTGTCTGAGGGTCCAATGCACTTGTAGCCTCATCGCATAAAAGTATTTGAGGATCATTTGCCAAAGCTCTTGCAATAGCTACTCTTTGTTTTTGTCCTCCGCTTAATTGAGAAGGATAAACATAAGCCTTTTCTTTTATATCTACAAGCTCAAGCAATGACATTACTTTTCTTTCTATTTCTTCTTTTGAAAGACCTCTGTATCTTAAAGGATATGCAACATTTTTAAATACCGTTCTTGAACCAAATAAATTAAATTGCTGAAATATCATACCTATTTTTTTTCTAGTATGTCTTAATTCCCTAGGTGATAAAGCTGTAAGCTCTACATCATCTAAATAAACTTTTCCTGAAGTAGGGCGCTCCAATAAATTTATGCATCTTACTAAAGTAGATTTACCAGCACCTGAGAATCCTATTATTCCGTATATTTCGCCTTTATCTATTTTTAAAGATACATTATTAACTGCATTAAGCTGTTTATTCTTTGCAGTCTTAAATATCTTACTGACATTTTCTAAAACTATCATTTATTATCCTGAAATTTTATTATTAATTTATATATGAGATATAATTTTATTTTTGATAAATGAAAATTAATACTGATAATTATATATTTTTAAAATACATCTGTCAATAGTAATTAAAAATTATAAAAAATAACTGCAGTATCATATAAAAATATAATACTGCAGTGTTTTTAAACAAGTTTTATTTATATAAAACTTTATATACCATTTTTATACTAATTAATATCATTTATATCATAGTATAAAAATTTTATTCAATGAATTTTTTATCATTAATATTAATTTTGTTTAACTTATTATTTAATTTATGCAAATAATATGTAATAAATATAAATAATCCCATTATAGCAATATGGTCCATAAATAAAAATATTGCTGCTTCTTTAGGGTTAGGAACTTTTGCAATTACAAACATATTAATATAAAAACCTCTTTTTAAAAAAGAAACTATTCCATATACTGCTATTAACAAACCTATTAATATATATATTTGTTTTTTTATATTTACAATTTTTTTACTCATATTTATAAATATACCCCAATGCATTCCCAAATGCACAGACATCAATATAAATCCCCAATAGCTGCAAACTATATGCATTTTTTTATTAAATACTTTGATATTAGTGAGATTTAAAAATTCTACTAAATCTCTATTAAATAATATTCCGCTTATAATTAAACCAAGCATGCATATAAAAAGCATAGTATTTATAAATGTATTCAATGATCTATTAAAGCTATATTTTCCTTTAAATATATTTTTGTACCAATGTATATTCAGTATATGATGAAGCACAAAAAATATAAAAATCAAATAACCTAAATATTCATGTATAGTACGTCCTGTAAAATGATATGCCATCAAAATAAAATAAAGAACTGTCATTATTATATCTATAATTATTTTAATTGTACTTCTCATCTATAATTTTCCCCCTATTACAAAATTAGTCAACTCAATATAATATAGCATGCTATTTACTTTGTTAGACGAATTATTCTCTTAAAAGTTTCCTATAATTTATTTTTTTATAAAAAATTATGATGCTTATATTAAAATTTTTGTTTATTGATTATATTTTGTGATAAAGCAGATTTTTTAATTTTATTAATATAAAAAAAGAAATCCATAGAAATTAAATTTCTATGGATTTTGGAGTAAGTATGATTCAAAAACTTAATTTATACAAAAGATTATCTGCTGGGTTTAAAAAAGTTAAGTCTTAAAGCATTAGTAACAACTGATACAGAACTTAAGCTCATAGCAAGAGCAGCAAATATAGGATTTAAAAGTAAATCCTTACCCATAATAGCAGTTAAAAATCCTCCTATGGAAGAAGCTATTAAAGGCTCTCTAAATATATGCAAAACTCCTGCAGCTATTGGTATGCCTATAACATTATAGCAAAAAGCCCAAAATAAATTCTGTTTAATATCTCTCATAGTAGCCTTGCTCAATTCTATAGCAGTTACAACATCATTAGTATTTGATTTTACCAATACTATATCAGCACTTTCAATAGCAACATCAGTACCGCTTCCTATAGCAATACCAACATTAGCCTGTGTCAAAGCAGGAGCATCATTTATACCATCGCCAACCATAGCAACAGTTAAACCTTGATCCTGAAGTTTTTTTACTTCATTAGATTTTTCTTCTGGAAGTACTTCGGCAAATACAATATCAATTCCAGCTTCTTTTGCTACGGAATTAGCTGTATTCTTATTATCTCCTGTAATCATTGCAGTTTTTATGCCGAGTTTATGAAGTCTCTTTATTGCCTCAATGCTTTCATTTTTTAATTTATCAGCAACTGCTATTATTCCTAAAAGTTTATTGTCATAGGCAACATACATAGGTGTTTTACCTTCTTTTGAAAGTTTATCCATATCAGAATTATAATTTTCTATATTGATATTTTCTTTATTCATAAGTTTATCATTACCCATTAAAACTTTTTTATCATCAATAAATACTTTTATACCGAAACCTGCTATAGCTTTGAAATTTTCTATATTAAGAAGTTTAATATTTTTTTCTTTGGCTTCTCTCACTATTGCCTCGCCTAATGGGTGTTCGCTTCCATTTTCAGCACTTGCTGCTATTAAAAGAAGTTTATCTTTATCATCAGAAATAATATCTGTAACATAAGGTTTTCCCTCTGTAAGAGTACCTGTTTTATCAAACATTACAGCATCTATTTTACCAGAAACTTCTAAAGCTTCAGCATTTTTAAAAAGTATTCCAAGTTCAGCACCTTTTCCAGTACCAACCATTATTGCAGTAGGTGTTGCAAGTCCTAAAGCACAAGGACAAGCTATAACTAGAACTGATACAAATACTGTTAAAGAGAATACGAAATTATGAAGAGCTATAAACCAAATTATACCGGATATCAAAGCTATAGTTATTACTGCAGGTACAAAGTATGAAGAAACAACATCTGCAATATGTGCTAT
This sequence comes from uncultured Brachyspira sp., assembly GCA_944392715.1. Lineage (GTDB taxonomy): Bacteria > Spirochaetota > Brachyspiria > Brachyspirales > Brachyspiraceae > Brachyspira. The sequence continues at coordinate 26,197 of CALXXQ010000009.1, forward strand.
TGGAGCCTTTGAACCCTGAGCATCTTCTACTAATTTTATAATCTGTGCTAATGCAGTATCGGCTCCTACTTTTTGAGCTTTGAATTTGAAACTTCCTGTTTTATTTATAGAAGCTCCAACTACTTTATCTCCGACACTCTTTTCAACAGGGATGCTCTCACCTGTAAGCATTGATTCATCAACACTGCTGTATCCTTCTATAATTACTCCATCAACAGGAATTTTTTCACCCGGGCGAACTAATACTATATCATCAACTTTTACATCTGCAATTTTTATCTCTTTTTCTTCTCCGTCTTTTATTATAGTGGCAGTTTTAGGCTGAAGTCCCATAAGTTTTTTTATTGCCTCGCCTGTCTTTCCTTTGCTTCTAGCTTCTAAATATTTTCCAAACTGTACTAATGTTATTATAACTGCAGCTGACTCATAATAAAGATTTTCCCCATGAGGATTAAGCCCCATAAATGCTAAAACAGTAGAATAAATACTATAAGTAAATGCGGCAGTTGTTCCTATTGCCACAAGTGAGTCCATATTAGGTGAACCTCTAAAAAGTGCAGGAAAACCTAATGTATAAAATTTATAACCTGATATCATAACAGGTACACATAAAAATATTGCTACTATAGAAAAAACTTGCGGATTAATGTGATGCACCAAAAAACCAGGTATCGGAAACTTAACAAAACTTACCATTGGTGCCATCGATATATAAAACAAAGGTATAGAAAATATTGCTGATACTATAAGTCTTATTTTCTGCTCTTTTATCTCTCTTGCTTTTACGACTGCCGGATCTTCCTCTTTACCTAAAACCTGATATCCTGCCTTTACCACAACATTAACTATATCATCATATTTAAGCTTTTTCTCATCATAATTAAATACAGCTTTTTCTGTGGCTATATTTACATTGGCATCTTCTATGCCTTCTGTTTTTTTCAAAGCTCTTTCTACTGCCCTTGAACATGCAGCACAATGCATGCCTCCTATTTTTAAAGTCATTTTCATATATATAAACCCCTGTATAAAAACATATTTCATTTTACTATTTTTTATAAAATGTTACAATAGTCTAACAATATAATTATAATAAATTTCTAATAAAATTCAAGTAGGGTGTATGGGTATATATAAAAATAAATAAAAAAATAGGCCCTATAATAAATATAAAGCCTATTTTAATTAATTTTCTATTATAATTAATTTCTAATAATTTTATCTAATTTATCAGCTGTAACGTAATATTTGTAATTATCACCGTTAAAATGTATTATAACCTGAAAGTCTGTTATAGAATCCTTTCCAAATCTCATTCTTAATGTATAATTGCCTTTATAATCACTTGAATAATATGTATTTTTATTATTATCTAACTTAATATTATCAAAATTAAAAAGACCTCTAGCATGTACGCTAGCTATTTTATCTTCTTCATAAATATCTACATATACCTGTATATCTTCAGGACCTACAGCATGAATTCCATCTAACAACTTAATATTTAATTGTCCTTTTCCGCCGTATTCTACAATACCAT
>CALXXQ010000010.1 GCA_944392715.1 uncultured Brachyspira sp.
GCAGCTCTGTAAGGATTAGCAAATTCTTTTTTATACTCTTCTATTTTTTCAGCTCTTACTTTTTTAGGATCCTGAGCATTATCTATATCTTTTTTGAATATAATATTAGCAGCACCATCAGGTCCCATAACAGCAATCTCAGCAGAAGGCCAAGCATAAACCATATCAGCACCTAAATGTTTAGAGCACATAGCAATATAAGCTCCGCCATAAGATTTTCTTATTATAAGAGTAATCTTTGGAGCAGTAGCTTCTGAATAAGCATATAAAAGTTTAGCACCATGTCTTATAACTCCATTATGCTCCTGACCTACTCCTGGTAAATATCCTGCTGTATCAACCAATGTAATCAATGGAATATTAAAACTGTCGCAGAATCTTATGAAACGGGCAGCTTTATCTGCAGCATTAATATCCAATACTCCAGCCATTTCATTAGGCTGATTAGCTATTATACCAACAGACTTTCCATCAAGACGAGCAAAACATATAACTATATTTTTAGCAAATAAAGGCTGAAGTTCAAAGAACTCTCCATTATCCACAACTCTTTTTATTATCTCTTTAACGTCATAAGGCTTATTAGGGCTATCTGGAAGAACACTTGATAATTCATCATCAGTTCTATTAGGATCATCATCTGTATCTTCTAAAGGAACATCCTCCAAATTATTTTGAGGTATATAAGATAATAATTTTTTAACGCCTTCTAATGTAGATATTTCATCAGGGAACATTAAAGAAGCAACTCCTGAAGTCTTACTATGAACAAAAGCTCCTCCAAGTTCTTCTGCAGAAACCTGCTCTCCTGTTACAGCCTTAACAACCTGAGGTCCTGTTATAAACATATTTGAACTTTTATCAGTCATAAATATAAAGTCCATCAAAGCAGGAGAATAAACTGCTCCTCCAGCACAAGGCCCCATTATAACACATATCTGAGGTATCACACCTGAAGCCTGAACATTTCTATAGAATATATCTCCATAACCCCTTAATGAATCTATACCCTCCTGTATTCTAGCTCCGCCTGAATCATTGATACCTATACAAGGACATCCTAATTTTATAGCCATATCCTGTACTTTACAAATTTTAGCAGCATGCATTTGTCCTAAAGAACCGCCTATTACAGTAAAATCCTGAGCATATACGCATACTTGTCTTCCATTAATTTTACCATAACCTGTAACAACACCTTCGCCAGCTATTTTATTTTTTTCCATTCCGAAATCACTGCATCTATGTTCTATAAATGCATCAATCTCACAAAATGTACCTTCATCTAAAAGATGCAAAATACGTTCTCTAGCTGTTAATTTACCTTTTTTATGACGTTCTTCTATTTTTTCTTTGCCGCCAGCTTCTTCTATTTTCTCTTTTCTTTTTCTAAGCTCATTAATTTTTTCTTGCATATTTCTTTAAGTCCTTATTAGATTTTTTTTATCTAACTATCATATTTTAAACAAAAATTTAAATTCCTAGTTAAAAGAACATATAACTATTTTTTATTTATTGCAATGATATTTTATAACTTTTGTATGTTTTAACAATTTAGTCGAAAGTTAAAAACAAATAAAAATTACTTGAAAAAAGTTAGTGTACTATTACAATAACTATACTATAAATATTAAAATTATATTATAGCATATAGAATAAAAATATAAAAAGCAAACTATATATAGTTTATTTTTTCTATAACTATAATTTATTATAAATATATATATAATCTTTCAAGGAGAGAAAATAATGAAAAAACTAATTATAATAACTTCGCTTATAATAATCAGCGTAAGCGGAAATTTAATGGCAAAAACAGGATTTAGTTTAGGATTAATTGTTCCTTTAGGTGCTAGTTTTGGAATTTACAGCGGAAATGATGCTCAACATATAAAATCTGATGCTGGTTTTGAATTTGGTATACATGTTCAGCCTGCTTATTTTTTTGGATTTGATATGTTATCATTCGGCTTAGGTTTAGATTTAGGATATAACAGAGATGTATTTGCTTTCAAAGCAGCTATTGATGAAAAATCAAGAGGAGGATTAACTTTTGATAGCTTAATGATTGGTATATTACCTAGATTAGATATTGCTTTTATATCTATAGGTGTTGGTGCTGGTATAAAAATACCTTTAGCAGGAAGCAGTTATTTCAGAGAAAGCGATGGAGGTTATACTTCTCAAGGATATGATTTCAAAAAAATAGGAGAAAATTTCAAAAACCCATATATACCTTATGTTAAAGCTGTAGTTGATTTTTTATTGCCTTTTAATTTAATTGTTGGTGTATATGCTTCTTATAATATACCTCTAGTAGAAACTAAAAATCCTACTTTCCATGCTAAGCTTTCATCTTTTGATTTAGGTGCTGAAATCGGATTAAGATTTTAAATAAAATATTTTGTAAATATTAAATAGTTTTGAGAATGCATATTTTATATGCATTCTCTTTTTCATATAAACAAAATTATAATTATTGTCGAATATGTATAGCAAAATAAATATATAAGGATACAAAATGAAAAAAATAATAGCAATTGCATGTTTGATAATTGTTGCTTTAAGTGGAAATCTTATGGCTAAGACTGGGTTTGAAGTGAATGTTCTATTTCCTTTCGGAGTAAGTTTAGGTACATATACTGGAAATACTGCTAAAAATGTAAAAAGTGATGCAGGTTTTGAATTTGGTATTCATGTTATACCAGGGTATTATTTAGGAATAAGCAATATAGGTCTAGGAATAGGGCTTGATATAGGTTATCAAAAAGATGTATTTGCTTTTGGTGTAAAAGGAGTTCAAGGAAGATACGGAGCTTCTTTTGACAGCTTCAATCTTGGTTTAATGCCTAGAATAGATGTAGGATTTATATCCATAAGTGTTGGAGGAGGATTCAAATTCCCTATAGCAGGGCTTATGTATAGTAAAATAAATTCTGATTCAATAGGTTCTGCTTCTATGTATGACACAAAAACTATATATAGAGAATTTAATAAACCATTTATTCCTTATGTTAAAGTGGCTCTTGATTTTATATTGCCGCTTAATTTAACTGCTGGAATTTATATTTCTTATGATATTCCATTTATGGAAAGCAAAACTTATGACTTTAAATTATCTAGTGTAGACTTAGGAGCACAGCTTGGAATAAGATTCTAATTCAGAATCTTAAATATTTTAAGGAATGCATATTTGGTATGCATTCCTTTTTTTATAAATAAGGGGGTGGGCGGGCGGGCTGATAAAAACAATAAAAAAAATTTTCATGCTTTATTTAAGTATTTTGTATTTTATAAAAAATAATACTCTTTTTCTTGACTTTTACGATATTATTACATATAATAATACTATCAATAGTTTTTAAGGAGTTTAGAATGTACATTTCGTTCACCTGCAATGCATGACATCAAAGTTCTGCATATACATTTACTCATTCAAATATATACTTTCAACTTTCTAAATTCTATAAATCTTTCAAACGCAGTTTATCAAAATCTAAGAAATAATTTTCTATACAAATTAACTTTAACTTCATTTTTAATAAAAAATAAATATATAAATAATTTTTTTAATATAGTTTTATATCAATATGGTACAACTATTTTTAATTTATTAAGGTGTAATAATAATGCATAATAATAATTCTATAATATCAGATGATATACTTTTTTCTATGAAGGATTTTCTTATAGATTTAAGAAGAGATCTTCATTCCCATCCAGAACTAGGATTTGAGGAATTTAGAACTTCTGAAAAAATATCATCTATACTTGATTCATTAAATATAAAGCATAAAACTAAAGCAGCAAAAACAGGAATAATAGCTGATATAGAAGGAGAAGATAAAAATTTTACTATCGCTTTTAGAGCAGATATGGATGCATTACCTATGGAAGATAAAAAAAACTGTTCTTATTCATCGCAAAACAAAGGTAAATGCCATTCATGCGGACATGATGTACATACTGCAATACTTACAGGAATAGCAAAATATTTTTCAGAGATAAAACCTCCTTGCAATATAAGACTTATATATCAGCCTGCTGAAGAAACAACAGGCGGAGCATTGCCTATGATAAATGAAGGAGCTTTAGAAAATGTTAATGTTATTTACGGACTCCATGTACGCCCTGAAATAAATGTAGGACAGATAAGCACAACTTATGGAGCAATGTATGCAAGTTCTAATATGTTTGAAATACATATAAATGGAAAATCAGCTCATGGAGCTAAATCATATAATGGAATAGATCCTATATTGATTGCTTCGCATATTATAACACAGCTGCATAGTTTTACTTCAGCATTTACAGATGGAACTATGAGGCTGCATATAGGAACTATAAATGGAGGAACTGCTGGCAATATAGTTGCAGATAATGTAAAAATGGAAGGCATTATTAGAATGTTATGCGATGATGATACAAGAAATAATAGATTAAATACAATAGAAAATATTATAGTTAATACAGCAAAAAGTTTTGGAGCTTTGGGAAAATTTATTAATATACCATCTTATCCTGCTTTAATAAATCATAATGATGCTGTTAATATTGTAAGAGAATCTGCTGTAGAAGCTTTTGGAAAAGAAAATTCTATAGAAGAAAATCCAAATATGACTACAGAGGATTTTAGTTATTATCTTCAAAGAGTAAAAGGAGCTTTTTTTAGTTTAGGAGTTTCAAATGAAAAAATAAATGTTCCTATTCATAATGGTCTTTTTGATATAGATGAAGAGGCTATTAATTTAGGAGTAAAAATGCAGCTTCTAAATATTTATAATACTTATAAAAACAAAGAAAAGTTTATAAATTAACATAATTATTTTATTTTTAACTATGGAAAAAAATTAAAATACAATATATAATTAAAGGAGAGATGAATATGTCATTATTTGAAGGAGCAGGTGTAGCTTTAATAACACCATTTACAAAAGATAATCAAGTTAATTATGAGAAATTGGAAGAGTTAATAGAGTTTCAAATAGCTAATAAAACAGATGCTATTATCGCAGCAGGAACTACAGCTGAAAGTGCTACTCTTAGCTCTGAAGAAAGAATGGAAGTTATTAAATTCTGCATCGAACGCGTTAATAAAAGAACTTTAGTAATAGCAGGAACAGGAACTAATAATACAGCTACAGCAGTAGAGTTCAGTAAAAAATCTTATGAATACGGTGCTGATATAGTGATGGCGGTTACACCTTATTATAATAAAGGTAATGAAAGCGGACTTATTGATTATTATACAAAAATAGCAAACAGCGTTAAATGTCCTGTTATCATATATAGCGTACCTTCAAGAACTGGGGTAAAATTATCTTTGAATGTTATAAAAACTTTATCTGAAATTTCTAATATTCAAGGTATTAAAGAAGCTAGTGGAGATATCAGCTATGTTGCCGATATAGCTAATATTGCCCCTAAATTGGATATATATTCTGGTAATGATGATATGGTAACTCCTATGATGGCTTTGGGGGCTAAAGGAGTGATATCTGTTACAAGCAATATCATACCTAAAGAAAATCATGATATGGTTATGAATTTTCTTAATGGTAATGTAAATGAAGCTATTAAAGCACAAGTTAAATATATAGATTTAACAAGAGCTATGTTTATAGAAACTAATCCTGTGCCTATAAAAGAGGCTATGAATATAATGGGTTTTGATGTTGGAGAATGCAGATCTCCTTTGGGACCTTTAAGCGATAAAAATAAAGAGCTTGTAAAACAAATTATTAAAAAATATGAATTAAAAAAATAATTTTTATAAAAATAAAAACTATGGAGTGAAATATGAAAGTATTAATACATGGAACAGGAGTGATGAGCTCAATGTTAAAAGAAGTAATAGAAAAAGAAGGAGAATTAGAAATTTCTGGTTTTGCTGATGACTTCACTGATGAAAAAGGTGATATGATTATAGATTTCTCTCATTTTTCAAGACTTCCTGATATGATAGAGTATGGTGTAAAAAATAATATTCCTATGGTTATATGTACAACAGGATATGATGAAATTGTACTCGCAAAAATTATTGAAGCTTCTACACATGTACCTATAGTATTATCATCTAATACTTGTATTGGTATAAATCTTATGAATGAAGTTGTTGCTAAAATAGCTCCTCAGCTTAGGAATTTCGACATTGAAATTATAGAAACTCATCATAATAGAAAAGTTGACTCTCCAAGCGGTACAGCTAAAAGTCTTTATAATGTTATTAATGATGCTTTGGATAATGAAATGACATTGGTTAATGGAAGAAACGGTCTTCATGTAAGAGATAAAAAAGAAATAGGAATACACTCTGTAAGAGGCGGTTCTGTAGTAGGTGAGCATAGCGTTATTTTTTATGGAGATGATGAAGTTATAGAAATCAGACACTCTTCTACTTCAAGAAGAATATTTGCTAATGGTGCTATAAAGGCTGCTAAATTCCTTTTGGGAAAGAAACCTGGTCTTTATAGAATGAAAGAAGTTTTATCTTAAAATAATAAATCAATAATACCGTTTCTACAGTAAATTATTAAAAAATAGGAGAATACTGAAAATGGATATGCTAGAAAAGTCAGAAGATATTATTGCGTATATTAAAAATTCTACGAAAAAAACGCCTGTGAAAATATATATAAAAGGCAATTTACCTAAAATAAAAAGTAATGCCAAAGTATTTTCTTCTGGGGAATTTCATTTTGTAGTTGGAGACTATGAAGAGATAAAAACAATATTAGAAGATTATAAAAAATTTATAGATGATTATTATTTGGAAAATGACAGAAGAAATTCAGGTGTTCCTACTTTAAGCTATTTTAATGTTAATGCTAGAATTGAGCCTGGTGCTATTATCAGAGATAAAGTAAAAATCGGTGATAATGCTGTTATTATGATGGGAGCTATCATAAATATCGGTGCTGAAATCGGCGAGAACACTATGATAGATATGGGAGCTGTTTTAGGAGGACGTGCTATAGTAGGAAAAAATTGCCATGTGGGTGCTGGTGCTGTACTTGCTGGTGTTATTGAACCTCCTTCTGCTAAACCTGTTATTGTAGAAGACAATGTTGTAATAGGAGCAAATGCAGTTATCATTGAGGGTGTTCATATTGGAAAGAATGCAGTTATAGGTGCTGGTGCTGTTGTTTTAGAAGATGTTGAAGAAAATCAGGTTGTAGCTGGAAACCCTGCTAAAGTAGTCAAAACTAAAGATGAAAAAACTGCTGATAAAACTAAATTGGTAGATGATTTAAGAAAATAATTATTTTTTATTAAAAATATAAAATAAGGTGCTGTCTTAAATCAAGACCGCACCTTTTTTAATATATAATAGAATAATTCAATTATATTAATTTTTTAATTATTATAAATTGACAAATATAATATATTTGGTAAAATATAAAGATTATTATATATAATATTCTCATAAAATAATTACTTATGGAGATTATAATGGAACTTAATAAAAATATACTTCAAGTACCATATTCACTTATAAGAGAGCTTACAGAAAAAGCACAAAAAAAAGAAAATGCTATAATGCTTACAATAGGAGAGCCAGACTTACAGCCTCCTAAAGAGTTTATTGATTATGCATGCGAATTTGCTAAAACTCATAGATTAGGATATACACATTCTGGAGGAAGCGAACATTTAAGAAGCTTAGTAGCTAATCATTATAATAAATACTATGGTTCAGATGTTAAAGCAGATAATGTTACTATGCATATAGGTTCTATGGAAGGTATATCTTCAGTATTTAGAACTATATTAAATATAGATGATGAAGTTATAATACCTACTCCATTTTTCTCACCTTATGAACAGGCTGTAAATCTTTCTTATGGTAAATGCGTATTTTTAGATACTAGAGATGATCATCTTGTGATTAAGCCTGAAGCAATAGAAAAAGTTATAACAAATAAAACTAAAGCAATACTTTTCAGTAATCCTGGAAACCCTTCTGGATATATGCTTAAAAAAGAAGAGATGGATGATCTTGTTAAATATTTTGAGAAAAAAGATATATTTATAATAGCTGATGAAATATATTCTGCTATATCATTTTATCCTTTTACTTCATTTGCATCTTATCCTTCTATAAAAGATAAAGTTATAGTTCTTAATGGTTTTTCAAAATCTCATTCTATGACAGGATGGAGAATAGGATATAGTATAACTCCTGAATATGTGAGAAAATGTTTAGTTAATGCTAGTTTTAATAATGTTGGAAGTATGGTTACTGTTTCATGTGCTCTTGCTGAATTTGCTTTAGAGAAATATCCTATGATAGAAGAGTTTAGAGATATATATAAAGAACGTGCATTTTTCTTAGCAAAAGAATTAACTGACTTAGGTTTCGATGTAATAGAGCCTAGGGGAGCATTTTATTTATTCGTAGGATATTCTAAATTCTCAAATGAGCCTTCTTTAGATTTTGCTATGAGACTTTTAGATGAAACAGGTGTTGCTGTTGTTCCTGGAATTGCTTTTGGAAGTGAAAATTATTTTAGAATAGCTTTAACTCAGGAGATACCTTTATTAAAAGAGGCAGCTAAAAAAATCAAAGAATTCGTACACAAATAAATCATAAATTATATTTAACGGCAAGAAAAATTAATATTCTTGCTGTTAAGTATAATTAATTTTCAAAAAATATATTTATAACAGCATTAACATTTATTATACTTATAGGTCTAATATAATATTTAGTTTTTTCAAGAAGCATAAATCTATCTTTATCAATATCTGAGTTTTTATAGTCCATTATATATTTAATACCATTTGAATGAATTGAATTATATTTTATATTTAATGTTAATCTCTCTTCACTATCTGTTTTATAATTATCAACTATATCAAAATAAAGTACTTGTTCTATTTTATTAAAATTTATATTTTCTATTCTCTGAAATTTAGCTATTATAATTTTTGTTCTGTCATTTTTATTAAAATAATCATATTTAAAATCAATATTTATTATATCATCATAATTTTCTGCAAATAGTTCTTCATTATTTTTTGATACTTTTAATTCTTCTAAAAGTTTATAATCAATTCTATCATTTAAAATAACAGATGTAAATTTACTAGATGATATTCTCTCTTCATTATTAACTTTATAATTAATAAATTTTAACTTGTATTTAGAAACTTCTTCTATAGATATATTATTTTCAAAATGTATTTTCTTTTTATAATTACTTTTAATATCCTCATAAGAAGTTTTAGCATTATCATAGAATGTAGGTATAACATAAGAAAAAAATGATAATTTTTTAGTATTTAAATTATATAAATAAGAACTAACCCCCAAATATCCAGATGAAGAAATCCAAGGATAAGCACCTAAACCAATCATCTCTGAGCTATTTCTATTTATATATTTACTTCTGATTTCTCCTGTTAATAATTTTACCATTTTATTATCATTTTCAAGTTTTGATTTTTCTATATATCTTATTGTATTATAAAGCCTTGAAAGTATGGCAAAAGAAAATAATTTATTAAAAGAAGCTTTTTTATTAAGCATAGAATCTATACTTTCAGCAATGCTTCTAAACATCTTAGCAATTTCAGGCATATTTTTTACTTGAAGTTTTACATTAAGCTGCTCTGCTATATCAAAATCTTTTTCACCGCAAGAATAAAATCCCTTTTCAAAAATATTTTCTATAAACTCTTTTGAAAATTTTAAAATATTTTCATCTATTTCCTTATCATCTTCCTTTATCTCTTCCAAAGAGTCATACATTTTTTTATATTTAAGTATAGCTATTATCTTATGAGAACATAAAGAAGAATCCTTACAAGAGCATACAGATTTTTTTATGCTGTCTTTTTTTGGGAAATAAATACTAATATTTTCTTCTGGTATATTTATTTCAAGCATAGAATCTTCTTTTATTTGAACCTCTATATCTTCATAAAATCTATCCAAAGCATATTCAAAATTTCTTTTTGTGCTTAATTTTCTTATCTCATCAAATGTAATATTTTTAACTTCATCGAATATATTATTTTCTACATCATTTTTTGCTTCTTCTGTTTCAGTATTATTATCTTTATTATCATTATTACTTTCTATTATTTCATCATTATTATTTACTTCATCTTTTTTATTTTCTATATGCCCTACATATAAAAGAGACATTATAATATGTTTGCAAATAGTTTTTGAAGGGCAAGTACATTTGCTTGATTTTATATCTTCATCATCAAGTATAACTTCTATCTTTTCATCTGAAGAATCTATTATAACTTTTATTTTATTATCAATTTCTTCAAGTTTTATTTTTTCAGGACTATTATTTATAATATTGTCAATATCTTTTAGAGAGCGATTATATATTCCTTTATTTGTTAAAGTGAGAAGAAAATTTTCATTGATATATTGTTTAAGATTATTAATTTTTTCTGTCATTAAAAAAGCCTGTATTTTATATAAATATTTTTTTTAAAAAATTAATTAAATTATCTAATATACTTGAATCTAAATAGTTACTGCAGTCTTGAAATAGTCCACCTATTGTATTTCTCTTTTTGCATCTTACTGATATAAATGCAAGTATTTTAGCTTTTAATATATGAGCTTCATTATCACCTTGATTGATATAATTATCAGCACATTGAAACAAATTATTAATGCAGTCATTGTATAATTTTTCATCATTTTCTAAAATTATTTTTTCTACTAAATGTTCTAAATACCCAGAAGTTTTATCATTAGTTTTCGTTGTTAGAAATAATCCTTTGTTATCATCATAGTAAATATTTTCATTTTGATTATATACGCATTTTATAATATCATCAAAATAATTAAATCTCTTTTGAGCATTATCTTCAGCATCAACAACTATTGCAAGTTTTTCTATATTGTTATAATTAGAAGTTTTTATAAATGAATTAATATTATCTTTATTATCAACTTCATTGATTGTAATTATTTGAATAGTGTCATCATCTTCTATAAAGGTTTTTATATTTTGACTTGATTCACATTTTAAGTTTAATTTTTTTTTAATTATAAGTGAGCATAAATCTCTTTCATCATTTCCTTCAATGAGAAGAACTTTTTTAGCCATAGGATTATTAAGCATTATTTTTATCTTACCTCCCAATTATCCATAGCATTATTTAATTCTTCATTATTATATATTATAGCTTGATATTTATACTTCTCTTTTTTGTCAGATTCTATCCTTATGCCTTGAATATCATCATTGGAATTGTGCTGATTTTTTACTTCATTATAAACATCATTAAAAGCCTTTATACATTCATAAGAGTGGGTAGTAGCAAAAAGCTGAACATTATTTGTATAGCATACTTTAAATAAAGAAATCCATAAATTTCTTAAAGAACTGTAATGAAATCCATTATCAATTTCATCTATAAGTAAAACCCCATTTATTATGAATGGTACACCTACTATGTAATTAAATATTTTATATATTCCTGTACCTAATGCATTGATAGGTAAATATCTGTCTAGACCTATATCAGCTTCGCAAATTCTATCAGAAGATATTCTTATTGATTTTAAATTTGGTATTATAGGTTTTAGACAGTTTATAACTATTTGATCCATTTTTAAATTTTGTAATTTATCAAACAAGGATACTGTGTTATTTTTTACTCTTTTTTCAGAAGTGCTGTAATCATTAAAAAAATAAAAGTTAAATAATGAAGAATCCAAAATTACTGAACGTACATTTATATTATTAATTATAGAACTATGGTTAATAGATATAAAAGTATTATCAAGCTGTCTATTATTATTTATAAGTAATGGAAGTTTTATAGTTTCTCCATTATTATTTTGTACTTGATAATAAATACCGTCTAATAGAGCTATTTCTAATGATTCTATAGAATGTATATTTAATTCTTTCTTTGAAGTTTTTATATTTATAGGATTACTATAATCAAAATTATGAAAAATCAATTCTAAATTATTATTCAAAGGTATATCTCTTTGCAAAAATGAAGAAGATAAAATTGTATCACTCCTATACATATTAGAATATAAATATAATGCTTCTAAAAGATTGCTTTTTCCTACACTATTTTTTCCAAATATTAAATTAAATCTTTTAAAACTATCAATAGAAAATTCTTTGAAGCATTTAAAATTACTTATACTAATATTTGGTATTTGAATCTTATTCATAATTTTATTCCATTATTAATTTAATAGTAAAAAAATAATATACTAAAATCAATATATTG
>CALXXQ010000011.1 GCA_944392715.1 uncultured Brachyspira sp.
AAACATATACTACATAAAACTAATATAAATGTAAAATAAATTTACTTAAAACATTAAAATATAGTGATTTGTTATGTAATTATGATGAAAATTTGATTTTATAGGTAAAATATATTTATAAATATAGACTTTTTCTATATTTTTTATTTTTATTGTAAATTTTATTTTTGAATTATAATGATTTATTCTTCATTATTATCAGAATTATTTATATTGTAGATAATATTAAGTTTATTTTGAAATGCTATCACTGAATATACATATCCGAATGGTACTAAAAATAGTATAGCTAATACGGCAGCACTTTCTCCGTAACTGTCTAAATTAGCTTTTTTACTCATATCATTAAATACAATAGTTCCATATTTATAAAACCAATATATTAAAAATAATCCGCAGGTAACTATTGATAAAATTGCAGCTAATGATGGGCTCATATATTCCTGTTGCATATAATTATTAATATCATTTGTAGTTATATAAACCCAATAAATAAGATATATACCGCATGTTACAAATGATAATATAGCTACAATTAATAATGATTTGCTTTGAAAATTATTCATAAAAAAATCGCTTAAAATAAGTTTTTTATTATTTTATTATAAAAAAATATATAAGTCAATTATGATTTTTATAGATAATAAATAAATAAATTCCGCTTGCAATGTTATATATATTATAGTATCATATATTATAATAATAACTATGTTACTTGGTGTTTAATAATAAATGTTTAAAAAGAAAAAAAATCAAGAAAATAATAATAACGGCTTAAAAAAGAAAAAATCTAAGTTAAAGAAATTTATATTAACTATTTTTATAATATTGTTATTCATATCAGCAGGAGTTGGTATCGTAGGAATATACTTCGTGGGAGGGGTATATAAAGACTGGGTTGCTAGAAGAACTCAAAGTATGTCTATGCTTGAAGAATATTATGATATAATAGTTATAAGGGGTAATGAAAAAAGAATAAGATATTTCAATCCTTTAAATCCATTTGGAGATTCTCCGCCTACAAAAATATATGATAGAAATAATATATTAATAGGAGAATATATGCCTCCTGCTTATGAGGTTGTTAATGTTGATGATATTAATCCTCTTTTGGAGCAGACTTTGCTTTTAATGGAAGATCAGAAATTCTATTCTCATAAGGGCATCAATTATTTTAGAACAGCCTATCTTGGAATACAAACTATTTTAACAAGAAAAATAGTAGGAGGAGGTTCTACTCTTACCCAGCAATTAGCAAAACTTCTATTTACTAAAAGCGAAAGAACTATAGAAAGAAAACTTTTTGAAATGTTTGCAGCAAGAGAAATAGAAGAAAAATATACAAAGAAAGAAATTCTTGCTATGTATTTCAATACCGTTTATTTAGGAGACGGAAATTACGGATTTGAGGCTGCTGCCAATCATTATTTTAATAAGCCTTTAAGACAATGCAGGTTATTAGAATATGCTATACTTGTAGGAATGCTTCCTAATCCTTCATATTATTCTATAGTAAATAATCCTGACAATAGCAGAAGAAAAGTTGAGCAGATACTATCAAGATTGGTAAAGAATAATATAATAGATAGAAAAACCATGCAGGAAGAACTTGAATTATTTGATAAAGAATATACAAATATCAGTAAGCAAGTTAGAGGTGCTCAGTGGAAGATGACAGTTAATAGGGCGCCTTATGTGAATGAATATGTTAGACAAGAATTATTAAATTATTTTAATAAAGATGAACTTGCATTATCAGGTTTAAAAATATATACAACAATAAATGAAAGATATTATAGAATAGCAGATTCTGTTATGAAAGAGAATATAAGAAATTTGCAGATAAGTTCATCTAATAGAAGTTATCAAGGTGCAATGGTATCGATAGATCCTAAAACAGGCGGAATACTAGTTATGATAGGAGGAGACGGTTATACATTGCAAAATCAATTTAATAGGGCAGTTCAGGCAAAAAGACAAATAGGAAGTGTAATAAAACCTTTTATATATTTATATGCATTTGAAGGCGGAGCACAGCCTTTTTCTACTATGCTAGATACTAATTATACTTATCCTCAAGGTGCAGGAAAACCTGCATATTCACCTAGAAATTTTGATAGAAGGTATAGAGGCGAAATGACTTTAGAAACGGCATTGTCAAAATCAATTAATACAATAGCTGTGAAATTATTAAATGATATAGGACTTTCTTATTTTATAGAACATTCAAGGGAATTTTTTGGAGAAAATGCTTATATACCAAATGCTTTATCTATAGGTTTAGGAACCATGGAAATGAGTCCGCTCGATTTGGCTTCTGCATATAGTGCTTTGGCTAATGGCGGGATTAAATATGAACCTTATATAGTAGATAAAATAATTGATATAGATGGTAATGAGCTTAGTGTTACAGCTTTAGTAGATAGAACACCTCATAAAATAAGTGCAACATCTCCGTCATCTTATTATTTTTTAAATAGTACTTTGCAAAAAGTAATAGCTCCAGGCGGAACTGCATATAGAAGTGCCAATACTTATGGATTTAAATATCCTTCATATTCAGCCAAAACAGGAACTACAAGCGAACATAGAGATAATTGGTTTGCTGCATATAATGATGAAATAGTTACAATTACTTGGATAGGAAGCGATAGAAATGATTTGCTTCCTAATAATGTTACAGGAGGAGCAACAACTGCATTAGCTACATTTCAATATCTTAATGCTATAACTCCTACACAAAAAAGAGAATTTAATTGGCCTGTTCCTAGTGATGTATTAATAGTAGAAATTTGTCAGGATTCAGGACTTCCCAGAAATCATACTTGTGTAAATGTATCACCTCTTACAGTAGGAGGAAATGTTGATTTATCTACTCAATGTCCTATAGATCATATTAGAACAGGTACTGTAAGAAATAATGATACTAATAATGCTATGAAAGAAGAAGATGAGGAGATGTATTATACTCCTTTAGATGAAAATAGTAATAGCTATGATAGTAATCAAAACAATAATATCCAAAATAATAACAATCAAAATAATAACCAAAATAATAATAATATATATTTACTTCCAGAAGATAATATAGAGGATCCTAGCCTTGGAAATATAAGAAGCTGAATTTTATAATCCATAAATAGAATTAATAGTTTATTATCATTTATATATAAAAATTATTATTATAATTCAAAAAAAATATTTTTTTTTATTTTATTTATGAAAAATTTTTGTTTTAATATAGAATATAACTGATAATTATGTTTTTATACGCTATGAATTTTGAGGAGCAATATGGTTAGTTTTTTTAAGAGCAAATCCACAGAAGCCAGAAGAGATTTAATTCTCCATGGACCTATTACAAATACATTAATAATGCTGTCAATTCCAACTCTTATAATGAGTTTAGTTCAGTCCTTGATTCCTCTTATGGACGGACTTTTCCTTAATAATATTGCAGGAACAATTATAGCAAGCAGTGTGCATTTTGCAGAGCCTATAATCAATATGATGACAGCATTGTCTCAAGGTTTAGGTGTAGCTGCTATGGCGATAGTAGGTCAGTATAATGGATTAGGAGATTTAAAAAATGCCAAAAAGATATCTACACAAATAGTGGTTATAGGAGCATTATTTGGTATTGCTATGGGTCCTACTCTTTATGTTGTAAGCATATTGGTATCAATGAATCTGCTTCCTGATATTAAAGAGAATGTATTTAGATATTTATCATTATATAGTTTTGTTATGCCTATGACATTTTTGGCTGCTTTATATAATGGTATAAAAAATGCCAATGGTAAGCCTGAAGCTACTCTTATAAGAAGTATAATATTATTACTTTTGAAAATATTATTTAATTTTATATATGTTTATCTGCTTCGTTTGGGAATTATAGGAAGTGTATTAGCTTCATTTTCAACTTATTCAATAGTTACAGTTTGGATGTATTATGATTTATTTTTAAAAAAAGGAGATGATAGGCTTTCTTTAAAAGATTTTAAATTTGATATTTCTGTACTTAAAGAACTTATGATAATAGGAATTCCTTCTATGCTTAATACATTTTTAACTAATTTGGGATTCTTTCTTATCAATAAAGAGGTTGAAAGATATGGAGCTGCAGTATTAAATGGACAGGGTATATCTAATAATATAGTTAATATATGTTTTAATTTTGCTGCTGCTTTTGGTTCTGCCGTTACTACAATGGTTAGTATGAATATAGGTGCTAAGTATAATGATAAAGCCAGAAAGTCTTGTTATACAGGAATGATAATGTCGGTTATTACGGCAATTGTGCTTATTACTATTGTTATACCGCTTACACCTTATCTTACAGGACTTTTTACTAAAGAGGTTGAAGATTTATATGTTGCTAATAAGTCTCTTCCTATATATGCTTTTGGGGTATTGGGATTTGGTGTTGCTATGGTTGCTCAGGGTGCTATGATAGGTCTTGGTAGGACTAGAATACCTCTTATAATAAGCATACTTAGAATATGGCTATTGAGATTTATATTCATTATTTTAACTACTAAATATTTATCTTATTGGTCAGTATTTTGGGGTAATTTATTTTCAAATACTATGGCTGGAATTATAGCATTGATTATTATATTGAGAGTTCCTTGGGTATCTGTTATTAATTTAAAAACTCAAAATAGTGCTATGCTTAGGGCTAGACTTTTTATAGATTCTTTGGGGGCTAAATTATTTCCTAAGAATGTTGGTATGAGAAAAGATTATATTATTAAAATGAGAGAGAAATTAAGTAAGATTAAAGACCCTGTGAAATTGGTGTTATTCCAAGAGAGAGAAATGGAAAAGATAGAAAAACTTCAGGAGAGAGAAGAAAGGGCTAAAAAACGCGAAGAGATGAATAAATTGAAGAGAGCTGAATGGAGAATGCAGTTGGAAGAGATGAAAGAAATTAGACAAAAAATGAATGAAGAACGCAGAAAATATAATGAAGATAGAAAAAAAGAAAAAGAAGATAAAAAATTAAAGATGAAGCAGGAAGTACAGGCTAGAAGAGAGGCAAGGCATAAATTAAGAGAGGAAAGAAAACTTGAAAAAAATAAGATAAAAGAAGAAATAATGAATTTAAGAAATAAAAATAATAAAAATGATAAATAATGGAATAAATATTTATGAATAATACAACTTTAGTGATATTAATAGCTGGAAGTTCAAAGAGATTCGGCGGAAAAGTAAAAAAGCAGTTCATAAAAGTTGATAATAAGCCTATATTTATACATACTTTAATAAATTTACTTAAGTTTAATTTTAATAATATTGTTTTGGTAAGTGCTGAAGAAGAGATAAAAAATATAAAAAAATATATAGAAAAAGAACCTTTAATAAAAGATAAATCAAAAAAAAATATGCATTATATAAACGGAGGAAATGAAAGGGTATATTCTGTATATAATGCTATGAATTTTTTAAATGAACATAGAGAAGATATTAAAACAGATTATATATTTATTCATGATGGTGTTAGACCTTTAGTAACTAAAAATGAAATTAAATCTCTTTATGAATCAGTTTTAAAATATGATGCTGCTATATTAGCTTCTAAAGTTGTTGATACTATTAAAAAGACTGATGAAAATAATGATATAATAGAGACAATTGATAGAACTTATCTTTATAGAGCTGCTACTCCTCAAGGTTTTAAATTTGATAATTATATGCAGGCTATAAAAAAATATATTGATGATAAAGATTCTTCTTTGGTTACTGATGATGCTGAAATATATAGTAAATATTTTGGAAAAGTAAAAATATTGGAATGTTCATCTAATAATATAAAGATTACCAATAAAGAAGATTTAGATATTTTTATTAAATTAAAATAAAATTATATTAATTATTTGCTTTTTTTTTTATTAAATGGTAAAATTTCTTCATTAAGTTATTAGGGGCAATACATTTTGAAGTGCAGTATTTGTGGTAAAGAAAAAGCGGTATTACATATTCAGGAAATTATAGGTAATGAGCGCAGACAAATAAATATATGCAAAGATTGTGAAATCAGCAATAATATTATAGAAAGATGCTTAGAATTAGAGTTCAATAATATTGATACTATCTTTCCTAATTATAAGTCATTACCTTCAAAAAGAAAAAAGAAGAAGCATTCTGATTCTAGTAAAATATGTAAAGATTGCGGATATTCTTTAGATGATTATTTGAAAACAGGAATTTTGTCTTGTCCTAAATGTTATGAGCATTTTAAATCCGAACTTAATAAATCTATTAAAAAAATCCATAGAGAAAATAAACATATAGGAAAAATATCTAGTAAAAATTTAACTAATAAAGATATAGAAACAAAAATAAATAAATATAAAGAAGAAATAGAACTGTTAATAAAAATTGAGAAATACGAAGAAGCTGCTTTAATAAGAGATAAATTGGAATATTTGAAAAAAGATTTAATATCTAAAAAAACTAAGAGCGAAAAAAAAGATGTCCGTTAATAATATAGCAAATTGGATATACCAAAAAGGCGAAGATGATAATATAGTTTTATATTCTAAAATATCTATTTATAGAAATTTGGATAATATGAAATTTTTTCATCATATGGACAAAACTGATTTTAATAAAGTTGAATCTCTTTTAAAAACGAATATAGAAGAATTAAATCTTGATTTATCATATATGAAATTAATTGACATGCCTCCTATAAGTATTAGAATGCTTATAGAAAATCTTACATTACCTAGCAATAAAAATATAGTTAATGCATCATTATTTACAAATATTGATGAGTCATTATCTATATTAATAAATTCAAATGAGCATTTGGAAATACAAGCTATAGCAAGAGGTTTGGAATTAGAAAGCTGTTTTAATAAAGCATATAATGCCGAAAGTCTTTTGGACCAAAAAATTGACTTTGCTTATGATAAAAAGTTTGGATTTTTAACAAGTTCGCCTTCTATAATAGGTACAGCTATGAGAGCTGAAGTTTGTATAGCAGTACCATGTTTGGTTTGGAAGACTCCTGATAATATTGATTATATTATTAATGAATGTGCTAAAAAGGGATTAGATGTTAATATAAGAAATGGACTTCTTACATTAAGCAATGGTATTATGATAGGGGTTACTGAAAAATTTATACTTGATAGTATTATAGAAAAAGTCAAAGAAATATCTGAAAAAGAAAAAAAGATCAGAAATAGAATAAGAAAATTAGATAGGGTAAAAGCTGAGGATAGAATATTTAGAAGTAATGCTATATTATTAGCGGCAAGAACTTTAAAATATAGAGAACTTATTAATTATAGTTTATGGCTTAGACTTGGTATTTATTATGATATGATTGATGATATAAGTTTAGATACTATATATTATATGACTTCTGTAGGAAAATCCAGCCATTTAAAACAGCTTTATGAAAACAGTAATTATTATAGAAATGTAGATGAAATAAGAGCTAATGTTATAAGAGATATATTAAAAAAATAGTTTTTATTTATTTAATAAGTCTATTTCTGTATTATAATTAAATTCAAAACTCTTTCTATATACTGATACGGTTAAAACTATATCAGCATTATATTTCAAACTTTTTGATTGTATTGATTCAATTGCTGTTTCAAATAAATCTGAATATTTGGCATTAAACTGCATATTAACATCTTTATAAGAATTAGATGGTATTTTAATAATTTCATTGGTTTCATATGTACTAGTATTTGCAAATACTTTGCCTGAATTATTAATTAAATTTATTTGTATTTTTTCTATAGGAACTTCAAAAGGCAGATTATTCTTTATTTCTACCAATATATTTAAAGTTATATCCTTTAAACTAATATTATCTATATATGCACTTTTAATTTTTATATCAGGCTTATACTTTTCTATATATTCTCTTGTAATTCCCTCTTCAGGCAGTTTCATTCTATTACAAGAGATTATAGATAGAAAAGAAATTAATATACATAATAATAATTTTTTTGACATCAATATTATCCATATATATATATTTTTTTATTCTGTAAATGTTAATTCTTTAGTATAAGGGAATTCAAATTTCATTCCATATACTGTGAATGTTAAAGTTACTTTTGCACTGCATTTGAAACTTTTTGTTTTTATAGCATCAAATGCTGTTGTAAATACATCTAAATATTTAGCTTTGAAATTTAGATTAACATCTTTTGCCTGATTAGCAGGTATTTTTAATGTTTCTGATGATGTTGCTGTTGCAAAAGTTTTTCCAGAAGTATTAACAAGGTCTATTTGAAGTTTTTCTATAGGTATTTCAAAATCTAAATTATTTTTTATTTCCATAAGTGTAGTTAAAGTAATATCTTGCAATGTTACACTTGATATAGATGCTTTTTTAAATTTTATATCAGGTTTATGCTGTTCTATATAGCTTCTTGTTATTTCTCTTGCTGATGACTGCAATGTTTCGCATGAGATTATTGTTATCATTAGCATTGTTATTGATATTAAAGCGATAATTTTTTTTCTCATAATTATTAACCTTTTATTTATTTTATTATAATAAATCATAATTACTTATTGTCAATATCTAAATTGTTTGTATGCTTATTATGCAAAAAATTAATAATATCAAGTATATTTATATTTTTAGTTTTATTTTTTAAGTCTATATTTAATATAGAAAATATTTTTAATTTTCCGCTTATAATATTAATTGTAAATATAGATTCTTTAAGATTAATGAAATTACTTATAAAATTTGAAGTTTCTTTATTATATAAAATTGTATCAAATATTATATCATTACTGTCTTTTGATTTTATTATTATATTATCATCACATTTAATATATGCAAATTTTTCTTTTGCACTATTTATAAGATTAATTTTTAAATCTGTCAAAAATATTTTCATTGGATAATTATTTTTTATATTTACAATAATTTTAATATTTGTAGCATCCCAATCGAATTTTTGCAAACTTATATTTTTTAAATATGCATCTATATTTAATTTCATCAATACCCAATATATAAAAAAAGTTACAATCTAATTATAAATTGTAACTTAATAATAAAAATTATTCAAATTTAAAATAATTAATTAGCTAATCTTAAATTACATTCATGCTCTTCTTTTTTATACATAGCTTGTCTTTTCATAAGAAGATCAAAATCAATTAAATGTCCGTCAAACTCAGGACCTTCAACGCAAGCGAATTTAGTTTCTTCACCAACTTTCACTCTGCAGCATCCGCACATACCAGTACCATCTATCATAATAGGGTTTAAGCTTACAGTAGTAGGAATATTATATTTTTTAGTAAGAATAGAAACAAATTTCATCATAATAGCAGGACCTATTGCTATAACCTCAGAAATTTTTTCACCTCTTTCATATATTCTAGTAACCATATCTGTAACAAGCCCTTTTTCACCATAGCTTCCATTATCAGTACATACAAGCACCTCATCAGATATTTTTTTCATCATATCTTCCATAATGATAAGAGATTTGTCTCTAGCACCTAATATAGATATAACTTTATTACCAGCATTATGATGTGCCTGCATAATAGGATGTAAAGGAGCAATACCAACTCCTCCGCCTACACCTAATACAATACCATCTTTCTTTTCTATATGAGTAGGCTGTCCTAATGGTCCTATTATATCCATTATTTCATCGCCGACTTTAAGCTCCATAAGTTTTGCAGTAGAGTAGCCTACACTTTGAGTTACTATCATAATAGTACCATCTTTTTCATTAGCATCGGCTATAGTAAGAGGAACTCTCTCTCCTATTTCATCTAATCTAAATATAATAAAATTTCCAGCTTTACGATGCTTAGCTATATCAGGAGCTACTACCTGCATCATAAAAACTTTTTCTGACCATTGCTCTCTGGCAACTATTTTATAGCCCATAAAAATTCTCCTCAAAAGTAAAAAAAATATTATTCAGCTGAAGAAGAAGTATTTTCTTCTGTTTTATTATCTTCAGCATTATTTTTTATTAAATCAGAATGTTTAGGTATTTTTACACCTAATCTTTCTACTAAGCGGGCTTTTTTACCAACTTTCTTTCTAAGATAATAAAGTTTAGCTCTTCTTACTTTAGCTTTTCTTATGATATCAACATGATCTATTCTAGGAGAATTTAAAAGGAATATTCTCTCAACACCTACACCATAAGAGATTTTTCTAACAATAAAACTTTTATTAATTCCTTTACCGCGAATAGAAATTACAGTACCTTCATAAGCCTGTAATCTTTCTCTGTCACCTTCTATGATTTTTACCCATACTTTTACTGTATCACCTATTTCAAAGGGTAAAATTGCTTCTTTCTTATATTTTGCTTCTACTAATCTTATCTGTTGATCCATTTAATATCTCCTAAATATTTTATTTATATTAATGTTAGTTACATTTCAAAAATAAAAATAAACAAATATAACATTATAGAATATAGTTGCAATATTTTATCATAATACATTAATTTTATCAAGTAGGATTAATAAATAAATTTCTGATATTTTATTAATCATAAAGATTTTCTAAAAATATTATTTTAGAATCGGACACTACCCAATTAATATTTTTATTCTTTTTGTATATCATTTCAAACATAATCTTACCAGCATTATATCCTTCCAAAAATACTTCTTCCATAACAGTGAATGATATTATGCCAGATTTTATTAATGATTTTATGCTGTTAGCCATACCATGGGTTACTATTTTTTTACCATTTAATATATTTTTATCTATTATATCATAAATTTCCTGAGCATATCTGTTTATATAAATACCTTTAATATCATATTTTGCACACATTTCTTTTATTGTATGTATGCTGTCTTCTATATTTCCGCAAAATATTGGACCTAATATTTCTATATTTGTATTTTTTATTCTATCTAAAAATCCTTCTAAATACATACCAGAAGAAATTTTATCATCTCCATTATCTATTATAAGGAGTTTTTCATCATTTCTTAATATATTTGATACTATACCAGCAACTATTGAACCTTGTTTCATATGATTAGGACCTACATGAGGTATATTTTCTGCTAATCTTGTACCTATAGATATTATATTAATTTTTCCAAAATAGGGCTTGAGCATATTGTATATAACTTCTTTATTTAATGGAGTGATTATTAATCCATGTATATTTTCTGCATTACTTAAAATATCTTTTAAAATTTCTGTCTGCTTATCAGGTGAATGTATTTCCGTAGCTGTAATTTTTAGGCTATAATTATATATGGAATATTCTTTATGAATTGCATTAAGTCCTCTTATAATTTCGCTTGTATAAAATTCATTAAAAGAGTCAGCAACCAAACAATGTACAATTTTTTCTTTCTGATTGGCAAGTGAGCTTCCTATATAATTTTTTTCATAATTAAGTTCTGAAGCTAATTCTAATATTTTTGATTTAGTTTCTTCTTTTATAAATTCGCTTCCATTTATAGCCCTAGCTACAGTAGTTCTGCTTATGCCTAATCTTTTAGCAATTTCTTTTTGCGTAACTCTTTTTAGATTTTTTAATTCTTTTATTTCATTTGCTTCTTTTATTCCATCGTCCATAATGCTTTATATTATCCGAATATTTTTTACTTTATATTATAGGAAAAGTTAGAATTTTTGCAAATATAATTAATAATATTATTTGAATATTATTGAAAAATATGACCTGCTTCTGCTATAATATTTGTTCCTGTTTCAAATTTCAAAAATGGAAATTTTCCCATTATTCCAGCTACGATACTTGAAGGCGGGGTAGTTGTAAGTTTATTATATTCTAATACATGGTCATTATACATAGATATAGATTTTTTTTCATCTTCTATTATAGGCTTCATTTCATTTAATGCGGCTATATAATTTTGATTTGTTCTTAAAACAGGATAATTCCTTGCTGTATAATTAATTTTATTTATATTTTCTGTTATTCTTGCTTGAATATATTGATATTCCTGAAATGTCAATGGTTTTTCTATTAAAGTTGAATCTGCTTCTATTAATTTTACTCTGGATATATAATTGCTTAATGCATGTAAAGTATATATATCTATTTTAGGTATAACGGATACGGCATTATAATAATTTTCTGATGCTATATTTTTCCTATAATATATTTCCATTATTGAATTTAGAGATTCTCTTGATAATCTTTCTTCTGTAAGAATAGATTCTTTTATTGATGTAGTAGATACTATCATAAATATACTTATAGCTATAATATTTACTATAATAAATATTACTGCTACTGCAGAACCTCTCATATTATATATATTTCTCCATTTTTAGTTTATAAGATTATATATCATAAGTTTTGTTAATTCAAATTTATAAAACAGTAAATATATTATTAAGTGATAAATAACATAATATAGAAATTAGTTTTTACCTTGACTTTTTTCCTTTATATATATAAAATTATTCAAAAAAATATGAAATATTTTTACATGTAGTATTTTTATGTAAAAATTAGGAGTTTTTCTTATGTTAAAGAATAATATTTTCAAAATAATTATAGCTTTATCAGCGGTTTTATTTATGTTTATAGGCTGTAAAAAACAAGCTGATAAAAATAAATTATATATTGGAACTAATGCTGAATTTGTACCTTTTGAATATAGAGAGGGAGACAACATTGTTGGTTTTGATGTAGATTTGATAAATGAAATAGCAAAAATTATTGGAAAAGACATTGAGTTTGTAGATATGGCTTTTGACGGACTTCTTCCTGCTTTACAAGCTAAAAAAATAGACGTAATCATTGCTGGTATGACAGCAACTGAAGAGAGAAAGCAATTTGTTAATTTTTCAGAGCCTTATTATGAATCTAGACAAACTATATTAGTTCATAGTAATAATGAAGATATTTATGGATTTAAGAGTTTACAAGGTAAAAATGTTGGTGTTGTATTAGGTTATACTGGTGATTTAATTGTAAGTGAGATGTCTAATGTAAATGTTCAGAGATATGGTGCTACATCAGAGGCTATAATAGCTTTGAAAAGCCAAAAAGTTGATGCTGTAGTTTTAGATTCTGAACCTGCTAAACAATATTTTGATCAAAATAATGATTTAAAATTAGTTATTAGCTTAGATGAAGAAGTAAGTAGTGAAGAGTATGCTATTGCTATGAGAAAAGAAGATACTGAACTGCTTGCTCAGATAAATGAAGCTTTGCAGACTATTAAAGATAATGGCACTTATGATGCTTTAATAAGCAAATATTTTTGAGAATAATTAATATCTTCTTCTTAATTCTCTTTAATTTACTTTATAAATTAAGATTATAAGGAGAAGATATATTTTTTATAAGGGTTTATTTATATATGTTGGAATATTTAGAACTTCTTAAAACAATATTCATATCAAATGACAGATATATTTATGTTTTAAAGGGACTTTTATTTTCTGTAGGGACAACAGCATGCTCTACAATAATAGGTATTATATTAGGTATATTTATAGCTTTACTTCAGCTTTCTGAATTTTACCCATTTAAAAATTCTAAAAGATTAAGTAATTTTAATCCGCTTTCAAAGATTGCATTTTGGTATGTAAATATTTTAAGAGGAACTCCAGTTGTAGTGCAGCTTATGATATGGGCTAATGTTATTTTTGTTGATTCATTAAGAAACACCCCTATACTTATTATTGCTGCTATTGCTTTTGGAATTAACTCTGGTGCTTATGTTGCTGAGATTATAAGAGCTGGCATACAGAGTTTGGATAAAGGACAGATGGAAGCTGCTAGGGCTTTGGGAATGAATTATTCTTTGTCTATGAAAGAAATTATAATACCTCAGGCTATTAGAAAGATACTTCCGCCTCTTGTAAGCGAGTTTATAGCATTACTTAAAGAAACTTCTGTTGTTGGATTTATAGGAGGAGTTGATTTATTAAGGTCAGCTAATATTATTACCAGTCAGACTTATAGAGGAGTTGAGCCTTTAATTGCTGTTGGAATAATATATTTTATACTCACTTCAGTATTTGCAATGATTATGAAGAAGGTAGAGGAGGGCTTAAGAGAAAGTGATTAAGATAAGAAATTTACATAAAAAGTTTGGAAAATTAGAAGTATTAAAAGGCATAAATGCTGATATTGCAAAAGGTGAGATTATTGCTGTAATAGGTCCTTCAGGAAGCGGAAAATCTACTTTTTTAAGATGCATAAATAGACTTGAAGAACCTACCGAAGGTGATATTATCATTAACGGCAAAAATATCATGGATAAAAATACTGATATAAATTTTATGAGGCAGGAGCTTGGAATTGTATTTCAGCATTTCAATTTATTTCCTCATAAAACTGTTATGGAAAATATTACTTTATCTCCTATAAAAGTAAAAAAAATATCAAAAGAAAATGCTGAGAAAAAAGCAATTGAGCTTCTTAAAAAAGTAGGATTAGTTGATAAAAAAGATGTATATCCTAATAAGCTTTCAGGCGGACAAAAACAGAGAATAGCTATTGCTAGAGCTTTGGCTATGGAGCCTGATATTATGCTTTTTGATGAGCCTACTTCTGCTTTGGACCCTGAAATGATTAAAGAGGTTTTAGATGTTATGGTTGAACTTGCTAAAGAAGGAATGACTATGATAATTGTTACTCATGAAATGGGTTTTGCGAAAAATGTAGCTACTAGGATACTTTTTATGAATGACGGACAGATACTTGAAGATGAAGAGCCTAATGAGTTTTTCTCTAATCCTAAGCATGACAGAGTTAAAGATTTTCTATATAAAGTTTTAAATCATTAATATTATTTTAAAATATAAAAATATTTGCATATGAAGTATCATTTTATAATTATATTATAAGTTGACAATAGTTGTTTTATAATATATAATTACAGCGAATAAATCATTTAAAATAAAAAATCTAATAAATAGAGGTGTAATATGTCAGGACACTCCAAGTGGGCTAGTATTAAACATAAAAAAGCTGCAAATGATTCAAAAAAAGGTAAAATTTGGTCAAAAATAGCGAAAGAAATAACAATTGCAGTAAAAGAAGGGGGAAGCCCAGACCCAGATCAGAATGCTAGATTAAGAATGGTTATAGTTAAAGCTAAAGGTACTAATATGCCTAATGATAATATAGATAGGGCTATAAAAAGAGGTTCTGGTGCAGGTGAAGGTGCTAATATTGAAGAAATGTCTTATGAAGGTTATGCTCCAGGCGGCGTAGCTATTATTGTAGATGTTGCAACTGATAATAAAAATAGAACTGCTGCTGAGATAAGATCTATATTTAGTAAAAATGGAGGAAACTTAGCTGAAAACGGTGCTGTTTCTTGGCAGTTCAAGAAAAAAGCTGTTGTAATGATTCCTGCTGCTGGAAATACTGAAGAAAGTTTAATGGATATAGTATTAGATGCTGGTGCTGAAGATATAGAGCAAGATGAAGAAGTATTTACTATTACAGGACCTATGGAAACTTTATCTTCTATAGTGGATGCATTAAAGGCTAAAGGTATTGAGCCTGAAAGTGCTGAGATTGTAAGAGTTGCTGATAATACTATGACTATAGCTGAAAATGATGCTAAAAAAGTTATGAAAATCATAAGCCTTTTTGAAGATCATGATGATGTTTCTGCTGTAGCTACTAACTTAGAAATTACTGATAACTTAATAGAAGAATAATTATTTTGTCATAATAAATGATAACTTTAGGAATAGACCCGGGATTTGCTAGATGCGGATATGCTTTTATAGAATCTAGAAATTCTGTTTATAATATAGTGGATTCCGGGCTTATCGAAACTTTCTCAAATCAAGATTATAATCAAAGACTTACATTTATATTTACTAAATTAGATGAGCTTATAAAAAAATATAAACCCGATAATGCTTCTATAGAAGAACTTTTCTTTTCAAAAAATACAAAAACTGCTATAAAAGTTGCTGAGGCAAGAGGGGTTATAATATTAGCACTTACTCTAAATAAAATAGAGTTTGAGGAGTATAAGCCTAAAGAGGTAAAATCTCAAATAACAGGCAATGGAAATGCTAATAAGGATTCCATGATGAAAATGGTTAACCTATTTACTGGTTCTAATATTATTCAAGATGATACTGCTGATGCTGTTGCAATAGCTTTAGCTCATGCATCTAAAAACAGAATTTTTAATAATATTAAATAATAGGTTTTTCATAACTTATATCATCAATCATATATATATTTTCTTTATGATTAGTTCTAGGATTTTCTGTTGTATTAGTTTCAGAACTCATAGATGAAGAAGATGATGATTCTGATTTTTGATTTATTATAGAATCAAATTCTGATTTATAATTTTCTAATATAGTATTAGTAAAATTAGCATTTGATAAAACTTCTCTTAATTGATTTAAATCATATACATATGTGTAAGTGTATTTTGTATTATTAATATTTTCTATTCCTCTAACTGCAAGAGTGTTGCAAGATAACATCTCTTTTAAAAATATTATACTTTTTTGACTTGAATCTTGAGAATTAGTTAATGAATAAAATTCACTTTCTCCATATTTATTTAGTATAGTATTTCTAGGTTCATTTTTATCCAATCTATATATTATATCTATATTATTATTAGTAATATTAAAATCTTTTTTAAATGCAAGAGACGGAGTATATAAATTAATGTTTATAGAATTGCTATTTACTTTTATCATAAATGTATTAAAATTCATACTCCTATCTTCACGTTTTTTTATAAATATTGAAATCTCTTTATCATCTGTTATAGGATCTACTTTTTCAACTAAGCGCCATTTATCTAAAGCATAGTATTGAGAATATAATATAGAGCAGCTAATAGCTATTATAATCATTATAATTTTCTTCATAAATCCAACTCCGTTTGCTTATTATGTATATATTATGATATTTTTATGAATTTAAATCAATAAAAAATATACATAATATAATTTTTTTTGCTGATTTTAGTTTACATATTAAAATAAAAACAGCAAGAAGCTTAAAATTTGACCTCTTGCTGTAATAAAACTAAAAATATTTTTTTATTTTAAATTAATTTTTTTTACTTCAACTTTATCTAAAAAGCTATTCATATTTTCAAATGTAGTAAGTCCTTCACTGAAAGCTGTAGCAGTTGCAGATGCTATAGCATATTTATAAGAATCTAATATATTTAAATTTTGGCTTATTCCATATACAATACCTGCAACCATAGCATCACCCGAACCTACTGAACTTACTAATTGTCCGTCAGGAGCATTACCTATATATGCTTCATCTTTATTTACCAAAGCAGATCCTTCTTTACCTAATGATACTATAACATTTTCACTGCCGTCTTTCACTAACTGCTGAGCATAAGTTATTATATCATAAACTGAACGTATATCTTTTCCAAAATATTCTGATAATTCTTTTCTATTTGGTTTAGTGAGAAAAACCTGCTCTTTAACTGCTATTTTAAATGCATTCTCTCTTGAATCTAAAATCACTTTTATATTATTTTTAGATTTTGTTTTTTGTATTATATCTTTATAAATATCCTCTCTAACAGAACTAGGCACACTTCCAGAAAGAACTAATATATCATTATCCTCTACATTATCTATAATAGAGAGTAAGGCATCTATATTTTCTTTAGATATTTGAGGAGATTTACCCATTATTTCTGTTTCATTTTTAGGTGTTTTTATTTTTACATTTATTCTAGTATCTTCTGATAAAGATATAAAATTATCTTTAATACCATATTTATTTAAATCTGATTTTATATATTCTCCTGTAAATCCGCCGCAAAAACCTAAAGCCATAGATTCAATATTAAAGTTCTTTAATACTTTAGAAACATTTATTCCCTTACCTCCAGCTAAAGTATATGAATTATTAACTTTATTTAATTCACCCTCATCTACTTTATCCATATTCATATAATAATCTATAGCTGGATTTAATGTTACAGTGTAAATCATAAATAACTCCAATTTTTATATTTTTATAGATTATATATAATTATAAAAAAAATAAAAGCTAGGGCGGGGATGCTTTTTACTAATTAAATAGAGAAATAAAAAAATGTATTGTTATTAATATTGGCAGCAAATATAGGGGGTGGGGAATGTAAGTAAATTTTTTAATAATAAATATTTCTTTGACTTTTTTTTCAATTCAATTATACTTTAATTATATAAATTAAACTTTTTATTTGGAGTACTAATAATATGGCTGTTTTAGTATGCGGAGGAGCTGGATATATAGGCTCGCATGTAGTTAATGAACTTTTAAAACAGAATATAGAAACTGTTATAATAGATTCATTGGAATATGGACATAAAGATGCTATTAAAGACTGTAATAATTTTTATCATGGAAATATTGGAGACAGTGAATTGCTTGATAAAATATTTAAAAGTCATAATATAGATTCTGTTATGCATTTATGTGCTTATATAGAAGTAGGAGAGAGTGTGCAAAATCCTGCTAAATATTATCATAATAATGTATCTAATTCTATTAATCTTCTTAATGCAATGCTTAGGGCGAAAGTTAAAAATTTTATCTTTTCTTCTACAGCAGCAGTTTATGGAGAGCCTGAAGCTATACCATTGAAAGAAGATTGCAGAAAAGAACCTACAAATCCTTATGGTGATAGTAAATTAGCATTGGAAAAGATACTTTCTTGGTATACTAAAGCTTATGATTTTAATTATGTAGCTTTAAGATATTTTAATGCTTCAGGAGCACATCCTGATGGGCATATTGGAGAAGATCATAATCCAGAATCACATTTAATACCGTTAATACTTCAAGTGCCTCTTGGAAAAAGAGAATCAATAAAAATATTTGGTGATGATTATCCTACTCCTGACGGAACTTGTCTTAGAGATTATATACATGTATGCGATTTGGCTTTAGCGCATATTGCTGCTATGAATTATTTAAAAAAAGGCGGTAAAAGTATTTCTTGTAATTTAGGTAATGGTAATGGATTTAGTGTAAAAGAAGTTATTGAAGTAGCTAGAAAAGTTACAGGACATCCTATACCTGCAGAAGTTTGTCCTAGAAGAGCTGGGGATTCATCAGAACTTATTGCAAGCAGTGATAGAGCTAAAGAAGTTTTAGGCTGGACTCCTACTATAGACTCATTGGAAACAATAGTTCAGACTGCTTGGAATTGGCATAAGAATCATCCTAACGGATATAATGATAGATAATTTTTTATATTAAGAGGTTCTATTTTTAGAGCCTCTTTTTATTCCCACCCTATATATTTGATGCTATTATTTAAGTCTTAATTATTTTTTATTTTTTTATTAATAAAGAAAAATCACAACCCACCCATGTTTTGATTAAATTTTTTTACTAATTTTAACGCATGTGGAATAAAATTTTATATATAAGTTAAATTTGAATGATTAATGAATTTATATATTTAGTATAATTAAGCATGCGTTTGAACTGCAGCTATTTATAAAAAATTAGAGCTTTATACTTTTATAATTTAAATATTATTCTATTTTGTATTAATATAATTAAATATATATTGCACGGAATGTATAAAAAAGGAGGCTTAAAGCCCCCTTTCAATTAATCATATATAATTATCTATTTCTGTAATAAGATTTATTATACCCGCCTCTATCATTATATCTTTTATTATAACCGCCTTTTCTTTTTGAATATACTTTTACGCTTCTGTATGGCGGCTCTCCATCACTTTTAGTTTCAACATCTTGATCATTTTGTAATTCTAAGTGTATAATTCTTCTTTCATAAGGCGACATAGGATCTAATGCTACTACTCTTCTTGTTTTTTTAGCCTGCTGAGCTGCCTGACGTGCTATATGTTTTAATGTTTCTTCGCGTCTTTCTCTGTAACCATCAACGTCTAATATAATATGTCTTTCAGTGTCATCATTAAATTTTTTAGAAGCTATCAATGATATTATGAATTGTAATGATTCTAATGTAGCGCCTTTTTTGCCTATTAAAACTCCTGAATCTTCTGTTGAAATATTGATATAAATTCTTTTTTCACTTTCTTCCTTAGCAGTAACTTCAGCTTCCACCCCCATATATTTCAATATATTAGATACTATAGATTGAAACTCACCTAAATTAGTAGAAATTTCTTCATAATAAACTCGTATGATAGTAGGAGATTCCTCCCCAAATCCTAATAATGTGCGTTTTCCTTTATCTATTACCTCAATTCTAACCTGATCTTCTGTAAGATTAAGTTCTTCAAGTGCCTTAGCAACGGCTTCCTTTTCTGATTTGCCACTAAACTCTTTTACTAACATAGTATCCTCCTTTCTATATGATAAAGTAATATTTATTTATATTACTTTTAATATTATCTCTTTTTTCTTTTTTTCTTTTTTCCATTTTGTTTTACTTCTTCTTCAATTATTTCATTAGAAGCAGATTTATCTATTTTTGAAGTTATAAATTGCTGAATAACACCGAATATATTTTGAGCAGTCCAATATAATGCAAGTCCGCTTGCAAAGTTATAGAACATAAATAGCATCATAAGCGGGAAAATAGTAGTCATCATTTTCATCTGAGTTGCTA
The DNA here is from genome assembly GCA_944392715.1 of uncultured Brachyspira sp. Classification (GTDB taxonomy): domain Bacteria; phylum Spirochaetota; class Brachyspiria; order Brachyspirales; family Brachyspiraceae; genus Brachyspira. The sequence goes on from CALXXQ010000011.1 coordinate 20,550, forward strand.
CCGCCCCGCTTCCTGCTGCAGAAGATGAAGGCTGCAATTTCATGCTCAAGTAACTTGTTAATGCCATCACTATAGGGAATAAATTGAAATTAAGCCCTCCTAATATTGGTATTCCTGCTGGAAATACAAATAATTTATCAGGTGAAGAAAGGTCAGTTATCCATAAAAATGGAGTATTTCTTAATTCAACCATTGACTGCATAAGATAGAAAAATGCTATCAACAATGGGAATGGCAATAACATAGGAAGACATCCTCCCAAAGGATTGATCTTTTCCTTTTTATAAATGGCCATTATCTCAGCATTTAATTTTTCAGGATTATCTTTATATTGTTCTCTTATACGCTCTATTTTAGGATTAACCAATTGCATTTTTTTCATAGATTTATAAGAAGCATGATTGAGCGGGAAAGTTACAACTTTAAATAGGAAAGTAAATAATAATATAGCCCAAGCATAATCTTTTGTGACATTATATAAAGCATTAAGAATAATATCTAATATATAAGTTAAAGGTCTTAAATTAAGTCCTAAGAAAGATTCTTGGAATATAGATTCATAAGATTCTTCCAAATAATATTTAGAGAAAGTCCTTCTCACTTTAGGTCCCATAAATACTGAATAATTATCAGTGATAGAAGAACCGCTTTTTATAGTATGTTTAGCTACTAAATTTGCTAAATGGAAATCATTTCTGTATTCATTAGTAGAAGGTTTAGAAAAAGTCATAGTTTCAAAAACGGTATTGTTAGACTGAGCAGAGGAAGAAATAATAGCAAAATATCTATTATTCAATGCCACCCATTTATTCTGACCTTCATATATATTATATCTCATTTGATTAGTTTTAATTGAACTTGAAGAAGAACCGAATAACCTTGAAAAAAGATTATCTTTAACTATATCGCCTGTTAATAATATTTTAGATTTTCCATTTCCTTTTATTAAATATTGAGCTCTTGTAGCATCTTCTCTTACAGCATTTTTAGCAGTTCTATAAGGTCCTATTCCTGTAGCTAAGAAATATGAATAGAATAATGACATATCTTTATCACTTATATTTTCTATAGTAACAGAATTTTGTAATTGATAAGGATCTTCGCCGAAAGAGAAAGTTTTTGTTATTTTCACTTCAGAATTATCAATAATTGCATTTGCAGTATAAGTAGCTTTGTCAGCATTTTCTTCTACTAGTTGATAGTTTAAATTTTCAGGTATTGCAATAGAATTAGAAAGATTTTGAAAAGTTACAGTGAAAGGATATATACCTTCATACACTTGTTCTACCATATCGATAATTTCATTAGTAGAATCTTTTTTTAAATCTTGCGGATAATAATTTTTTAATTTATATGAATATAAAGAACCATTTTTAAAAGTTGCTATAACATATTCATTTTCAATTACTTTTTCGTTATTAGTATTTATAATAATTGTATTTGTATTTTCTATTTTTTCTATTTTCTGCATTTGAGCAGTATTTAGCATTTGATTTTCAGTTGTTATATTATTGCTAGCAACAGTAGAATTTGTATTTGCATTAGTATTATAAACTGGTTTTACTGTTTTAGCTTGATAGAACATATATAGAAACATTATTATAGCTGAAAGTCCGACTGCTATAACCATTCTTTTATTATTGCTCATAAACTATTAAAGCTCCTTAAATCAATTATGTACAACAAATAAGCATTCCATTTAAGCAATTAAAAAAGGAAGATGGCCTAACAAGTAAAAAATATTATGGTACAGGATCATATATTTTTTTTGCTAAAGGATTACATCTCAGTACTCTGGCAATTGCAAGAAAACTACCCTTTATAGCCCCATATTTAATAACAGCTTGTTTAGCATATTCTGAACATGATGGTATATATCTGCAAGAAGGTCTCAAATAAGGCGAAATAGCCTTTTGATATAAGAAAATCATAAATAGAAGAATTTGTTTCATATATAGTAAACCTTCTTAAATAATTTTAATAAGTCTCTTTTACAATCATCAAATGAAGGGAACTTATAACTATCAAACTTATTAACTATAATAAAATAATCATAGCCCGTAGGGATTTTATCTTTTTGTGTTCTATATATTTCTTTGATTATTCTTTTAGCTTTATTTCTGCCTACAGAATTAGTTTTATTTTTTTTAATAGTCACAGCAAATCTAGAATACAAGCGGTTATTTTTTAGTACAAGCATTGTATATTTGGAATTAAAAATACTTTTAACTCCGCTATGACTATTGAAAAATGCTGATATATCGTTTCTTTGTTTCAATCGCTCTTTTATATATAATTTAGAAGAGCATTCCCTACAACAGTTTTCCATCTAAGTACTGCTTAAATAATTGCTTAATGTATTTACTCATCTGCGGCAGTTAAACGATATCTACCTTTTCTTCTTCTGCGTTTTAAAACATCACGTCCATGTTTAGTTGCCATACGTTTAAAAAATCCGAATTTTCTAGCACGGCGCAACTTACTTGGCTGATAAGTTCGTTTCATGTATGTCTCCTTAAAAGATATTATATTTCTTTGTTAATTATTCTCTATAGCAATAAAAAAATTGTACAAATATACGGAAGTATTCTACTATATAAACATAATTTTGTCAAGTACATAAAAATACATTAAATACTGTCTGTAAGTATATTGTATATTTATTTTATCTATTTTTTTAATTATTTATAAATTTGATATTATATTATTTAGTGATATAATGTTAGAATGAAAAAATATTTACTTGAGAATAAATTAGAAGATATTACTCCATTAATAGAAAATTTATCTAATGAGGTTAAAAAATATATACCTAATGATGAAATAGATTTATTTTCAGCGGCTTTGTATGAAGTAATTATGAATGCAATAGAGCATGGAAATCTTAATATACTTTATGAAACTAAAAAAGAATGGCTTAAGAAAAATATTTATCATAAAAAATTAAAAGAACTTTTGAAAACGGAAAAAGCTAAAACTACTCATGTTGAAATAAAATTAGAATTACCTGAAGAAGAAAATAAAATTTCTATTACGGTTAAAGATCAAGGACTTGGATTTAAACCTAAACAAGAAGCCAAAAAAATATATAATGACGGTTTTGCACGTGAAAGCGGAAGGGGAATTATGATGATTAAATCATATTTTGATGAAGTTAAATTCAATAAAAAAGGCAATGCCATAACATTAATAAAATTAATAAAAGAATAATAAAAATTATGATCAAAAAAAGGAATTCTATTTTTCTAAATGGTATGTAAAATAGGTTATAACAATAAAGATAAAAAGCAAATATGGAAATTGTGAGTTTATTAAAAATATACTTGAGGCGAACATTTCTTATTAGCAATAATAAAAAATAATAATTTGTAAAGAGATTCTATATTATGTCTAATAATAAAAAAACAAAAAAAGTTAAAAATACAAAATTTTTTCATAAGTCTCCAGAAATAAAATTAGATACAGGATTTGTAACTTTAGAGAGATTTATGGCTATAAATGAATATGATGACGGATCTTTCTCACGTGAATATAATTGCGATGTAATAAATAGAAAAGGAAGAGATGCTGTTATTATAGTTCCATATGCTTATATAGATAATCAAATTCATGTTCTTATGATAAGTACATTCAGACCTGTTGTTTATTATAGAGAAAAAGTTATGACTGATAAAAAGCCTGAAGAAATTGATGAACATATTATGAATTTCTTAGAGTTTCCTGCAGGTATGCTTGAAGAAGATGAAATTAATGATAAAAATCCTAATCAGGGAATAAAAAAATGTGCAAAAAGGGAGCTTGAAGAAGAAACAGGTTATAATGTAGATTTAAAAAATATAAATGTATTAGGACATAGATATTATAGTTCTTCTGGTATTATTACAGAAAGAATTAATATAGCAACTTGCGATATAACAGGATTAACTCCAAAGAAAGAAATAGATACAGATGGTTCTGTTATGGAAGAAACTATAGAATCTTTTTTTGTACCTTTTGATAAAGCTATGGCTTGGTGTAAAGATGGTGTCATTAAAAATGCAGGTACTGAAATAGGTCTTCATAGGCTTTATTTTTCCATACTATATGAACATCAAAAAAATCATAATTTAATACTTCAAAAAAGACTTCATACTCTTTTGAATGAAATAAACTCACTTAAAAAAACAGCTGAGCATTATAATAAATTAATAAGAGAGTTCAAAGCTACTGTTTCTCATGAATTAAGACATCCGTTTACAGAAATAATGGGATATATTAATTTACTTAAAAAAAATAATATGACAGAAGAAAAAAGAGAAGAAGCTTTTAATATTGTTTCCAGAAGTATAAAAAAATTATATGATACTAATAATAATCTTATACAAATAGCATTAAAAGATGATGAAAGTCCTAAGTATGTATCTGAATTTAATATAAAAGAAGAACTTGATATTATAATAGAAGGATACAAATTTATTTATCCTAAGAATATAAATATAGAAATGAATATAGAAAAAAACTGCATCATATTAATAGGATATCATGAGAGATTTAGACTCATTATGGAAGGTATAATATCAAATGCATTCAAATTTACAAAATCTGGCACTATATCAATAAATGTTAGAACTTTAGATACTATAGAAAAAAAAGAGTTAGATTTCTCTCCTGATTTATTTAATTATCATACTATGAAAAATATAATGCCGAATGAAATAGAAATAATAGTAAAGGATACTGGAAAAGGAATAAAACCAAGTAAATTAAAAAAGATATTTATACCATTTTATCAGGCTGATTCTAGATTTGAAAGAGAATACGGCGGAATGGGAATTGGATTATCTGTTGTAAAAGATTTGCTTGATACTATGCAAGGCACAATCAATATAGACAGTTCTGAAGGAGCTGGTACTATAGTAAAATTAAGAATGCCTTTTGGTATACCTAGTAAAAATTAAATTAATTTTTTATAAGTAAAATATATGGGTATTATTTACATACCCCGCCCTTTATTTTTATAGTTCTATTTTAAATTACAATTATATTATATTGGCATTTAATTAGAAATATAAGCCCCCGCCCAGGTTGTTATTATATTTGTTATGCAATTAAGCGCACGGTAAATCAAGTTATTTATATAAATAATATTATCATTCAAACTTTTATTATAAATTAAAATTTAGTTAACCGTGCGTTGAATATACAAAATAACAAATTGAAACTTGGGTGGGCAATGCTTTTTCTTTATGAATTTTAATTTTATTTTGATTTATTTTTTATTATTGAGGCAGAATATATATAGGGCGGGATTTAAATATGATTTTCATTTCTATATTTAATCATTATTATTTTTCTTCCATTGTCTTCAAAATAAAAATCATCAGTATATAGAGATATAAGAAATATTCCTCTTCCGCTGTCCTTATAAATATTTTCCTGAGATTCTGTAAGTCCTATCATAGCTAGAAAATAATCAAAACCATCGCCTTCATCTTCTATTGTTACTTTAATGGTTTCATCATCGATACTAAAATTTATATAAACATTTTTATCATGATTATTTTTATTTCCATGAACTATTGAATTAGTTAAGGCTTCTTCAAAAGCTATTTGAAATGCATCGCATTCTTTAATTTCATTTGAATGTAGAAAATTTAAAAAGTCATTAGAAACTTTAGGTATTAATAATTTATCACTAGGAATTTTCATAAAAAATCTTTGTTTTATTTTATTGGTACAGTATTCTGTGTTCATAATTCAGCTCTGTTTCAGCAATAATTTATTACTATAATTAGTTACTATCAAGTATAGTAAAATAAGCATCATTGTCAAGTTTTTTACTATATAAAAATATTGACATTAATTATAATTTTGAATACAATTTAATTATTATTAATAAATAAGGATTTTTTATGAAATATATGAACCTTTACAGAGGATATGAAAAGCGTAAAGAAGCTATTGATAAAAAGATATTTTCTATTATAGAGAGAAGCCAATTTATATTTGGAGAAGAATTGGAGAATTTGGAGAAAGAATTATCAAGTTACACAGGTGCTAAATATGCTGTAGGGGTTTCTTCGGGGCATGTTGGGCTTGTACTTGCTCTTTTAGCATTGGGATTTAATGCTGGAGAGGATCATTCAGATAAAGAAGTAATAGTTCCTGCTATGACATTTTTCTCTACTGCTGAGGCACCTGCTTTTTTAGGCATGAAAGTGAGAGTTTGCGATATTGATGAATATTTCAATATGGATGTAAAGAAGCTTGAAAGTTTAATTAATAAAAAAACTGCTGCTATTATACCTGTTAATTTATTCGGGCAATGTGCTAATTATGATGTTATATTGGATATTGCCAAAAAGAATAATATATTTGTAATAGAAGATGCTTGTCAGTCATTTGGAGCTGGTTATAAAGATATTAAATCATGCTCTGGAAAATTAGGAGATATTGCCGTAACATCATTTTTTCCAGCTAAGCCATTAGGCTGCTTTGGAGACGGAGGAATGGTGTTTACTAACAATGAAGAATTGTATAAGAATCTTAAACAGCTTCGTCATCATGGAGATGAGGGCGGAATGATACATGTTAAATTAGGTACTACAGGAAGACTTGATAATTTACAGGCAGGTATTTTACTTGAAAAATTTAAAGGTTTTGATGCTGATATGGATCATAGAAGAAAAGCTGCAGAATATTATAGTGAAAAATTAAAAGATGTAGTAAAAGTACCTAAAATAGCAGAATATACTCAAAGTGTTTATGCTCAATATGTTATACAGGTGGAAAATAATAGAGATGATGTTAGAAATAAATTAAATGAATTAGGAGTACCTACAGCACTTTATTATCCTCATCCTATGCATTTAGCTCCTATTCTTGTAAAAAAATTGGGATATAAAGAAGGTGATATGCCTGTATCTGAATATGCTTCAAAACATAATATAGCTTTGCCTATAGATAATGATATTCTTAAAGAAGAGCAGGATATTGTTATAGAAGCTATAAAAAAAGTTGTAAAATAATAATTAATTTAGAATTGTAATAAAAGCAGGTGTTCAGACACTTGCTTTTTTATTTTTATATAATTTCATAGTCTATTTTAATTTTTTTTATAGTTTTATGATTTAAATAAATTAATTTATTATACTATTAGTATATATATTTTTTATTGTATACATAATAAATTTGACAAATAGAATAATGTTTTATATCATATTTAATATGAGGAGAAAATATGAATAATCTTAATAAACTAATAGATCATACCATTCTCAAACCCGAGGCAACAATAGATGATATAAGAAGGCTATGTATAGAAGCAAAGGAATATGGATTTTATTCTGTATGCGTTAATTCAGCTTATGTAAATGTAGCTTATAATTTCTTGCTTCATTCAGATGTGAAGGTATGTTCAGTAGTAGGCTTTCCTCTTGGAGCGATGATGAAAGAGGCAAAGGCTTATGAGACTAAAGTTGCAATAGACAGCGGAGCCGATGAAATAGACATGGTTATAAATGTCGGACTTTTAAAAAGTAAAAAAATTGATTTATTTGAAAGAGATATAAAAAAGGTAAGAGATGCATGCCATGCCAGCGTATTGAAAGTTATTATAGAAACTTGCCTTTTAACTGATGAAGAAAAAGTATTAGCTTGCAAAATAGCAAAAGAATGCGGAGCTGATTTTGTTAAGACTTCTACAGGATTTTCTACAGGAGGGGCAACAGAGCATGATGTTAAGCTTATGCGTGAAGTTGTAGGTAAGGAAATGGGAGTAAAAGCTTCAGGCGGAATAAAAACTTATGAAGATGCTCTAAAAATGATAGAAGCAGGTGCTAGCAGACTTGGAACAAGCAGCGGAATAGCGATAGTAAAATCATCAATGTAAGGCGGTTATATGGAATATAAAGAACCTAAGGCATTTTATGATGAAGATGCTTTTAGTAAAGGTATACTCCAATATCATATTAAATTAAAGGAAGGAGATGTAGCTAGATATGTACTTCTTCCTGGAGATCCTAAAAGGGTGGGATATATTGCCAAATTTTTAGATAATCCTGAATTAAAAGCTGATTATAGAGAATATGTTACTGTAACAGGAAAATATAAAGGAGTAGATATCTCTGTAACTTCAACAGGTATAGGCGGGCCTTCTGCTTCAATAGCCATGGAGGAACTCATTAAAGTAGGAGCAGATACATTTATAAGAGTTGGTACTGCAGGAGGATTAAGTCTCAAAGTAAAGCCTAATGATTTAGCAATAGCTCAGGCTGCTATAAGAGATGAAGGTACTACAAAGGAATATATACCTATTGAATATCCTGCTATTGCCAATAGTGATATTATATTTGCATTGAGAGATGCCGCCAAAAAAAGAAATTCTAATTATCATATAGGTGTTGTTCATAGTAAAGATTGTTTTTACGGCGAACTTGAACCTCAAAATTCTTTTTTCAGAGAAAAGTTTGAAAATAATCTTAAATATTATACATTATGCGGTGCAATAGCTTCAGAAATGGAATGCGCTGCTCTTTTTGCATGTGCTTCTTTAAGGAATGTTAGAGCTGGCGGAATAATGCATATAGTAGAAAATACTATGATTGAAAGAATGGGTACTCATTTAGAATATAGTGATAATATAGAAAATATGATATTAACAGCATTAGAAGCTATAGTATTATTAGATGAGAAAGATAAGAAGAATAAAAGAGGTAATTGAATATGTTCCCTAATGCTTATTATCAAGAAAATGAAAATCTAGTTCATCATTTAAAATTAAAAAAAGGCGATGTAGGAAGATATATCATCATGCCTGGAGACCCTAAAAGATGCGTGAAGATAGCTAAAAGATTTGATAATGCCAAGTTAATAGCTGATTATAGGGAATATGCTACATACACAGGATATATAAACGGAGTTAAAGTTTCAGCTGTTTCTCATGGAATAGGAGGGCCTTCTACTGCTATAGCTTTAGAAGAACTTATAAAGGTAGGAGCTGATACTTTTTTGCGTGTCGGTACTTGCGGCGGTATGAATATGGATGTGCTTCCTGGCGATGTTGTTATAGTTAATGGTGCTGTAAAGGGCGGCGGTACAATGGATAATTATATACCAAAAGAGTTTCCATGCGTTCCTAATATAGATGTTCTTGAGGCTATAATTGAAGGTGCAGAAAAAATAAAAACAAGAACTCATGTAGGGGTTGTGCAGTGTAAAGATGCTTTTTATGCTCAGCATGCTCCTGAAAGTATGGCTGTTGATAAGGAATTATTATATAAATGGGACAGCTATATTAAAGCTGGATGTCTGGCTTCTGAAATGGAATCTGCTACTTTATTTGCAATAGGCGCTGCAAAAAATGTACGTACTGGTGCTGCTATGCTTGTGCTTCATAATCAGGAAAGAATAAGGAATAATATTAATGATAAAAAAGATTATACAGGAGAAGAGGCCATAGATTTAATAATAGAGTCAATTAAAATTTTAATAGATAAAGATAAAATATAAATTAGGATGAGATTATGAAAAGAAAAATATTTTTTTATGTTTTATTAATTGCTTCTTTATTCGTATTTTCCTGCACCAAAAATACAAATAAGGATACAGGTACTTATGAAATAGCTGTATTAATAGATTTAGGCCCTATTGATGATAAGTCTTTTAATCAAGGCTCTTGGGAAGGGGTTAAGGATTATGCAGAAGATCATGGCATAAGTTATAAATATTATAGAGTTCCAGATAAGGATATAGATTCTTATTTGAATACTATAGATCTTGCTGTAAAAGGAGGAGCCAAATTAGTAGTAACTCCTGGATATATGTTTGAGCCTGCTATTTATAAGGCCCAGGATATTTATACTAATGTTCATTTTATATTAATAGACGGAGAGCCTCAAGATGGAACTTATACAGATTATAAGACTTCAAAGAATACAGTTGCTATTCTTTATGCTGAAGAGGAAGCAGGGTTTTTAACAGGATATTCTATAGTAAAAGAGGGGTATACTAATTTAGGCTTTGTAGGAGGTGTAGCTCATCCTGCTGTTATAAGATTTGGATACGGATTTATACAAGGAGCTGATTATGCTGCTGTTGAATTAAAGCTCCCGAAAGATACGGTTAATATAAAATATACTTATGTTGGTAATTATGATCCTACTCCTGAAAATCAAACATTGGCTACTTCTTGGTATCAAAGCGGTGTTCAGGTAATATTTGCCGCAGCTGGTGCAGCAGGAAATTCAGTTATGAGTGCAGCTGAAAATAATAATGGATTGGTTATAGGTGTTGATGTCGATCAAAGCTTTGAATCTCCTGCAGTTATTACTTCAGCTATGAAGATGATAAGAGAGTCTGTTTATAATACTGTTGCTTCTTATTATAATGGTAACTTTAATGGAGGAAAAACTGTTATATTTAATGCTCAAGTTAATGGAGTAGGACTTCCTATGTCCACTTCAAAGTTTAAAGTTTTTACTAAAGAAGATTATGATATTATATATAATACTCTCGTAAATAAAAGTATTAAAGTATTAAAAGATACTGATGTAAAAACAATAGAAGAACTTCCTTTAAATAGAGTAAAAATTAATTATATTAAATAAATCATTTAAATTTCATATACAGGAGGCTATTCATGAAGAAAATTTTAAGTTTTATTATAATAATAATTTCTATTATAATGATGATTTCATGTAATTTAGGAAAAAGAGATAATACTTATGAAATAGCCTTAATTACTGAAGGTACAATAGATGATAAGTCTTTTAATCAGGGAGCTTGGGAAGGATTAAAAAAATATGCTGATGAAAAATCAATAACATATAAATATTATCAGCCTACTCAAAACACTACAGATGGTTATATTGATTCTATAGACTTAGCTGCAGCATCTGGAGCTAAATTGATAATTACGCCTAATTATTTATTTGAAGCAGCCATATATAGAGCTCAGGACAATCATCCTGATATAAATTTTGTAATTTTGGATGGCAGTCCTCAGGATGGAACTTATACAGATTTTAGAATAGAAAAAAATGTTTGTTCTATAGTTTATGCTGAAGAGGAGGCTGGTTTTTTAGCTGGTTATGCTATAGTAAAAGAGGGATATACTAATTTAGGTGTTATGGGAGGTATGGCTGTTCCTCCTGTTGTAAGATTTAGTTATGGTTTTGTTCAGGGAGCAAATTATGCTGCTAAGGAGATGAAATTATCTCCTGGAGCTGTAAAAATCAATTATACTTATGTTGGAGGTTTTAATGCCGCTCCTGAAAATCAGACATTAGCTACTTCTTTGTATCAAAGTGGAGTACAGGTAATATTTGCTCCTGCTGGGGGAGCTGGCAATTCAGTTATGAGTGCAGCTGAAAATAATAATGGATTGGTTATAGGTGTTGATATAGATCAGAGTTTTGAATCTCCTACAGTTATTACTTCTGCTATGAAAATGATAAAAGATTCTGTTTATAATGTTGTTGATTCATTTTATAATGGTACTTTTAAAGGCGGCACAAGTACAAGATTAGATTCTAAAGCTAATGGAATAGGACTTCCTATGAAAACTTCCAAATTTAAAGTATTTAATGAAAATGATTATGAGAATATATATAAAAAACTTTTAGGCGGAAATATAGAAATACTTAAAGATACTGATGTTAAAACTGTAATGGAGCTGCCTTTAGATATAGTAAGAGTTAATTATATCAAATAAATTACTAAAAAATAGGAGAAAATAATATGAAAAAATTTCTTACTTCAATTATCCTCATAATGAGTGTTATTCTAATGATTTCATGTGCAGGAGGAAAAAAATCTGGAGGATATGAATTGGCATTAATTACAGATGTTGGTACCATAGATGACAGATCATTTAATCAGGGTTCTTGGGAGGGATTAAAAAAGTATGCTGATGAAAAAGGCATATCTCATAAATATTATCAGCCTGCTCAAAAAACTACTGATGCTTATGTTGATGCTATAGATTTGGCAGTTTCAGCAGGAGCTAAATTAGTTGTAACTCCTGGATTTTTATTTGAACCTGCTGTTTACAGAGCTCAGGATAATCATCCTAATGTAAGTTTTGTACTTTTAGACGGTACTCCTCAGGACGGAACTTATACTGATTTTAGAATAGAGACTAATGTTTATTCAGTGCTTTATGCTGAAGAGCAAGCAGGATTTTTAGCTGGTTATGCTGCAGTAAAAGACGGATATACTAATTTAGGTGTTATGGCTGGTATGGCTGTTCCTGCTGTTATAAGATTCGGATATGGATTTGTTCAGGGGGCAAATTATGCTGCTAAAGAAATGGGATTAACTTCTGGAGCGGTAAAAATCAATTATACTTATGTAGGAAATTTCAATGCTACTCCTGAAAATCAGACATTAGCTACTTCTTGGTATCAAAGCGGAGTACAGGTAATATTTGCTCCTGCAGGAGGAGCTGGAAACTCTGTTATGAGTGCTGCTGAGCAGAATAATGGTTTGGTTATAGGGGTTGATATAGATCAAAGTTCAGAATCTGAAACTGTTATTACTTCTGCTATGAAGATGCTTGGAGAATCAGTTTATAATGCAATAGATGATTTCTATAATAATAAATTTCCTGGCGGTCAATCTGTAATACTTGATGCCAAAGTTAATGGTATAGGTCTTCCTATGGAAACTTCTAAATTCCAGAAATTCACTCAGAATGATTATGATATGATTTACAAAAAACTTACAGGCGGTGAAGTAAAAGTACTTACAGATAAAGATGCTGAAAATGTTACTCAATTACCTTTAGATATTGCTAAAGTTAATTTTATACAATAATAATTAATAATTTAATAGAGATACTGGAATATCATCTGGTATCTCTATTTTTTAGATAAAAATTATGGGGAATAATATAAATGGAAAATTCAGAATATGTAGTTGAAATGCTTAATATTACGAAACGTTTTAAAGGTATAGTGGCAAATGATAATATTACTATACAATTAAAAAGAGGTGAGATACATGCATTACTTGGAGAAAATGGTGCTGGAAAATCTACACTTATGAGCGTACTTTTTGGGCTTTATAAACAAGAAGAGGGAATTATTAAAGTTAATGGAAAAGAGGTAAATATTGATAATCCTAATACTGCTAATGCTTTAGGTATTGGTATGGTGCATCAGCATTTCAAATTAGTTCATAATTTTACTGCTTTGGAAAATATTATGCTTGGAGTTGAAACTGTAAAAAATGGAATACTTCAGGTTGATGATGCTAGAAAAAGAGTAATGGAATTAAGCAAAACTTATGGACTTGAAATTTATCCTGATTCTCTAATAAGTGATTTGACTGTAGGTATGCAGCAGAGAGTAGAAATATTAAAAATGCTTTATAAGAATAATGATATACTTATTTTTGATGAGCCTACTGCTGTACTTACTCCTAATGAAATAGAAGAACTTATAAAAATAATGAAATCCTTAGCTAGAGAGGGTAAATCTATATTATTTATTACTCATAAATTAAATGAAATTAAAGAAGCTGCAGATAGATGTTCTGTACTTCGCAAGGGTAAATATATAGGCACAATAGATGTGAAATCTACAACTAAAGAAGAAATGTCTGAAATGATGGTTGGAAGAAAGGTATCTTTGGTAGTAGAAAAAACTGAAGCTAAACCTAAGGATATAATATTATCAGTAAAAGATTTGAATATTAAATCTCTTAATAATAAAAGCGAAAAGAATATAGTAAAAAATGTTTCTTTTGATGTTCATGCGGGGGAGATAGTATGCATTGCTGGTATTGACGGAAACGGACAAAGCGAGCTTATATATGCTATTACTGGTTTAATGGAAATGTCAAGCGGAAGCATTTATTTAAATGGAAAAGACATTACTAATTTATCTATAAGAAATAAAACCTTAAGCGGTATCGGACATATTCCTGAAGACAGACATAAGCATGGACTTGTACTTGATTATACACTTGGAGAAAATACGATACTTCAAACTTATTTCACAGAAAGATTTCAAAATAAAGGATTTTTGAAGTTTAAAGAAATAGAAAATTATGCTGATGAACTTATAAAAAGATTTGATATAAGAAGTGCTGAGGGTGCTAAAACTATAGCAAGAAGTATGTCTGGAGGAAATCAGCAGAAGGCTATAATTGCAAGAGAGATAGACAGAAATCCTGATTTACTTATAGCGGTTCAGCCTACTAGGGGATTAGATGTTGGAGCTATTGAATATATACATAAAGAGTTAATTGCTCAAAGAGATAATGGAAAGGCTGTTTTACTTGTTTCATTAGAGCTTGATGAGGTAATGAATTTAAGTGATAGAATACTCGTTATGTATGAGGGTGAAATTGTAGCTAATGTTAATAATAAAGATTTAACTATTAATGAACTTGGTCTTTATATGGCAGGCTCTAAGAGAAGTGCATAAATTTAAGTGAGTTTATAATAAACTAAATATAAAAGACATACTAAATAAAAAAACTAGTGAGTGTATTAACAAATAATTTTTTATTTATACATAGTTTGCAGATAAAACTTTAATTATTGATAATATGTTGTTATAAAAGGAGTGCTTAATGGATTTCAAAAACAAATTGACGGGTATTTTAGAGAAAGAAGGATTTGTTAATATATTTTCTTCTTTTTTAGCTATTATTATAGGTCTGCTTTTGGGGCTTATAATACTTCTTATAAGTAATGTTCATGATGCTTTTCCTGCTTTTATGACAATACTTTCAGGAGGATTTTCTGGAGGCTCTAGAGGAATGGGACAGGTTATATACACTGCCACACCTTTAATACTTACAGGGCTTTCAGTTGGATTTGCTTTTAAAAACGGACTTTTTAATATAGGAGCTCCTGGACAATTTATAGTAGGTGCTTATGCTGCTGTATTAGTGGCAGTAAAATGCACTTTTCTTCCTCCTGCTATACATTGGTTAGTTGCTTTATTAGTTTCTTTTATAGCTGGAGGACTTTGGGCTTATTTACCAGGTTTTTTAAAGGCTCATTTCAATGTTAATGAAGTTATTTCAAGCATTATGATGAATTATATTGGTATGTATTTAGTTAATTATCTTGTTACTCTTACAGTTTATGATATGCTTAAAAATCAGTCTCAGAATATTCCTCCTTCTTCTATGATTCCTACTATGGGGCTTAATACTATATTCAAGGGATCAAGTGCTAATGGAGGATTTTTCATTGCTGTTATAGTGGTGATAATAGTATATATAATACTTTCTAAAACTACATTCGGTTTTGAGCTTAAAGCATGCGGACTCAATAAAGATGCAAGTAAATATGCTGGTATTAACGAAAAAAGAAATATTATTCTTTCTATGGTTATAGCTGGAGCTTTGGCTGGACTTGGAGGAGGTCTTTTATATCTTTCTGGAGTTGGAAAACATATAGAAGTAGTTGATATACTTGCTGATGAAGGCTTTATGGGTATACCTATTGCATTGCTTGGGCTATCTCATCCTATAGGAATATTAATTGCGGGTCTTTTTATAGCTCATATTACTGTAGGAGGATTTTATATGCAGATATATGATTTTACTCCAGAGATTATAGAGATGATTATATCTGCTATTATATATTTTAGTGCTTTTGCTTTGCTTTTTAAGTCTATTGTTAGATTTATATCTAAAAAGATAATTAAAAAAGAAGAAAAAAATGCTAATGGGTAAAGAATAGAAAATATAAAAGGAGATTTTAATGGATACAATTTATTTTTTAGTACAGCAGACAATGTTTTTTTCTATTCCGCTTTTACTTGTAGCATTAGGCGGAATGTTTTCTGAAAGAAGCGGAGTAGTTAATATTGCTCTTGAAGGTATAATGATAATAGGTGCTTTTGCTGGAATATTTTTTATAAGCAGATTAGGTGCTAATTTTCCTCCTATGATAACATTATTTATTGCTATGATTATATCAGCTTTATCTGGATTAATATTTTCACTTTTTCATGCTTATGCTGCTATTAGTATGAGTGCAGATCAGGTTATAAGCGGTACGGCTTTAAATATATTTGCTCCTGCTTTTGCTATATATGTAACAAGAGCTATTCAAGTTGTTCAGCAAATAAGTTTCGTTAATAATTTTAGAATAGAGTCAGTTCCTATACTCGGAAGCATTCCTATAATAGGAGGATTATTTTTCAAAAACACTTATATAACAGCTTATATAGGTTTTATAATACTTGCTTTATCTTGGGTTTTACTTTATAAAACTAGATTCGGACTTAGGCTTAGAAGCTGCGGAGAACATCCTCAGGCTGCAGATTCTGTAGGTATCAATGTTTATAAGATGCGTTATATTGGTGTTGCTATATCAGGAGCATTGGGAGGTTTAGGAGGACTAGTATTTGTTATTCCTACTTCTACAAACTTCAATGCTACTGTAGCAGGTTATGGATTTTTGGCTTTGGCAGTACTTATATTCGGACAATGGAAGCCTATGAGAATACTTTATGCAGCATTTTTCTTTGGTCTTATGAAAACATTGGCTTCTGCTTATTCTGGAATACCTATACTTGCAAGTCTTCCTATATCAAATAATATATATAAAATGATTCCTTATATAACAACTATAATAGTACTTGCATTTACTTCCAAAAATTCTCAGGCACCTAAAGCATCAGGCATTCCTTATGATAAAGAAGCTAGATAAATAATAAATTTTTTATATGGGATTTTAATATGCTTAAATATGATTCAAAAGAAATATTAGATTATGTTGTAAAATGCAGAAGATATTTGCATTCTATACCAGAACTTGGAATAGATTTGCCTAAGACTAGAGAGTTTGTTATAAATGAACTTAATAGTTTTGAAAATATTAAATATACAAAAAATAAAAAGGATTCTGGTATTATAGCTTTTATAAAGGGGCAGAAAAAAGATAATAATGATAATATAGTTGCTTTGAGAGCTGATATGGATGCTTTGCCTATGAAAGAAGATACTGATTTTGAATATAAATCCTGTAATAATAATATGCATGCATGCGGACATGATGCCCATACTGCTATACTTTTAGGTGCTTGTAAAATACTTAATGATAATGTTAATGAGTTTTCTGGTACTATTAGATTTTTATTTCAAACAGGCGAAGAAGTGGGAGCTGGGGCTAAAATAATGATAGAAGAGAATGCATTAAAAGATGTTAATGCTATATTCGGAGTGCATATTGGAAGTTTTGCCCCTGAAACTCCTAATGGTGTTTTTATTATACAAGAAGGTCCTATTATGGCCTCTACTGATAAAATAATAATAAGAGTTAAAGGTAAAGGTACGCATGGAGCTTATCCTCAGGCTGGAATAGATCCTATAGTTATGTCTGCTGAAATTATTAATGCTCTTCAATCAATAATTACAAGAGAGATAGAGGCTTCTGAGACTGTTTTATTATCCCTTTGTAAGATTAATGGAGGAAGTGCTTTTAATATTATACCTGATATTGTTGAAATAGAGGGTACTATCAGAACATTTAATAATGATGTTAGAGAATTTTTTATTAAAAGAATAAAAGAAAAATCCAAACTTATAGCTAATTCTATGCTTGGAGAATGCGAAGTAGAGATAATAGAATATGCATGCGTAACTTTAAATGATGCTGAAATAACTAACAGTATAAAAAATACAGCTATTAATATATTTTCTGAAGAATCTGTTTGGAATAAATATTATAAGCCTAGTATGGGAGGAGAAGATTTTTCTTATTATTTAAAAGAGGTTAGGGGATGTTTTGCATTATTTTCTACTATAACAGAAAAAAATATTCCTAATCATAATAGCAAATTTGAAGTTAATGAGACAAAATTAAATATGCCTTCAGAGCTTATGGCTAATTGGGCGGTTAATTTTTTATGTAATTAATTATATTTGTTAGTATTATAATATATTTTGTTTTGCCATATTAAAAAAATATTGACTTTTACATTTTATTTTTATATACTATAGATATGTATAAATGGGGGTAAAGATGGCAAATTGTGAAGAGTTAAATAATATAGTAGAAAATTTAGATTATAAAATATTGTTTGAGAATGCTTCAAAAATAGACGAGCTGTTAAAAGAAGATATTATATTAGATGATATTTTGAGTGAAAATTTATTTGTTTTATCTTTTGAATTATTAGATATGATAAAATCAGATCCTGAAAATTATAAAATATCAGATATGGATAATGATGAAAAAGTTAAAGCAATATCCAGTATTATAAGGAAAATGGAATTATCTTTTATAGAATTCTAATTTTTTATAAATCCTTTTAAAAAACCTTTTATAAAGAAAACTCCGTATGTAAGATGCGATAAGAATATTCCTATAGCTTTGCAAAAACCTTTTATAGGCGAAAGTGTACTTGCCCAGCTTCCAAGCAGACATAATGCATAAAAACTATGAGGAAATAATAATAAAGCTAAAAATATATTTTTATTAATTGCTGGTATATAAGTATTTAAAACTTTAGGTAAATCAAAATATAAAGCAATAGGTACAAATACAGTAAAAAGTAAAAATATAGACGGTATGAAATATGATAGACTTAATGAGTTTCCTCCAAATCTTTTTACAAAATATCCTCTATGCCAAGCATATCCTTTTAATTGCTTAAAATGTCCGAAGAATAAATCTCTTCTATGATGATAAACCAATGCTTCAGGAGTATATAATATTTTTTCATTTGCTTTCATTATATTATTACAAAGTATAGTATCTTCTCCAGGCCAATATTCGCTGTCAAAGCCTCCCACTTTTTCATAAAGTTCTCTTGTTATAATAAAATTACAGCTTGGATAATCATTAACATACTGAACTTTATCTGGTATATATCTAGCTTTATGTTTTCCGCTCATAAGTGTTGAACTATAAATAAGTCCGCTTATCTGCTTTGAAAAATTATCTTTAGGGGTATTAATAGCAGGTCCTCCAACAGCATAAACGTTTTTACTTTCCATTGCTCTTAAGGCATTTAAAAGCCAATCTTTTTCAGGATATGTATCATCATCTAAAAATGCTAATATTTTTCCATTAGATTTTTTTACTCCCATTGCTCTTTTTATTGCAGGCGGAAGCTCTCCTGTTTCTATTATTTTAATTCTTTTATCTTTAAATAATTCTATATTAATCTTATCTTCTGTATATTTATCTGGCAGTATTATAACTTCAAAGTTTGTATATATTTGTTCAAGTAAATATTCTGTTTCTTCTTTTATATAATCATTAATTTTTTTTAATGGTATTATAATGCTTACTAATGGTTTTTCTTTTAATTCATAAAATAAATCATTATAAAAATGCACAATATTGAGTCTGTAAAATATTGCCAAAGTATCAATAAAAGTTTTCCATAGAATAGGAAATTTTATAAATCCGAAATGCCTATTCGGATTAACTATAACAGGTGCAGATACTATTTTTTTCCCATTGGAATTACAAGCTACCAATACTTCTAAATCATATGCAAATGCCTTTACTAATATTCTAGGAAAAACATTTATAATAGCATCTCTTTTAAATAATTTTAATCCTGTTTGAGTATCCTGTATAGGAAGATGAAAAAATATTTTTACAAACATAAAATATATAAAAGATATTATCTTTCTAGCATTAGAATAATTAACAATAGAATCTTTATGTCTTTTTGACCCTATAACAACATCAGCATTTTCCTTTTGCATAATATCAAAGAAGTTCTCTAATTGAGAAGGATCTATTTCCATATCACCATCGCAAAATATTATATATTCGCCATTTGATATTTCGCATGCTCTTTTTAAGGCATGTCCTTTTCCTTGATTTTCTTTTGCAAAAACACCTATTATATTTTTTAAGTTTTTATTTATATTATTATTTTGAAAATTTGAGCATAATTTTTCTATTTCTTCTTTTGAATTATCACAGCTTCCATCATCTGAAATAATTATCTCAAAATTCATAAAAAAAGGAGATACCTTTTCTATTAATATGTTTATATTTTTTTCTATTGTTTTTTCTATATTATAAACAGGAACTAATATAGATACTAATTCATTTATCTTCATCTTTTACACTTTAATAAAAAATTATTATTTATTATTTTATAGTTTTATTATGCTATAAAAATAATTATAGATATAAATTATAAAATATTATACAAAAACTATCTGTCAAAGTCAAATATTATTTATTAGTTTAAATATATTATTTATCTTTGCATATAATATTAACGCTTGAATGATTTTCAAAATCATAAGGCTTTGATAATTCTATATTAACGGGTTTTTTGAATATAGGTCCGTCATATACAAATGTATGAAATTCTCCTGATTCTCCAGCAGGGTCTATTCCAATAGATATAAATTCATCAATAAGCTCATTAGTGAAATCAATACCTAAATATTTTTTATCGAGTTTATCTGTATCAATTATTTTTATTTTGGCTTTAAAACCAGAATTAACAAATTCTCTAACTAATGACTCTCTTGATTCATGCCATAAAGGAAATTTCGATTCAAATCCTGATTCTTTGCATAAAGCTTCAGCCCAATCTCTATGCATTTGAATATCAATATCCCCAAAAGCACAAATATTAATATTATCTTTTTCTTTGATTTTTTTTAATTCTTCTATAAAGTTTATTCTATATGTATAATGAGTTGTATTAATTGGTACATGAGGTATTTCTAAACATTTACTTACAGCTTCAAATAATTCAGCAGATATTCCATGAAACCAAGAATGTTTATTTTCTTCATTAATAGTAGTCATTATATATTTAGGTATATATCCGTTTTTTATCATTCTATAAAGTGCTAAAGTACTGTCTTTACCACCGCTATATGACATAACAAATTTTTCATTCATTTTGCATTCCATCCGATTTTTATATTTTTATTATGGTATATTAATAATACTAGGATCTGTTTCTTTTTTCTCAACAGTCCAATCTTCTTCATTATTAGGATCCATTTCAGCTATTTTATCAAGCCCCATACAAAGATAAGTTCCTTTTGCAGTTGCCGCTATTTTATCATCATTAAGAAGTATATATCCTTCTCCCTCATAAACTCTTCCATTATCAGAAGTAATTTTACCTATAATTCTAATTTCTTCATTAATAGGAACAGGTTTTTTATATTTTGTAGTAAGAGTCATAGTAACGCCCCATTTTTCTTCACCCGTATAAGGCATCATAGCCCTTCCTATAGTTTCATCTAAAATGGCAGCGAGTATTCCGCCATGAACTCTTGAAGGATATCCCTGATGAACATCTTTAAAAGTTACCAAAGCACATAATGATTTATCTTCTAATTCATAAAATTCAGCTTTTAAACTTAAATCATTTTTAAATCCGCATACTATGCACATTCTTGAATTATTCTGTTTATTTAGTACTTTTAGATTCATAAAAACCTCATTATTAAAAATATTATAATTTACTACATATTAATACTTTTGTATAAAAAAACAATATGTCTATTTCTTTTTTATTACTTTTTATGGGAAAATAAGTTTTATAAAAGACTTTTATTTGGTTGACAAAAATGTAAATTAAATTTAATATTAAAAATAAGTTATGTAACTAGGAGGATATTCTTATGTCTAGAGAAGTATCAGGTATGTTTTCATTTTTATTAGGCTTAACAGCTGGTGTTGCATTGGGCGTATTGTTTGCACCTAAGGCAGGAGAGGAGACTAGAGAAGACATTAAAGAAACTATGGATAATATCAAATATAAAGTAGATGATATTTATCATAGAAGTGTGTTGAAAACTTCTGAGCTAGTTGAAAAGGGTAAAGAAAAAACTAATGATTTTCTTGAAAAAAGAAAGAAAAGATCTTCTGAAGAAGTAGAAGAATAATAAAATATGCAAGATATTACATTTCAAATTAATGTTATAGCTATATCTTTGGCTTTCATAGCTATATCTATATTGATATTGGTATTAGCTATATTTTTTGTTTTACTTGCTGGATATTTTAGATTTACTAATAGATTTGACAGAATACTTGAAAATGTCGAATCTATTAGTGAAAAAATAAGCAGCATTGCAGCTACTGTAAATGATGAGACAAATAAAGTAAGAATAACATTAGATAGCATACATGAGTCTTTTGGTAATTTATCTAGCAGCATTAGTAATTTTAGCAATATTACTAAGGATATATCTAATAATTTCAGCATTATTAATATATTCAAATCCATATTTGCTCTATTTAAAGGTAAAAGAAATAAAAAAGAAGATGATTTTACAGAAAATGATGATGAAGATTATGATTTATAATTAGGAATTGTTGATTATGATAAAGAAAATATTTTTAGCACTTATATTTACAACTCTATTAACTTCATTTTTGCATTCAGAGGATACCAATTGGGTAATAAGGATAAGAGATGCTCAAGGTAATGTAAAAAAACTTATGACAGTTGATGACTGTCTATCTGAAATATCTAATCTTACAGTTTTAAGAGGTGCTCCTGAGGAAGCTGTAAATTTACTTCTTACAAATGAATTTCAATTATGGCAGTTTTCTTCTCAGATTATAGAACAGGAACTTTTATATTTAAAGGCTGTAGAAGAAGGTTATGATAAAGATCAGGAAGTGTTAAATTTGATTTCTAAAGAAAGAGACAATCAATTATCACAGCTTTATATGCAAGAGAAAGTAAGCGATGATTTTGCTGTTGTTACTGATGCTGAAAAAAGAAAGTTTTTTAATGATAATAGAGCTAGAATACAGGCATCAGTTGGTCCAAATGTAACTTATGAGCAAATTGCTATGGAAATAGAGACTACTATTCTTCAAGAGCGTATGCGTAATGAATATGATAAAATATTAGAATCTGCAAAAACTAATTATAATTTAAAATATTCTGTTACTTCTGATCCTTGTATTACATTAGAAGATATAACAGTACCTTTATCAGAATTTAATGATATGTTTAATGAATCTTTGAAGCAGGCAGGAGCTAATATACCAGCTGCTTTAAGAATACAGGCTAGAGATGGTATGTTCAAGGCTTTTGTGGCTCGTGAAGTTATGATGTATGAGGCTAAAAAATCTGGTTTTTATGATACGCCTCAGGCAAAAGCTATAGAAAATTTCCTAACTAGAAATGCTGTAACTGCAAATTATATAGATAAAACTATAAGATCAACTATACCAACTCCTACGGAGGAAGAGATTAATTTAGCTTATGAAAGATATGGTAAAATGTATAATATAGATTCATTACCTTATAATGATGCTAAAAAAGCATTGGCTACTTTAGTAACAGAAGCTAAGACTCAGCAGAAGTATCAAATATTAGTTACAGATTTGAGATATAGGTATAATATAGAAAAAAATCTTGACTTATTATTAAAAAAGTGATTTATTAATTAATAAATTATGAAAAATAAATTATTGATTATATTTTTTGTATTATTATTTTTTTCTCAAATTTCTTTTGCTAGAAGAAATGATTTTGACTTTGATGTATCTCCGCATATAAATAAAAATAAAATGTTTTCTGCAGGTATTGGAGGCATATTTTCTGAATATAATTCTTGGTTTGATGGTGGTACTTTATATACTTTAGATCCATATAATCAAAATATAAGCAGAAGAGATTTATATTTTACTTTTATGCCTTATTTTTCTATTAGACCTATTAAATATTTAGAATTTGGGGTATCTACTAGTTTTACATATCAAAGACAAGATTCAAGAAATGATATAACTAGTGCTACTAATATGACAGATGTCTTTAATTTTGATTCTATTAATGCTACACTTAAAGCAACTCTTTTAGATTGGTATTTATCTGTAGGGGTTAAGGCTGGCTTTAGTTACAGTTTTATGAAAAATACTCATATATATTATACTGCTAAAGATCCATTTAATATATATGCCACTATAATGATAGCAGGAGTTCCAAAAGTAATACCTGTTAACTTTTTATTTGCATATACTTTTGATACTAGAGATAATTTTAAAGAAGATATTTTCAAAATAGGCGAATTATCTGGAGCTATAGAAATTATAACTTCACCTTTTATTACATTATATACAGGGGTTAATTATATTTTTCCATATACAAAAGAAGCTAGTTTATCATATTTAGAAGCATTTGTTAAATTTAAAGCAACAATATCTGACTTTTTATATATGACAGTATCATATCAAAAGGTTGTATGGGGTACAGGTTATGCTCCTAATACTGCCACTTTCAATTTTGCAATAGAATATATGTTCTATTCTCCAAAATGGGATTGGTGGAGTTTGAAACAAAAGTAATTATATAGAGAATATAATTTTTATAGAATTTCCAAGTAAATATTGAGATATAGTCTGTATAAATCCAAATATAGTTCTTAATATCCCAAAGAATAATAAAGCATAAAGTATTAGAAAACCATAAGGATATATTTTATCATAAGTATTTTTACCATTAGGAGATAGGAAAAATCTCAATATCCATCCGCCGTCTAATGGAGGAAAAGGAAGTAAATTAAAAAACATAAGCATTATATTAATAATATAAAACATAATCAGCATTGTCAAAATAACAGGTAATGCATTAAGAAGAATATTAGATACAACATTACTATTTTGCTCTAATAACATAATTATTCTATATATTAAAAAACTTCCGTCTACAGTAAATGTGAGTATTTTAAGCACAATAAAAGAAAAAGCAGCTATCATTAAATTAGCAAATGGTCCTGCAAATGAAACTAAAGCCTGATCTCTTTCAAAATTATTAAAATTATAAGGATTTACAGGAACGGCTTTCATCCAGCCTATAACAGGAATGCCTGTAACTGCTGCTATTATAGGAAGAACTACACTTCCCAATATATCAATATGGGCTATAGGATTGAGTGTAAGTCTTCCCTGATCCATAGCAGTTCTATCACCAAATACAAATGCAGTTCTAGCATGAGAGTATTCATGCGTACTAGCTGATATTATAAATACTATATATGATATTATACCTATAGATAATTTGCTTGAAAATATTTCATTAACCATTCTTTATTGTTTCCTTAAAAAAATAATTATAATGCATATTTTAAATATAAAAAACTTTTAATATTTTAGTATAAATTAAATTTTTTGCAAATTTAATTTTTTATAAATTATTTCTTTATTTGCATTTATTTTTAATTCAATTTATAAATATATTAAATTAAAAAATAGGGATTTGATTTATGAAAGAAATAAAAATAACAGATATAGAAAATATAAAAATAGGAAATGCTGAAAATAAAGAGGCTGCTACAGGCTGTACTGTTATAATATGCGAGAGAGGAGCTGTTACAGGTTTAGATGTTAGGGGAGGTGGACCTGCTTCAAGAGAAAGCGAACTTACTAAACCTTTTGCTTCTGCTGAAGTTATACATGCTGTTTTACTTAGCGGAGGAAGTGCATTCGGATTAGATGCTTCAGGAGGGGTTATGAAGTATTTAGAGGAGAGAAATATTGGTTTTGATGTTGGTATTACAAAGGTGCCTTTAGTATGTCAGTCTTGTATATTTGATTTACGTATTGGGGATTATAAAGTTCGTCCAGATATTGATATGGCTTATAAGGCATGTATTAATGCTGAGGATAATAATCCAAAAATGGGTAATTATGGTGCGGGTGCGGGTGCTTCGGTTGGTAAGATACTAGGTGCTGATTATGCTATGAAATCTGGACTTGGTTTTTATGCTGTAGAGATTGATGATGTGAAAGTTGGTGCTATTGTATCGGTTAATGCTTTTGGAGATATATATGATTATGACAGCGGAAAAATGATTGCGGGGCTTCTAAATGAAAATAAAAATGGATTTAGAAGTTCAGAAGAAGAGCTTATAAAAATAACTCAGAATAAAAATTTATCTTTTACTTCAAATGTAGTTACAAATACCACTATAGGAGCTATTATAACTAATGCTAAATTTACAAAATCTCAAATGGGTAAAATAGCATCTATGGCACATAATGGTTTTGCAAGAGCTATAAAACCTGTTCATACCACATTAGACGGAGATAGTATTTATGCTATGAGTGTAGGGGATATAAATGCTAATTTAGATGCTGTTGGTACAATTGCTGCTATTGTAATGGGTAAGGCTATTAATAATGCTGTAAAAAGTGCTGAAGCTTCTCATGGATTTAAATGCTATAATGATATAATAAAAAATTAATTTTTATTTAATAATAAAAAACTAGAAGTACTTATAAAATTGCTGCTTCTAGTTTTTTTGAAAAATAGATTTGGGGTGAAGTAGATTAATAAAAAATTAAATACTTTTATTTTTTAATAATATTTTGTTGTTAATCTACTTGTTTAGTTTTTGCTATAACTATTTCTCTTACGCATATATCCTGAGGCATATTATATGCAAACTCTATACAATTAACTATATCAGAAGCATTTAAGCCATTTCCTATACTTTTTTCCACTTAATATAATCAGATTTTATATTATCATCTGTAGTATGACTTAAGAGATTAGTTTCTACTATTCCTGGAGCTAGAACTATAATTCTTACATTTTTATTAGCAACTTCTTCTCTTATACTTTCAGTAATTGCATGCACAGCAAATTTACTTCCGCAGTATATTCCATAATTTTGAAAAGTTTTTCTTCCAGCAATTGAACTTATATTAATGATAGTCCCCTCATTCCTTTTTATCATATCTGGAAGTATAATATTTGTAGTTGTAAGTATTCCATTAATATTTACATCTATCATATTTTTCCATTCTTCATAACTTTGCTTATCAATATTTCCTAAAAGCATAACCCCAGCACAATTTATAAGTAAATCAGTTTTACCATACTTTTCTTCAGCTATTTTTACAGCATTTTTTATTTCTTCTATATTTGTAACATCAGCAGAAACACTTATAGAATTTTCTAAATTTAATTTTTCCATAATTTCTTTTCTTCTTGATAATAATAGAGTAGGGTAGCCATTAGCAGAAAATCTTTTTGCTGTCTCCATTCCTATTCCTGAACTTGCCCCTGTAATTACAACCAATTTTTTCATATAAAAACTCCTTTATAAAAATAATTTATGCCTTATAATACAATATATAAAACTATAAACAAGAACGGAAATAATTGTTATTAAGTAACATGCATTTCACTGCCTTATTAAGGAAAATTGTATTTATGAAAAAAATTAAAGTAGCATCTGAAATAGGTATTACTCTATATATGATAGGAGGAAAATATAAACCTATTATATTAAATTATCTTATAGAAAATAAGACAAAAAGATTTAATGAGATGATGCGTTATATGAAGCCTATTTCTCAAAGGACATTAACCAATCAGCTTAGAGAGCTTGAAGAAGACGGACTTATAAATAGAAAAATATATCCAGAAGTACCTCCAAAAGTAGAATATTCTATAACCAAAAAAGGAAAATCATTATCCAAGATTTTGGAAGCTATGTGTGAATGGGGCGAAAAAAATATTGATGATAGATTTGAAATTACTAATCCTCAATGTTTAGAAGACTATAAATAAAAAATACCATAACATATAAATGCTATGGTATTTTATTTATTTAGCAGTAAATTTATTATTCAGTAGTTTTTTTCTTTTTACTGTTTGCTGCTGTAGTTTTTTTTGGGGCTGCAGCCTTTTTAACAGTTTTTATATCTTCTTTTATGCTTTCAGCTTTTTTCAAAGGCTTTATAGGAGTGCT
Source organism: uncultured Brachyspira sp. (assembly GCA_944392715.1). Classification (GTDB taxonomy): domain Bacteria; phylum Spirochaetota; class Brachyspiria; order Brachyspirales; family Brachyspiraceae; genus Brachyspira. The sequence continues at coordinate 48,216 of CALXXQ010000011.1, forward strand.
GAATACTTCCTCTTTAACACTTTTTACTTCACCTTCTTGATAAGCACTAGGATCTTCAAGTTCATCAGTACCTCTTTTAGGATCTTTTCCAGCATAAACTAATTTGTCTTTTACTCTGTCTAATTTTACTTCGCATATTCTTTCAATATCTTCTATATCAAGAGATTCTTTTTCAAATAATTCTCTTGATAAAGATTCAAATTTATCAGCATTTTCAGCTATCAATTTCTGAGTTCTTTCATAAGCTTTCATTACAAATTTATGAACTTCCTCATCTATTTTCTGAGCAGTTTCCTCACTATAATCTTTATGTCTTGCAATCTCTTTTCCCAAGAAAATAGGCTGTTCTTTTTGACCAAAAGATATAGGACCAAGCTTACTCATACCCCATTCACATACCATTCTTCTAGCAAGTTCAGTAACTCTCTCTATATCATTAGAAGCACCTGTAGTAACAGAATCTTCACCAAATTTAAACTCTTCAGCAACTCTTCCTCCAAGAAGCAAAGACATCTCATCAATAGCCTTTTTTCTTTGAAGAGTATATCTTCCATCAGAAGGCAAAGTCCAAGTAGCACCTAAGCTTCTTCCTCTAGGAACTATAGTAACCTTATGTAAAGAATCAGTATTCTGAAGAAGTACAGCCATTAAAGTATGTCCTGCTTCATGATAAGCAGTATTAAGTTTTTCTTTTTCACTTATTAATATACTTCTTCTTTCAGGCCCCATCATAACTTTATCACGAGCCTCTTCAAAATCAGAAAGTTCTACTCTAGCTTTATCATTTCTAGCAGCAATTAAAGCAGCTTCATTAACCATATTAGCAATATCAGCACCAGAGAATCCAGGTGTAGCTCTTGCTAAATGGTATAAATCTATAGAAGGATCATGCTGTATTTTAGAAACATGAACTTTAAATATTCCCTCTCTTCCTTTTACATCGGGTAAATCAACAACAACCTGTCTGTCAAATCTTCCAGGACGAAGCAATGCAGGGTCAAGTACATCAGGTCTGTTAGTAGCAGCAAATATTATAATTCTAGTATCAGTATTAAATCCGTCCATTTCAACAAGCATTTGGTTTAAAGTTTGCTCTCTTTCATCATGTCCGCCGCCATATCCAGCTCCTCTAGTTCTGCCAACAGCATCAAGCTCATCTATAAATATGATACAAGGAGCAGATCTTTTTCCTTGCTCAAATAAGTCTCTTACTCTTGAAGCACCAACACCTACAAACATCTCAACAAATTCAGAACCAGACATACTGAAAAAAGGTACATTAGCCTCTCCTGCAACCGCCTTGGCAAGTAAAGTTTTACCAGTACCAGGAGGGCCTACTAATAATACTCCTTTAGGTATTTTAGCACCTAATTTTGTAAATTTACTAGCATCTTTTAAGAATTGTACAACTTCTTGTAATTCCTCTTTAGCCTCTTTACATCCTTCAACATCTTTGAAAGTTACTTTTACATCTTCTTTAGTAAGTAATCTTGCTCTGCTTTTTCCAAAACTCATAGCCCTATTATTAGAACCCTGAACCTGTCTGAACATAAAGAACCAAAGCAAAAATCCTATCAGTAATATAGGAAGTAAATTTACTAATATTAAACTTAAATAACTAGGCTTTTCAGCTTCACCTCTTACCTTTACATTATTATCTATAAGCAAATTAACAAATCCGCTTGCAGTAAATGGTATAAATGAGTAGAAGTTTATTTCTGTAATTTTACCATTAACTGTCTCTATAGCCTTTCCATTTCTTATATTTTGATCTACTATAGTAACTTCTTTGACAACACCTTCTTTAACTTTTTGAACTACAGTAGAATAATCCCATTCCTGAGCTTTTACTTGCGGAGTCTTCTGAAAGTACATTATAGCCATTACTACTACCATTGTAAGAAGTAATATAATTATAATTTGATTTCCGCCGCCCCCAGCAGACTGAGGCATATTTTGCCTTCTATTATTCTTATTTTTTTTACTATTCATGTATTCTCCAAATTATTTTTAACTTTATATATATATAAATAAAATAAATATTAATAAATTATCAAATATCTCCAAATTAATTATTGTTTAGGTATATCTAAAATAGTACCATAACTATTAAAGCAATGAGATGCTAAGGAATTAATTCCTCCACCTCTCTTAAGGCGGCTATTTATTATTTTACCGTCTTTTTTATCTAAATCAGGATATTTCAAATTCATATATCCTACAACAAGTCCTCTGCTTGTAGAAGCATGAATATATGTTATAGTCTCATCTTCCTCATCAACATCTATAACTATTCCAGCATGTGTGAGCTTTTTATCATTAGATGTAGTTTTGTCAAACATTATTATATCACCAATATTTGGAAGAACATCTCTATATATTTTATTATACTTTGATAAAGTAGCATATATAGTTTTAACGCCTCCTGTATCTAAAATAGCCTGCTTTTCAAACACAGCTATATTAGAAGTCCAATAAACAGCAGCAACATATCCTGAACAATCAAAATTAAAAGTTTTCTTTTCTTTTGAAATAGGATGTGTTAATAAAGCTTTTTCATTATATTTATAATGCTTATCCAAATAAAAGTTAGCCCATTTATTTATATCTTTTCTAACTTGTTCCTTTTGTCTGTCATTTATTTCTACTCCGCTTTCTTCTAATTGTTTTTGATATTCTTTATCATATCCATAAGTTTGTGAAAATGATATTGAAGATAATAGCATTGTAGATAATAACAATATAATATAAAAACGCATAATACACTCTTATATATAGAAAATTATTTTATAAAATATTAGCAAAAAGTCAAGGCAATTTACAATATTCTTACTTTTTTATCAATTAGGTTTTTCAAAAATAGTACCATAACTATTAAAGCAATGAGAGGCAAGCGAATATGGAGCTTCTCCTCTTCTTAAATAACTATTTATTGGCTTACCATCTTTTCTAGCCAAATCAGGATATTTTAAATTCATATATCCTAAAATTGGGCCCTTGCTTGTAGATGAATGTATATAAGTGATAGTACCATCTTCATCTATATTTATAATTATGCCTGAATGTGTAAGCTTTTTATTTGGAGATGTAGTACCATCAAAAAATATTATATCTCCTATATTTGGAGATGTATTTTTATATATTTTATTTTCTTTTGATAAAATAAAATGTATATTTTCAGTTGATCCTTGAAGTGTAATAGAGGGCTTTTCAACAGCAGTCCAATAAACAGCATTTACAAAACCTGAACAATCAAAATTTACTTTCTTTTTTTCTTTTGAAAAAGGGTTTGTTATTGTATCACTTTGATTATATTTATATTTTTTACCCATATAAAAATTAGCCCATTTTACTATTTCAAGTCTAGTATTTTCCTGACTAAATGCCTGAATTGTAAATAATAAAATTATAGATAAAATACAAGCATTAAAACGCATATTTTCTCCTAAAATAATAAATAAAATTAATTGATAATATTTTCTAGTTATTATAAATCGGATTTTTAACTATAAATAATAGTTACATATTATTATAATATAAATCTTTGATATTAAATTCCCAAGATTTTAACCATTTTATTCTATATTGTATAGGTGTTATTATATTAAAAAATACAGATAAATATGGATATGCATTTTGAAATTGTATAGATAATCTTGTTTTAAATAAAAATCTACTATTTTCATTTAATTTATTTATATTAATAACTTCTATTCTATTTATTTGTGATATATTTTTTACAAGCATTTGAAGATCAGTATTTCTAGTTTCTCTCATAGTTTCAGAATTAAGTACAACATATTCTTTGGTAAAAAAGTCATAATATAATTTTCTGTATATATATATTTCGCGTACATTTTCATCTAAAAGTAAATTCTTTTTTATTAAATCTACTCTAAAGTTAATAAATACTATGATTCCATTATCTATATATTTTTTTATATTTTGATAAATGCTATCGCCATAATAAGTTTTTACATCAGCATATAATATATTATTATATATATAGCTTCTTGATAAATTAAGTCTAAGCTCATAAGAATATAATGATGCCGAAATAGATGATATCAATATTAATATTATATACAAACGTTTCATAATTTTTTAGTATATATTGAAGAATATATAAGTCAATAATTATAATAATTTTTAGATATTATAATTTTCAATATAATAATTAGAAAAATAAACTAGCTTCAAGTCCTATTCTGCTTTCCATTTTTCTGTATGCATATAATTGCTTTGAACGTAAATATTCATATTTTACACCTATTATAAATCTGTATATTTCAAAACCTATTCCAACAGATACAGAAGGAGACCATTCATTTTTGCTATTTAATGCAGGATATCCGTCTCCTTTTTTATCTCTGATTATTGTGTTTATCTCATCAAGAAAAGCACCAGCATAAACACCTGTTACTAAACTGATTTCTCCCCATATAGGAAATCTAAAATCAATTCCAGTATAAATATTAAATAAATTAACTATATTTGATTTTTTAAATCCTGTTATAGCAAAAGAAGTTCCTCCATAAAATGAGAACCATCCCCATCTATATGCAGCTGATAAATGCATTTGTTCAAAACCTACATCTCTAAACTCTTCTTTATTTTTATCGTATAAAGTTTCATCTCCAAGTATATCGCCTCCAATATGAGAACATATATGTCTTAAAGGTGCAAATCTAATTTTTAATTTATTATTAAATATATATTCAAAATATGCCTCTACTTGCATATATGTACCAAATAAAAATGTTGTGCCGTATAGCTGATCTTTACCAGCTTTATAGCTTCCTAAAAATAATTTTAATGAATATCCTACTCCTACTTTAAATCTATGCTTATCTCCATTTATATTAAATGCAATAGGAGCTAAATCTATTGCAAGCTTAGGACTAAAATATAAAATAATATTTGCTAAATCAAAATTTTTATTAGGATATAGAGTTTCTGCATTTAAAATATCTCCAAACCAAAAACTGCTATTATAACTATCAGGATCAAGCCAAGATGAAAAATATTTATCTGTTTCATATATTCTTAGAGGATTATATCTCCATTGCATACTTATTTTCTGATTATAATTAGTCATTTTATTTTCTAATGTATTGTTTTCAGTATTTTGGGAATATAATGCTGTGCAAAATAATATTATAAAAATTATATTATATAGTGTTTTTTTCATATATGTTTTTCATTTATAGTCTATTTATGTACTAATTATATATGAAAATATTGTATTATTCAATAATTTATCATAAAAAATAAAAATAATATTATCTTTTTGAAAGAAGTTCTATATATGGCTTAGTTTCTATTGAATTTTCATCTATTCCTATTTCTTTTAATATTGATTTTAATTCAGATACTTGATTTTCTAGACTTTTATCAGAGTTTAAAAACTCTATTTCTATAAAGTCGCCTAAATTTTTTATTCTAGAAATTTCTACTAAAGCATTTTTATATATAAAAGCATATCCTTTTTTTCCTTTTCTTACATATTCTACATATTTCTGAAGTTTGTATAAAAAGTTTATTATAAATCTAGCCTTTTTTTTGCTTACTTTAATTTCTCTCTCTTCATTAACTTCTACTCCGTCAATTAAAGTTCTATCCTTAGAACAGAAAGTATATCCTCCATGTTCTACTCTTAATCTTATGCAATTACTTGTTTTTATATTTCCTTTTTTTATGCTTTCTTCTCTAGCATAATAAATGTCTTTTTTGAAATATTTTTTTTTGAATTTAGCATTGTTTTTTAAGAAATTTAATACAGATTCAAAATCTTTAATATATGCTTTTATTTCAATTTCAGAGTTTGTCATGTTTATTCCACGTATTCTTTAGTGCTGTCATCTACATGTATTTTCTGTTTATCATAAATTAAAGGTGCTACTTTTTCAAATACAATAAATAAAGGAGATGATAATATTACAGTTAAAGGAAGCCCTACCAATAATTCTGATCTTATTAATACTGCAACATTTGAAAGATCTGAATATATAGATGTTACTAAGAATAACGCTATAATTTTTATCAAATATCCTACTAAAGTTACGAATATTCCTGCAGCAATTTGCTTTATAAATATTCTTGTATTGAAAAAACCTACAAAGAAACCAATATTAAGGAATATTATTGCATAAGAACCAAATGTACCGCTTGAAACTATGTCTTGTAATAATCCTATAATAAATCCGTATATTATTCCGTCAAAAGACCCGTATCTGAATGCTATAAAAGTTAAAAATATTAATAATAAATCTGGTTTAGCACCTAGCGCCACTCTTATCAAATCATAAGCAGGAGATGATTGTATTAGAAGTAAAACTAGAGTTGTGATGATAACAGTTATTATTCTTTTCATTTTGCAGCATCTCCATTTTCTCCTGCATCTTCTTCATTTGCAAGCATTATAATTTCCTGATCAGGTATTTTCTTAATGACATAAACATTTTCTAAAGTAGAGAAATTAACAGCAGGCTCAACATATAAATCATGGAAAAGTCCGTAATTTTTCTTTTCAACTTTGAATATTGTTCCAACTAATATTCCTTTAGGAAATACTCCTCCCATACCGCTTGTAACAACTCTTTCCCCTTCTTCAACATCCATTTGCAAATCTATATATTGTAAATGCGTCTGAGTAGATTTAGGGCTTTGTCCCACCATTATACCTGTAGTTCTTGAGCTTTCAAGCATTACAGATATTTGAGATCTCTGATCAACTAAAGATAATATTCTACTATTATATCTTCTTACCTCAACAACTTTTCCCACTAAACCTTTATATCCATTTTGATATGATATAACAGGCATTCCAACTACTATTCCGTTTGCACTTCCTTTATTAATAACTATTGTAGTATAAAAGTTCTGAGGATCTTTTGATACTATTTCAGCATATTCTAATGGGTATTCATCTGTAGGAGCTTCATTTAATAATGCTCTAAGTCTTTCATTTTCACTGCTCAATTGTTCATATTCTAATGCAGCACCGCTTAATTCTGCTATTCTGTCTCTAAGTATTTGAACTTGACTTTGAAGAGTAAATATATCTGTTATGCTTGTATAAAGATATACAAATGCTCTTGATACACTTTTGGTGGCACTTTGAATAGGGTATACACCCAAGGCATAAATAGATTGCAAATTAAAAACAAAATTGCTTCTATTTAATACCATGAATATTCCTGCTACTAGATTGAGCAATATATAAAGAGTAAGTAATTTATGTTTTATAAAAATTTTCACGTTATGAGTATCGGATATATTAATAAAATTTTAATAATTTTTCCGATTATGAATATCTTCTATAATTCTTTAAATTTTTAGTTTCCTCTATAAACTTTCCGCATCCTATAGCAACACAAGTAAGAGGGCTTTCAGCAAGAATTACAGGTACTCCTGTTTCCATAGAAATCAAATCAGTAAAACCAGGAAGTAAAGAAGTTCCTCCGCTCATAACTATTCCTCTCTCTACAATGTCTGCAGAGATTTCTGGAGGTGTCTGATTAAGTACAGATTTAACAGCCTCTAATATTTCTATTAATATATCAGCTATAGCATCTTTAATTTCAGCACTATTTATTGTAAGAGTTTTAGGAAGTCCTGATACAGAATCTCTTCCTCTAATATCCATAGTTTTTGATATATCACCTTTATAAGCATGACCTATATTTATTTTTATCTCTTCAGCAGTTTTTTCACCTATATAAAGGTTATGAGTTCTTTGCATATATTTAATAATAGCATCATCAAGTTCATCACCGCCTACACGTATAGAAGCACTTCTAACCATACTTCCAAGTGAAAGAACAGCAACCTCAGTAGTACCTCCGCCTATTTCTATAATCATATTACCATGAGGTTCATTTATAGGCATATCTGCCCCTATTGCAGCAGCTCTTGCCTGTTCTATTAAAAATATAGTTCTAGCTCCAGCCTGTTCGCAGCTTTCCCTTACAGCTCTTCTCTCTACTTCTGTAATTCCTGTAGGTATACCTATAGCTATTCTAGGCTTAACCAAAGTTCTTTTATTATGAACTTTATTTATGAAATATCTTATCATTTTTTTTTTAGTTTCAAAATCTGCACTAACACCGTCTCTCATAGGTCTTATAGCAGCTATTGAATTAGGAACTTTACCTAACATCTGTTTAGCCTCATTTCCAACAGCTATTACATTTCCTGTACTTTTTTCTATAGCTACTACTGATGGTTCAGCTAAAACGATTCCTTCTCCTTTTACATATACTAAAGTGTTAGCAGTACCTAAATCTATTCCCATATCACTTGAGAACATATTATATAACCAGTTAAACATTTTTATTACAATCTCCTTAAAGTATCCCTAGCGGGCTTATACGAATTATCTATTTTTATAGCTTCTCTAAACATTTTTATAGCTTCATTTCTTCTTTTAGTTTCCAAAAATAATGTTCCTATACTATAATATAAATCAGGATTTTTGTCATCTATCTCTAATGCCTTTTTATAAAAAAATTCACTTTCTTTGTATAGTCCTTGCCTATAGTATAAACTGCCTAATTTAGAATAGCTTTTAGATTCAAGCATAGTATTATTGTTGAATTTTCCGTCCATAGAAGATAATATTTGTATAGCCTTTGTATAATCCTTATCTCCTTCATATGCATTGGCAAGTTCATAATATAATTCCATATTAATAAATTGTTCGCTGCTTTCTTTTAATTCTCTATCAATGGCATTTTCTAAATATTTTATAGCGTCTTTATATAATCCTATATCATAACATATTTTAGATAACTCTATAGTAGTGGAAACTCTATTATCTCCATTATATATGGCATTTATATATGAATTGTATGAATCAGTATAGTATGATTTTCCTAATCTCTGATAGCTGTATGCTAATCTCTGGTATATAATATCTTTATTTTTTATGAATTTGGATGTTAATAATAATTGTTTTGCATATCTTATTATGCTTTCGCTTGCATTTATTATGACTTCTTTTTTATCAGATCTTATAAGAATATCATAATATAAATCTACTCCTGTTCTTAATATATTTTTGTTTAATGGTCTTTTAGCATAAATATCATTAAATAAAAATGAAGCATTATCATAATCTTCTATAGCTATATAATCATATATTGATTTTAATCTTTTTTTTTCTATATAATTCGAAGTAAATAAATATATAAATGTGATTACAGCAATAGAAACAATCAAGGTAATTGCTATGATATGTATACTAATTTTCTTTTCTACATTGTATAAATAAGGCATTATTCTTTGTATAATCCATTAATTATTATTTTGATATATATTGTTATTATTATATAACTCCAAGATAGTTTCTTTAGGATTAGTAAGAGGATCTGGCGCTACTATACATAATCCTTCAAGTATAACACCATTTTGTATAATAAGTTCAGGTGTTCTTATTTCACCAAGTACTCTGCTAGTAGGCATAAGCATAACTCTGTTTTTTGCTTCAATATTTCCAATAATTATTCCTTCTATAACTGCTGATATGGTTTTTATATTTGATTTTACTTTTCCAGTAGGGCCTACAAAAACATTATCTACTTCTAATTTATCTCCCTCATAGCATCCATCTATTCTCAAAGTTCCGTTTAATGTAAACTCGCCTTTAAAATATGAACCTTCTCCTATAATAGAGTTAGATTCTGCATTATCATTTCTTTTTGAAAACATCAATAAAACTCCTAATTTTTAGTATATACTATTGAATTGTCTATATTATTGAATTTGAATTTTGTATCAAGCCCAAATAAAGATTCGCTATGCCCAATAAATAGAAATCCATGTTCATTTAATATATCATAAAATCTGTTGACAGTGAGCTTAACTGATTCATTATCAAAGTATATAAGAACATTCCTACAAAAAATAACATCCATATTGGTGTGACTTCCTCTATGTCTTAGATTATGGTAGTCAAATGTTATTAATTTTTTAATATCATTTTTTATAGAATACTCTCCAGAAGATAATTTATCAAAATACTTATTTAAATATTCTTTTGGTACACTTTCTACTTTATGAGATTCATATCTGCCTTCTTTAGCTGCTACTAAAGAGTTAAGAGATAAGTCGCTTGCAAATATTTTGATATCTTCTTCTCTAATACCAGGAGTTTCTAAACAAGTTATAGCTATAGAATAAGGTTCTTCTCCTGTAGAGCAGCCGGCACTCCAAATTCTTATTTGCTCACCTTTTTTTTTATATTTCATTACTTGAGGCAGAACATAATTTTTTAGTAATTCAAAATTCGGCCTGTTTCTAAAAAATTTTGTGAGGTTTGTAGTAATGTTATCTAAAAATTTTTTTAATTCTTCTCTGTCAGAAGATACAAGTTTATAATAATCTTCTACTTTCAAAAGATTTTTTTCTTTCATAGAAGAAGCTATTCTTGATTCTAAAATAATTTTATTGATAACATTAAAACATATACCACTTTCTTTATATACAAAATCCCTAAACAGATCAAATTGTTTTTCAGTTAATTTTAGCTCATTCAAAATAAATTATTCCAGACAAATAAAAATATAACAATAAATGATTGTTATTTTTTTGTAAGAACCATTTTTATACGCTCAAGAACTTTTTTTCTGTCAAGAGGTTTAGTAATATAGTTTTTAGCACCAGCTAATAATGCTTTTTTTACCATATCTTCTTTACCTAATGCACTAACCATAACAACTTTAGCGTTTTTATCATATTCTATAATTTTAGTCAATGCTGTAATACCATCCATTTTAGGCATTGTAATATCCATAGTTACTAAGTCTGGCTTGTATTCTTTATACATAAGTACGCCTTCCTCACCATTTTCTGCTGTACCAACTACATTATATTGTTCTGATACAAAAATTTGCTGCAACTGTTTTACAACAAATGCAGAATCATCTACGATTAGAACTTTGAATGGTTTTCCAAATTCATTTATACCATCAGCTTCTTTTGTATTAATGTCAGACATATTTATTTACTCCTTTTCTGATTCTACGGCAACTAATATATTAAAATCGCCAATAGAGGTATCTAATTTTAT
>CALXXQ010000012.1 GCA_944392715.1 uncultured Brachyspira sp.
ATTCTCTTTAATATTTTTTGCCAATTAGGCACGGATGCCTTTTTGAATAAATATCATGGAGGATGACGATGATCATCAATAACAACATTAGTGCTATAAATGCACAACGTACTTTAAAATTCAGAAATGTAGACCTTTCTAAAGATATGGCTGCTTTATCTTCTGGATTAAGAATCAACAGAGCTGGAGACGATGCTTCCGGATTAGCTGTATCTGAAAAAATGAGAACACAAATTCGCGGTTTACGTCAGGCTGAAAGAAACACTCAAGATGGTATATCTTTCATTCAAACTACTGAAGGATATCTTCAAGAGAGTCAGGACATCTTACAAAGAATTCGTGAATTAGCTGTACAATCTGCCAATGGTATCTATACTGATGCTGACAGAATGCTTATTCAAGTTGAAGTTTCTCAGTTAGTAGACGAAGTTAATCGTATTGCTAGCCATGCACAGTTCAATACTCTTAACATGTTAACTGGAAGATTCTCTAATCCTAATGAAGGTGGATCTCCTGTTGCTTCTATGTGGTTTCATATGGGGGCAAACATGGATGAAAGAAGAAGAGTGTATATAGGAACTATGACAGCTGCTGCTTTAGGTTTGCAAACTGGTGAAGGTAATAGCATCTCTATTTCCTCTATAGAAAAAGCTAACAGTACTATCGGTATAGTTGATGAAGCTTTAACTAAAGTTTCTAAACAAAGATCTAATCTTGGTGCTTATCAAAACAGATTAGAACTTACTGCTCAAGGCTTGATGATCGCTTATGAGAATACTGCAGCTTCTGAAAGCAGAATAAGAGATACTGATATGGCTGAGGCTTCTGTTAAATTTGCTAAAGACCAAATCTTAAGTCAGGCTAATTTAGCTATGTTGGCTCAAGCTAATACTATGAACCAAGGCGCTTTACGTTTAGTTCAGTGATTTAGTACGTTTATAGCAAACTAATTAAAAATAGCTGGTCTCATTTTATAATGGGACTGGCTATTTTTATTTTAAAGTTTTAATTACAATCCCCGCCCTCTATACTCCATTGCTTTTATTTCATTTTATAATCTTTAAATATTTTTTATGCTAAAAACAAAAAAGCATTCCCGCCCAAGTGTTAATTATATTGATAATCTATTTAACGCACGGTGAATGCATTCTTATATTTTATTTTAGTTGAATTAATAATTTAGTTTATATTTTAAATTCGGCTCTGCGTGCGCAGCGAGTATTTTAAAATTTTAAAAAACTAGGGTGGGTGCTGAAATTTCTGATTAGGTTATAGGGATAATAAAATTAAAATTTCTAAATAAAATAATAAAATATAAAGGGTGGGGAGTTAGAATAAAATTAAAACCGCCATGATATATTTACTATCATAACGGTTTTTATCAAATATCAAATTATTCTAAAGCTCTAAAAGAAACACCCAATGTAAGACCAAAATCTAAATTGGAATAATCATATTTATGATATATATCACCTTTAAAAAGTCCGATAGTCGGAGGTATAGTTTGCTGCGGTGTATATTCATTTAATATAGAAACATCATACTGCATACCAAAGTTATAACTTAAATATGCTCCAAGTACAAAATCCATTTCAGCATTATCCATTTTATAAGGCTTGAATGCATATTCGGCAGTTATCTTTATATACGGTGCAACAGGAACTTTAAATAGTCTTTTTATATCATAGTAACTTAATTTATTTTTTGATGGAATAACTAATGAATTATTATCATATTCTATATTATTAGAAGTTCCTAAGCCTGCTATAGGAATAAGCAATCCGCCTCCTATTCCTATAGAGAAGTTATTAAAAACTATTTTTTCTAATACTCCTAAAACTAAACTATAAAGAGTAAGCCTATCAGTATAAATATAGTTATTAATTCCGCTTTTACCTTCATATTTTGTGCTTATTATGTAAGGACTATATCCTATTTCTAAAAGGGAAGTTAAGCCTGTAACAATATTATTATTAATATTATTTTTTACACCTAATTGAAAAATAGCTTCAAAATCTAAAAAGATATCGCCTTTTATAGTATCATAATATGCACTGTATATTCCAAATTGATAATAAGATTTATCTGATTTTTTTAATCCCACATCTGTTTTAGTAAAAATTTTTGAATTCCCTATATTCATAAATATACCAAATTCAGGAGAAAGACTTATTGAATATAAAATATTAATATTAAATAAAATTAATATAGCAGATAATAAAAATTTCATAACTATTCCTTAATTTATTTGCAAAGTAAATTTATTTCCCATTCTTCCAAAAATTTTTATATTATTTTTAAACACAAAATCTAAAACCACATTATTAAGATTATCTGGAGTTTTATTTATCTTATCTATATTTAATGTCATAAAATTACTATCACCTGCTTTTAAATCTATTGTTTGGTAAATACTCTTATCATGGCTTTCTATAACTCCTGATGTACCATTTAATGAAAATTTATAATAAGCATTTATTAATAAAATAGGATCTCCATAATTTCCATCCATTTTTACAAAAACTTCTAATTCATTATTAGAGTTTTTAGCACCCGAATGAACAGGATTCAATGTCAATCTTGCCTTATTTTGTATATTGGCAGTAACTGATTTTCTCATATTTATCTCTCCCGTATCATAATCTATTGTAAATGTAGTATTATTATCTATTTTTTTATCGTTATATAAAATATCAAAAGTAGAAATTTCAGGATATGGACCATCATTTATTTCTGGTGGAACAGATGGTTTTGATACTATTTCACCTATAATTACTACTACAGCTGTTACTACTAATGCTGTAACGAATGCGGTTACTGATGCAGCTGTTGCTGCTGCAACTGCTGCTATTATTCCAAAAATAAAAAATAAAAATCTTCCTTTAGGCTGATTATTACTATCCTGAACATAATTATTAATAGCATCCCATATTTTTAAACTTATAATTAGAGTTTTAGCCTGATAATTTTCTTTTGAATCTAAAGAAGAAATATTATTATAATTATATATATCATCAGATAATTTAATATTATAAAAAACTTCTTCTATACCATTCATACTCCACAATACATCAAATGCCCCATTAACATGATCTGAAGCTGTACCTCTAATTAAATTATCATCTTTAGAAAAAGAAATATGATCTGGAAATTCTTTATTATCTTTATATACCATAGCAACAGATATATTATTTTGTTCATCAGTTATTATAGCAGTATATTCGTTTTCTCCTGTTTTTTTTGAGATTAAAGAAAAATTTTCTGCTACATCTTTTGTTTTCATAAGAATATTATCAGTTTTATTTTCTGAAATTTGATATTGATCATCTAAATATGAAAACGAAATTTCAGTTTTTTTAATACTTGAAGAAGGAGCAGTAACATTGTTATTTTTAGCACATCCCCAAAAATTGACAATTGTCAAAAATACCATAAATAAATAAATAATTTTTTTCATTTTATAACCTCTTAAATAATATTTTGTAAAAAAAGTACTATGAGTTTTATTTTATGTCAATGTTTATTTTCTATAAAAATATGGTTGTGTACAAAAAAAGTATAAAAATATATTTTAATAGTTTGATTTTTCAATATATAGTTACTTTTTTGTTATTATTTATGAAATTGTATTTTATATTTATCTGAAAGATTAATTATAATATATATTAGGCTTTGATTAGATTTAACGCACGGTGAATGAAATTTAAAAAAAATAATAAAATTTGAATTATAAATAAATTTATATTTTTAGTTTTATTCTGCGTGCGGTAGTAATAGAATAACAAATTTAAAAAAGCTAGGGTGGGTGCTGAAATTTCTGATTAAGTAATAAGGAATAATAAAAATAAAAAACTCAAATAAAAATAATAAAATATATAGGGTGGGGAATTAGAATAAAATTTATTTGTATAGTTGTTTTCTATTTTTTTATGATATTATTTATATATGTCTTATTTAAAAAATGAAATTAAATTAATAGCATCCGATTTGGACGGTACTCTTCTTAATTCTAGAAAAGAAATTACAGATTATAATAAAAAAATATTATCAGAACTTATACATAATAGAAATATTGAATTTATAATATCTACAGGACGTCCTTTTGAGAGTATTGTACATTATAATGAAATTTTGAATAATAATAATGATTCTATAATATTTAATGGTGCTTCTATATATGATAATAATGGAAATATTCTGCATAAAAAAATAATTGATGAAAAAGCATCAGAATCTATTATAAAGTTATTAAAAAATTATAAAGTTTGTATTCATGTATATAATGATGGAAAATACATAGTATCTGATAAAGATTTCCCAATAAAATCATATGTACAAATGGAGCATATAGTAAATATTATTTATGGTTTGGGGAATATAGATAATTATCAATTCAGTAAAATACTTATTTTAGGAGAAATGGATATTTTAAATTTTCTTAAGAAAGAAATAGATTCAAATTTTAATATTCATTCTTGTTTTTCTGGTAATAGATTTTTGGAAATAGTATCTAAAGATGCTAATAAGGGAAATGCTTTAAAATGGATTTGTGAAAATAAGGGTATAGATATATCAAACACTATTGCATTTGGGGATTATTTTAATGATATAGAAATGCTTGAATATGCTGGTATTGGTGTAGCTATGGGGAATTCTGTAGATGAATTAAAAGCAAAAGCCAATTATACAACATTATCCAATGATGAAGATGGCTTTGGTAAATTCTTAGAAAAATTTTTTGAATTATAATATAACCTTTCTAATTTTTAATGAACTTGAAAAAAATATTACTTATACTATACTAAGATAAAGTTTAAAAGTAAATGAGGGATTTTTTATGACAGTTCAGGAAGAATATTTTCAAAATTTATCTTTAGTTTTAAAAGAAAAATTTAATAAAAAAGGTTTTGCCTTTGACAGCTTTGCAAATAAGGAAGAAGCAAAAAAGTTTGTATTATCTTTAATAAAAGATGATGATACAATAACTTTTGGGGGAAGCACTTCTGTTAATCAAATGGGTATATTGGAAGATTTAAAAAATTATAAGAATTTTATAGATAGAAATAATAAAGATTTAAAAGCTGAAGCAGAATTAAAAGCATTCAGCAGCGATGTTTATTTATGTTCAGCTAATGCTATAACTAAAAATGGTGATATTGTATCAACAGATGGCGGAGGAAATAGAGTAGCTGCAACCATATACGGACCTAAAAAAGTATTTTTGATTGTTGGAAGAAATAAGGTTTGCAATACTGAAAAAGATGCTGTAAAAAGAGTAAGAGATATTGCTGCTGGTGAAAATTCTATAAGGTTCAAATTAGATAATCCTTGTTCTATTGGCAATATGATATGCGATGAAGAAAATTGCGATATAGAAAAAAGATTATGTGCTTATACAATTATAATAAATAAATGTCATATAAAAAATAGAATTCATATTATATTTATAAATGAGGAATTGGGTTTTTAATTTAAGTTAATTAAGATATAAAGTTTTTATTTTATATCTTAATTAACAATTATCTTAAAATTTGACTTTTATATTTTTCAAATAAAGTTCCAGTAAAATCAGTCTTTTGAATAGCTTCTCTTAATCCTGTAACATCTATAGTATACTGCTGTCCTTGATTATTTGCTTTTAATGATATGCTTCTACTATTTATCAATTTTTTAAAAAAATCAATGATTTCTTTTTCCTGTATAATTCCAAATGAAGGAGATATTGTATATAATATATCAAATTTATCAGAAGAAGATCTCATAAAAGGTTCTACTGATGTATATGCGGAATTATTGAAACTATATTCAACTTTGCTGTTTTCATCTATATTTTCTTTATACCAATTAATACTTATATTAAGCTGATTATTTCTAGCTGCTATATATATTTCCAAATCATTATTATTTTTAATAGTCATTGTAACAGTTTTAGTATCTGTATTATTATATTTTATGCTTCTTATTTTCCAATTATTATAATATGTAGTTACAGCTGCGGGCATTGCTTGAGCTGCCATTATCAGTGATGATATAAACACAAATAAAATTTTCTTCATACATTCTCCTGGTTTTTATTTATCTATATATTATGTTTACTTAATTATAATTTTCGTTAATTTTTTGTAAAGTATTAGAAATAAAAAAATAATAAAATTTTTTAATAAATTAGAGATTTTATATCATAATACCATTTATTCATATAGTTTTTTAATTCTTCATAGCTTATTACAGATTTTTTTGCCTTTTCAACATGCCATGGCGATATTATATAAGCTAATTTCATCATAGAATCATCAATATTTTCTGTTTTATTGATATTATTAATAAATTCATTTATTTGCTTTATTAATTCTTCTTTATTTATATTTTCTTCAAAATAGTTAGTTATATTTGTATTTTTATCATTTTTTATTATTTGATTATCATTATATTGTTTTACATTTTTTATTTCTGCTGATTCTTTAGTTAGATTATAAATATCAGTCATAGATGCAATTTCCTGAACTACAGCTTCAAAATGGTTTTTATAACTCAAAAGAGAATCTGATGTATTTCTATAAATATTATCATAGCATTTTATTTTTTGATTATCATTAAGCCTTTTATATTTTACTGATTCAAAAGTTTTTATTTTATTGCTAGTAATAAAATCAAGAGCAGAGGCATTAGAATATTTAGAATGTGTTTTATCATCAACATGGCAGAAATCGCATCCTGCAAGAAGTATATATTTAGGACCTAGCATATGAGCTATTCTCAATGCAGGCATTATAACACTTCCTTCCATATAAAAACATATGTTATTATTATCATCATTTATAGGATATAGAATATTTTCAAAGCTTTCATCATGTGAGAAATAAAATATTTTTTTATTATCTATATGAGTAAGAGGGAAAGGATATGCTGTATGAGTAGTAAAAATATTTATATCATTATTTTCTTTTTTGAGAAGTTCTTTCAAATGTATAGAAGAATAAAATCCTCCGTCAGTTGATACAATGGCATCAGGTTTTATATTATTTTTTATTAATGTATTAAAAGCATGAGATAAAACAATAACAAAATGTGTTTTTGATAATTCTCTTATTTTTTCTATATAATTATCTGCTGATGCTCCTGCTGATACAAGTAAAACAGGTATTTCTTTTTTTAAAATATTATAAAATGTTTTTATAGAATAACCTTCATTTAAATGCATATTGTATAATATATTACGAGCCCATATAGGGGCAAAATAATAATTTGAAGTTAAAGACATTAATTTTTCTTTTATGCTGTTTGCAAGAGATATATTTACATTATCATAATATTTTTTTGTTTCATCATCTATATTTGAAGCTCTTATATGTCTTATATAAACTATTTTTTTTGAATCATTATCATTCATATAAAAATTAAAGAATGCTAATATACTTTCTAAATCTTCATTTAAAATAAGTATTGTATTTTTTAATATATTTTCATTTGAGATATTTATATTTTCTAAAATAAGTTTAACTATCTCTATATCTTTTTCTATTATGATTGCTTTGTTATTTTCATTTAATGATAAGAAATATTCTATATGGAAAAATGAAGCAATAGACAAAAATATTCCTATATGTTCATTATTGTTTATTATGAATTGGGATATTAATCTTTTAGCTTCTTCCATAGGATTATATAAAGAAGTCAAAGGCTTATTATTATACATAACAGCAAATAAATTATTTTTAGCCTGTTTTAATTGATATTTATTATTAGAGTCATTATATTCTATTAATTTTTTTACAGCTCTGAAATTATATTTATTTTTGTTTAAAAGATTAATATTTTTATTGAATACAGTATTATCCATTCTCTATAATCTGCCCAATTTAACTAAAATATACCATATTTTTCTATGAGTTCATAAGCAGCATCTTCATCATCTTTTATTTTATTAAAAATTATGAGTTCAGGCCTATATTCAAAATGTATAGTATCATAATTATGCCATTTACCGCCCCATATAAAACCATACTTTTCAAATACCTTTACAACTTCTTTAGGAGGATGCCATCTTTTATCATAAGGCACAGCATACCAAGCTTTATTATTAACTCTAGTCCAAGCCCAATATATCTGCTTTCCATAATTCTTTTTAGGTAAAGTGTCAAATGCTACACCATAACTATGATAGCTTCTGCTTGCACTTTTTGATATAATTTTCCAAACATATCCGCTTACTATTTTCAAAGAATCTAAAAAATCTTCTACTTCTTTATTAGTCTGTGCTATAAGTTTTACTTCAACGCTTACATTAGATAGCGGCTCATATACATAATCATGAACTCTTACCTTATAACCTAATATACTCTTAGTACTTATATGCTTAACCATAGATCTTTCACTAGTACCGTCATATAAAGTATCTAAGAATTTATTATTTATATATTTAGTATTATTTACTCTTCTTTTATAGTATTCCTGAAGTTCTTTAGTTCTTTCAGGAGTTTCCTGCTGTACTTCAGGAAGTCCGTCAATAGTGTATGAGTAGAATCCAAAAGGTATATAAAGATCCTGATTAGTCATGTCTTCATCAGTTAATAATTTACCATTAGCCCAATTAAACCATATTCCATCCAAATAAAAACCTAATTCTCTATTTTTTATTGTAGGAGGCGATATTCTGTTTGAATATGCAAGATGCAAGGATATTGTTTCCAATGCTCCTGGTCTTATAATCATATCTTTTCTAATTCTCTTTTTTTCTTCTTCAAGTTCCATTTTTTTTATGTCAATATTAGCCATTATATCTGTAGTATTATTTATATATATAATTCCTACAGCTGTTATAGAAGTAACTATTATTGTCATAAGGGCTATTGTAAATACTTTATATTTTGAACCTGCTTTTATTATAAAGCTTATTAGAGCTAGCACTACTAATATAGTTATTATTACTAAAACATATTGTAAAACCGTCATATATTTCAAATTACTCTTAAAAAATATTTGTTTACATAATATTAACATGTATTAATATTAAATTCAAATTTATTATCGTTAAAAAAATTATATTTAATAGGAAGTTTTATTAAAAAAGAGTGTGTTATTTACGATAAATGGGCGATGACGGGCTCGAACCGCCGACCTAGTGCTTGTAAGGCACCCGCTCTCCCAGCTGAGCTAATCGCCCTTTCATTTGAAATGATGATTTATATTAGCATATCATTAAAAAAATGTCAAGTAATTAGTCTGTAAATTTTAGATTTTTACTATTTATGTATAAAACTTTATCAAATATATATTGCTAAAATAATAAAAAATGTTATTATACTACAGAATAAAATTATAAAATATTATATAAGTAGAATTTAGAAAAAATGAATGTAGAGTTTTTGCTTTCAGCAACATTTGACAATAGAAGGGTTATTCCTAGCCAAGACAGATTATTTAAAGCAATAGTTTCTTCTTTAAACGAAGTAAATATTAACCCTCTTGTAATGATTTCTGAGTTTTCTATAATAGAAGACGGCAGTACTCTTATATATTCTTTTCATCCATCTGCTGATCCTATATATTTTGAGTTTAAAACAGATACTTTATTTATTACTATTAGTACAGGTTCTTTCGGAGCTGGATATCATAGATTTATAGTTGGAGTTTTGGATAGAATAGCTAGAAGACTTGATATAGAGTTTAAAGAAGATTCTGTTCATAAGGATCCAAGCGGATATTTTAAAAGCAGAAATTTTGAAGCATTAAAGAAATTTTTTGTAAATTCATTGGCTGATTATTCAAAAATGCTTATAACTCATCATGACAATGGATTTAGTAATTTTATGATATCTATGCCTTATAATTATCCTATAATAGAAAAAGAGTATTTTGCTCTTTCATCTTTAGGTTATTGGGGTAAAAATTGGTTTACTGACTTTATAGATGCTGATGAAGCTTCTAGATTATCATTAGCTTCTGATTTCTTTATTTGGGATACAGAAGAGATGAATGCTAAATTTTGGTTTAAAAGCTTTATTAGTATGATTTGGCTTTATTTCCCATTTAGAGAGGCTATTGATTATAAAGAAAAAACTATGTATAAAAAAATTATGTATGCTTTTCAGGAGTCATACAAAAAAGATCCTAATCTTCGCTATCCTTGGGATATACTTGTTGATATTTCACATTATTTAGATGATGAAAATTTAGCTAAATTTATAGGAAGCAAGAAAAATATGCATCAGCCTAATGTAGAAATAGGATTTAGATTAGAGAATGCAAGATATTCTATAGCGGCAGGTTTTACAATTGTTCTTCCTATGCGTATGAATGTATTTAAAAATGATAAATCTTTAATGGAATTCAAAGATATTAATATATATATAGCTATGCAGGCTTATTCTTTTGCTAATGAAGAAACTGATGTAATAATGGAATATGTTTTGAAGCAGATAGATATAGCAGGAGAGGATAAGGGAGAAAAACTCGATATTAAATCTAACAGCAAGAATATAGAAAGTTTAGTATATGAAAAAGAATTAGAAGATAATGATCATATTATCACAGTAGCCTGTGCAGCTAAAAAATTAGCTCTTCTTGCCTGGTTCACATATTCAAGAACAGAAGACAGAGATATATGTTTAGAGGCTATAAAGTCTATAGATATAGAAAATTAACATATTATTAAAAAAATTATGTAAAGTAATCATAATAACTGCCGATAATGATAAATGTAGCTGATTAAATAATTAACAGCTATTAACTTAAAGGTGGTATTTATGTTTAACTTATATGAAGAGCTTACAAAAATTGAGATACTTCTTACTAAAGAAATAGAAGTATATAAAATAATACTAGAAGATGAAGAGAAAAAAGTCAATTCTATAATCAATACTAGACTTCAGGATATACATCTCTATTGCGATCATCAAAATGAAAAGATGACTGAGGCTAATGAGCTTAGAAAAATGAGAGAAAGCATTATAGATTTGATAGTATTAAATAAATTTCCTCATCTATCAGAAACAGCAACATTATCAGATATTATCAGAAGAATACCTTTGAATAAAACAGCTAAAATCTCAGCATTACGCTTAGAATTAGTTACTTTAATGGCAAGATTAAAGCATTTAAATAAATTAGCTCCTAAGCTTTTTGATGAAGCTTTAGATTTATTTGCAAATATGAAAGAAGTTTTAAATGAAAGTAAAAAAGTAGGCTATAACAACAAAGGTAAAGAGCATGTTGTTAATAGGAAATTATCAGTATTAGTAAATAAGCAAGTTTAATATAGAATATTTATATCTTAATTAAACGTATGGCATATAATTTTTATGTTATACGTTTTTTTTATATCTTATCTATATATTTTTAAAAATTATAAATAAAAATATTGCAATATTATAAAAACGATATATAGTATTACTCAAAATAATAATATAAAAACTTAACGGGAAAAAAATATGAAAAAAGTTAATTTATCAGGAAGACATTTTATTAATTTGGAAGATTTTACAAGCGAAGAATTATCAGCATTGATTGATTATACCTTCGAGCTAAAATCAAAGGTAAGGAATAGAGAAGAAATTGATATAATGAAAAATAGAACTATGGTGATGTATTTTTCAAAGCCTAGTTTGAGGACTCGTTTAAGTTTTGAAATAGGAATGAAGAAATTAGGCGGAGATGCTTTTGTATTAAAACAAGATGAGATTAT
>CALXXQ010000013.1 GCA_944392715.1 uncultured Brachyspira sp.
TAGAATTCATAGCTGTTGATCCTGAAGGAAACAGACTTGAAGGCAAAAAAATAGAAGTTCAAGTAATAAGAAGACATTGGGAATCTGTAAGAAAAGCTATAACAGGCGGAAGATTTGAATGGGAATCAAAACAAATAGATGATGTTGTTGAAACTACTACAGTTACAACTGCTAAAGATCCAGTTGCATACAGCTTTACTCCTGCAAATTCAGGACTTTACATAATATTAGCAAGAGCAAAAGACTCTAAAAACAGAGAAGTTGCTTCTGATGAATATATGTATGTTATAGGTAATGATTATGCTCCTTGGGCTATGTTTGATGATGATTTGTTAGAGCTTATCACTGAAAAAGAAGAGTATCAGCCTTATGAAACAGCTAAGATAATGGTAAAATCTCCTTATGAATCTGCTACTGCTTTGGTAACAGTTGAAAGAGAATATGTTATAGATTCATTTGTAACAAATATAGAAGGCTCTACTGCTTTAATAGAAGTGCCTATAAAACCAGAATATTTACCTAACATATATGTAGGTGTTTCACTTGTTAAGGGAAGAGTTGAAAATGAGGCTTATACTAATTATGCTACTGATGAAGGAAAGCCTTCATTTAAAATTGGTTATGCAGGACTTTCAGTATCACCTCGTGAAAAAGAGCTTAATGTAAAAATCACAAAATCTGCTGATAGTTTAGAGCCTCGCGATGAAATGACAGTAGATTTATATGTTGAAACTAAAGAAAGCAAGCCTATGGAAACAGAAATCATGTTAAGTGTGGTTGATGTTGGAGTATTAAATTTAATAGGCTATAAAACTCCTAACTGGTTCAATACTTTCTATGGACAGAGACCTTTGAGTGTAGCAAGTGCTGATACAAGAATACACTTAATAGGACAGAGAAACTATGGAGAGAAAGGAGATACTCCTGGCGGCGATGGTATGAGGGCTGCTAATGATATGATGATGGCTAAAGCTGAGGCTATGGGTATGGATGTATTTAGTATAAGAAAGAATTTCTTAACAACTGCATTCTATCAAGGAAGAGTAAAAACTGATGCTAATGGTAAAGCTACAGTAACATTCAGCTTACCTGATAATATTACATCATTTAGAATAATGGCTTCTGCTATAAATCAGGACGGTTATTTCGGTGCTTCTGATGATGTTGTAGTAGTTAAGAAAAATATCATGCTTATGCCTACCCTACCTGAATTTGCTTATGTTGAAGATAAATTCAAGGCTGGAAGTTTAGTATACAATTATTCTGACAAGGATTTAGATATAGAAATTGAAGCTGTTGCTTCTAATGCTGTAATAGAAAATGCATCTCAGAGAATAACAATACCTAAAGGCGGGAATGCTGATGTAAGATTTGATATTATAGCTACAAACAGAGGCGAAGCTAAAGTTACAATACTTGCTAAAGGCGGAGAATATACTGATGCTGTAGAAAAAACATTCAAAGTTAATGTTCCTATGACTACAGAATCTGTTGCTTTATTCTCTAGTATGACAAATAATAATTTAGATTTAATGCTTAGAATACCTAATATAACAGAAGCTTATAAAGGTGCTGGAAGTTTAGAAGTTTATATGTCTCCTAGTGCATTCAGCGAGCTTTCAGGAGGTATAAATTATCTTGTTAATTATCCTTATTTATGTTTAGAACAGCAGTTATCAAGAGTTTATCCTATAATAGCAAGTAAGAGATTATTAGTAGATATGAAGCTTACTGATATACCTGAAGCAGATTTAGATAAGACAGTTCAGGATTTATTAAAGATTATGCCTACATATCAGAGTCATGATGGAGGATTTTCTTACTGGACTAGCAAAACTTGGGTATCTCCATGGCTTACTGCTTATGCTGCTGATGTTATGATTAAGGCTAAAAAAGAGGGATACACTATTGATGAAAACTCTCTAAAATTAGCATTAGAATACATTAATAATTATGCTAAGAGCGGAGAGGCTGAAAAACCTAGCTTCTGGCAAGATGAATATATAAATCTTTCATCTATATCTTATATTGCTGCAGTTTTAGCTGAAGGCGGATATAATGCTAATGATGTAAAAGCTATAATAGACAGAGTATATCCTCAAGTTAATAATATACCTTTCTACGGACAAGTTCAATTGATGAGAGCTATGCATTATAACAAATATGATAATAAAGCATTAACTGAAGTTAGACAGTATATACTTAATACTATAAAAGAGGATCCTAATACTGCTCATTATGAATTGGAAGAAAGATATGCTAATCTTTATTGGATACACTCTTCATCAGTAAGAGATACATCTGTTGCTTTATATGCTTTAATAGAAACAGGTTATGATAATGCTATTAATGAAAAAGTAGTTCGCTGGTTAGTTCAGTCTAGAAAAAACGGCAGATATTTAAATACTCAGGACAATGTATCAGTATTTGCTGCTATGAATATGTATTATAAAAAATATGAAAATATTAATCCTAATTTCAAAGCAGAGTTTATATATCAAGGAAAAACATTACTTGAAGAAACATTCACTGCAAGAACTCAGCCTAGCCTAACAAAGAGTTATGCATTAGATGAGTTTATGGATGAAAAATTGAGTAATTTAAATACTAGAACAGCATTGGCTAATATAAAAAGAAATGGAGACGGAAGACTTTATTATGGTGTAAGACTTACTTATGCTCCTCGTGAATTAGCTGTTAATAGAGATATGGGTATAAAAGTTGAAAGAAGATATGAAACTAAAGACGGAAGAGTATTAGACCTCACTAAAGATAAATTCAAGCAAGGCGAAGAGTATGTTGTAGTAGTAAAAGTTACAGCTCCTTATGAAAGACATTTCGTAGTAGTTGATACTCCTATTGCTGCTGGTATGAGAATCTTGAATGCAAGCTTTGCTACAGAGAGCAGAGAAGTTAAAGATATAACAGGAAATGCTGCTAAACCTACTTGGGTATGGGGCGGATTTAATCATACTGAAAACTATAATGATAAAGTATTATTATTTGCTGATATGCTTAGCGACGGCGAACATGAGTATAGATATGTAGTTCGTGCTGTTACTCCTGGTGAATATTTACTTCCTGCTACTAAGGCTGAAGAGATGTATAACCCTGAAGTATTTGGTTATGACGGACAGCATAAAGTTGTTATAGAGGCTAAATAATATTAATATATTAGATTGTTAGAATATTTTTTAAAGGCGGTATCTTTTTAAAGTATCGCCTTTTTATTTTTATATAACTATAATTCATTGATTTTTACAATATAAGTACTATAAATAGTTTATTCAAAATAATAATTTATTTATAATAAAATAAATTATTATAGGAGTTTCTTATGTTAATAGATGATATTGTAAATGGTATAAAAGAAGATTTAGAAAAAGGAAAATATGTAAGATATCTGATAACTCATGAAAATTTCGATACTATTAAAAGCAATATAGATCAAATATGTAACTTATACAAAAGTACATATAATAAACTATTATTTCATAAAATATCAAAAATTGGAATTTATTTTTCTGAAGATCAATCACAAATACCAAATGATTAATATTATTAAGAATAAATATAATTTTATTTGTTTTATTTGAACTAAACAATTAATATAAATGTATAAAATTTTTGTAAAGTTAACAACTTAACATTAGTTTTAAGTTTATATTAAAAAATTATAAATTTAAAAATTACTTGACTAAAGTTGTAATTTATATATAAATGGTAAGATTAATGAAAGTTAGTCGTATAAGCATCTTTAAATCTGTTTATATTGCCCACCATTTATATTTAAAGCTTTTACATGCTATTTTTATTTTATACATCTTTAAAATGAATGCTGCAATTCTAAAGCTCACCCAAATTTTATTTAATTATATGATTATTTCACCGCACGGAAAATAAAACCATAAAATATATATTAATTATGAATTCTAATATTTACTATAATTAAAATTTCGCTCACCGTGCGTAGAATAAAGTTTTAAAATTTAAAAAATCTTGGGCGGGTGCTGTAATTTCTGATAAAGCTATAAATGTAATGAAACTACAATTAAAAATTTAAAACAAAAAAGCATAAAGGGCGGGGATTAAAAATAATTTTTTAGCCTTAAATTAAGAAAACATATCAGTAAGCCTAAAATCCCAAATCATTAAAATAAGTAATGTATAAATAAATCTATCATGCACTTTTTGATTATCATTAAAAAAATTAATATTTATTTTTACTTTATCTTTGTAATCAATATCATTATTAGCATTTATAGTGATTTCAAAACTATCTCCATTTTCTAGTTTTAAATTATAAGTTTCAACTACACCATAATCTAAATAACTAGGATTCATTGAATACC
>CALXXQ010000014.1 GCA_944392715.1 uncultured Brachyspira sp.
AGAGTATGCAG
Organism: uncultured Brachyspira sp.; assembly: GCA_944392715.1. Lineage (GTDB taxonomy): Bacteria > Spirochaetota > Brachyspiria > Brachyspirales > Brachyspiraceae > Brachyspira. Next base: position 12 of record CALXXQ010000014.1, read on the forward strand.
TATGAAAGTTTTTTTATATATAGGCATATGCTTCCAGTATTTATCATTTCAAGAGTTTCTTTAAGATTTATATAATCTTCATTATCAGAGTTTCCTAAAAGCATTTTATTGATATAATATTCGCACAAATCAAAGCCGTAATGACAAGGCATACATTTACCACATGATATACTTTTAGCAAACTGAACTATTTTTAATATTACTCTCACCATACATCTGTCTTCTCTTATAAAGCATATTCCTCCGTTTCCAATATTCATATTAAAACTATTAAAACATTCATAGTCTAATGTCATATTTTGAAATGATATAAAGTCTATAGGCGGATTTAAAAAACCGTTTGTAAATACGCATTTTATACTGTAGTCTTTGATAGTACCGCCTGCTGCTCTTATAATATTTTTGATAGGAGTGTACATTTCAAATTCGTATATATTAGTACTTATAATATCTCCAGACATAGAAAGTATATAAGTTCCTTTATTTTCATGAGCACCATAATTTTTGAAGCTGAACTCTCCTATATGTGCCAAGTATGTAATTTGAGTTATAGTTTCCAAATCAAATATGTATTTTTTATTTTCAAAAGAGAGAGGAGTTATTCTCTCATGATTTTCGCTGTAGTATGTTTGTTCATCGTATATATTAATTTTTATATCGTATGCAAATCCTGCATCTTCAGCTTCTGCTATAGCTTTTATTAAAATATTTTTTTCTTCGCTGTAGTAATCTTTAAGCACTATATTAATTATTTTAATGTTAAGAATTTTAGCTAAATATAATGCTCCATCTAATATGAGGTGCGGATTATTTTTTATTAAGAATCTGTCTTTGAATACCAAATAATCAAATGATGCTGCATTTACAATTATAGAATCTTCTTTAATGTTTTTGTCTATAAGTATTTTGTATAGTGAATTTTGAAATGCATCTCTGGACATAACGGAGAAGTTACGAAGATTATTTATGAAACTCTCTTCTAAAGGTTTGGTAATTAGGTAATCTCCGAAATGATCCTTATATGATTGGATATTAACAATATTATATTCACTATGCAGTACAAATTTTTTCATCTTTTTCTTAGATGTATAGCTTCTATATATTTAACAACACTTTTAAAAGACGATTTTGTACATTCCGTACCATTGATGAGGACTGGCACGGCGTTATGGCAATTATGCATACACTCCATCTCTTTGAGGAGCATACCATCAGAAGACGGTACGCCTATTTGCAAGTCATAATGTGAACGTATAGCTTCTAAGAGGGCATAAGAGCCTTTCATAGAGCAGTGAAGCCCAACGCAAACCTCTATGACTGTTTTAATATCAGATGCCATACTTATATTATCCCATTAAATAACTTTTACATTCATAAGAGATGAAAAAAACATTAATATGTATAATGTTAATTTATATTATTTCTTTTTATGCCTATTTTTGCGTAAACGTTTTTTACGTTTATGCGTAGCCATCTTTTGACGAAGTCTTTTTCTTCCTGAAGGCATATACACTCCCATTTTATCTAATTTGAACATTTATTATAGCATTTTATACAAATAATTTCAAGTTAAAACTAAAAACTAATTCTATTTTTTTACATTTATCATATAATTATCATAATAATTTAATAAAAAAGGAACAATTAAATGACTGAATTAGAAAAAATGATTAAAGGTTTAGAATACAGTTCGGCTGATAAAGATTTGGAAATTATGAGAAATAAGGCAAAAGATTTATGCTTGGATTATAATCTACTAAAATCTAATCAATTAGAAGAAAAAGAAAATATTATTAAAAAATTATTCGGAAAAATTGGGCAAAATTTTGGAATTACAGCTCCTTTTTACTGTGATTACGGATTTAATATAGAAGCTGGAAATAATTTTTATGTAAATCATAATTGTGTAATACTTGACTGTGCTAAAGTAAAATTTGGAAATAATGTATTTATTGCTCCTAATTGCGGTTTTTATACTGCAGGTCATCCTTTAGATAGAGAAAGAAGAAATAGCTATATAGAATATGCATATCCTATAACTATTGGAAATGATGTATGGATAGGAGCTAATGTCATTGTACTTCCAGGTGTAACTATAGGAAATAATTGTGTTATAGGAGCTGGAAGTGTTGTGGTTAAAGATATACCTGATAATACGCTTGCTTTAGGTAATCCATGCAAAGTTATAAGAGAAATAAATGATGATGATAAAATCAAAAATTTGAATTGGAAAGGCAGTATTTAATTGAAAAGATTATTAATATTATTTGTAGTTTAAATTTTTATTAGTACATCATTATACATTTACGTGCAGTGTGAATCATAAAGTTAAATAACATTTTGTAAGGCTTTATTTTATAATTAAACTTGAAAAACAATTTTAATTAGAATTGTATAAAAAGATTTAAAGGATATTGCGGAAAGAAAACAAAAATATTTTTTTGACATTTATAAGTTATTTCATTATAATGACATTATGAGTAATATAAATATTAATGTTTTAAACGATTATTTTGTAAGATATTTATTTGCGTCTTCCGATAGTAACGTATTATTGTTAGATTTTATCAATTCTACAATGCTTGACTCTGGAATGAAAACTTTTAGAGCGGTTGAAATTTTAACACCATTCAATTATAAAGAAAATTATGAAGATAAAGAAACAATTGTTGATGTAAAATGTATTACTCAAAACGGAACAGTTGTTATTATAGAAATACAATTACAGGGTAATTCTAGATTTCCAGAACGTATTTTATATTATTGGGCTTCAAACTATAGTAAACTTTTAAAGCACGGAGAGAAATATGATGCCTTAACTCCAGTAATTATCATCAATATGTTAGATTTTAACTTAGATGACTCAGATAATATTCATTCATGTTACATGATTTATGATACTCTTAACAAAAGATTATTAACAGACCATTTACAAATACACATAATAGAGCTTATAAAATTTAAATACAATTCATTAAAACCAGACTTAAATTGCTGGCTTAAGTTTTTTACTATGAAAGAAAATGATGATAAGGAGGCTATTATGTCTGAATTAGTAAAAGAAAAACCAATAATGGAAGAAGTACAAAAAAGATACAATAATTTCATAAAAGATCGATTAATGATGAATGAATATGACAAAAGACAGGCTTATCTTTACGGTAATCAGATAATGTTAGAGGAAGAAAGAAGATTAGGAATGGAAGAAGGTATAAAACAAGAAAAATATTCATTAGCTAAAAATATGAAGAAAGAAAATATGGATTTACAACTCATAAGCAGATTAACAGGATTAGATATTAAAGAAATAGAAAACTTGTGAATATTATTATGTATATAAAAAAATAATCATAGTATTAAATATAAACACTATGATTATTTTTATAATTTTTTATTTATTTAATTATTAAAACTTATCTATATCAACTAATTTTTCTACTGTTTTAGCAAGCAAATATACACCTACTCCAGTACCACCTTTAGATATATATTTTGAATCGCTGTCGCTATAAGAAGTACATGCTATATCCAAATGAGCCCATCTAGCTCCTTCAGTAAAGTAGGATAAAAATTGAGCAGCTGTTATAGTTCCTGCATATATTCCGCCTGTATTTTTTATATCTGCTATATCTGATTTTATCTGCTCTTTATACTCTTCAAACATAGGAAGCTCCCATACTCTCTCATAAGTATCATCTCCAGCCTCTTTTAAAGCAGATGTTAATGCTTTATCATTAGACATTAATCCTGTAGCATTTTTACCCAATGCTATAGAACATGCTCCAGTTAAAGTGGCAATATCTATTACAAAATCAGGATTATATTTTTTTATACCATAAGAAAGTGCATCAGCAAGTATAAGTCTTCCTTCAGCATCTGTATTAACAACTTCAACTGTAACACCATTATGCATTTTTAATACATCTCCAGGATTTATAGCGGCACTTCCTGTTTTATTATCAGTTAAAGGACATACAACTGTAACATTAGCATTTAAATTCATATCTGATATTAAAAATAATGCTCCGCAAACAGCAGCAGCTCCAGCCATATCATCTTTCATACCCAACATACTGTCTGCAGGTTTCAATGACATTCCGCCTGTATCAAATGTTATTCCTTTACCAACCAATAAAACATTCTTTTTTGCCTTAGCTTTTTTATACTGTGCTATAAATACTCTAGGAGGATTTTTACTTCCAGCATTAACACCAAGTATTCCGTTCATACCAGCAGTTTTTAATTCTTTTTCTGTAAGTACTGTAACTGAAAGTTTTCTCATTTCAGCCTGTTTTTTTGCTCTATCAACAAATGTTAATGAATTAATAACATTGCTAGGCTCATTTACCATATCTCTTGCCCAGAATATATTATTTGCTATTTGACTAGCTTTATCTATAGCATTCTCAGTATCTTTTTTATGCTCAGAAACTAAAAGTATATTCTTAATATTAGATTTTTCTTTTAATCTTTTATCTCCAAAATAATTATCAAATCTATAAGAAGAAAGTATTATACCTAAACAAAATTGTATATATGATTCTTCAGATGCTATTTCAGAAAATAATTCAGCCATATCTACTTCTATATCATCTATATGTAAATCTTTCATTATTTTTATTAATGAAGCTCCTGCATTTTTCCAAGTTTCATACATATAATTTTTTACTTCCTTATATGTAATAAAAATAACTCTTGTATTACTTGCAAATGCGAAAGCAAAAGGAGTTGATATAGTATAATATTTATCTTTTACTAAAGTATTGAATAATTTTATATACTCTTCATTGAAAGTACAAACTTTAGGTTCTTCTTTTTCAACTTTTACAAATACAGCCACTGTATGTTTTTTAATAAAATTAATTGTATGTTTAAGCTTCATCATTAGTTCCTTTATATAATTAAAAATAACTTTTAAATAATTATATATAATGTTTGTTTTATGTCAATTATAATAAAAAATTATAGTATAACATATTGCAATATGAAATCTAAGATATATAATTAAATTAGTTGAATATAGGAGGAAATGAAAACATGATAAAAAAAATATTCAATATCGCATTTGCTCTATCTGCAATAATATTTATGATATCATGTGGAACTGGAGTTAGCAGAAACAGACCTGAAGGTTGGATCAATGATGATACATTCAGAGTAATGGGAATGGGTTCTCCTTCAAGAGATGTAGACGACAAATTTAGAAGAGAATTGGTATCTAAACAAGCAGCAGAATTAGATGCTAAAAATAAAATAGCTGCAAAAATAGTAGGTTCATATATAGAATCTTTAAGTTCTACTGAAAAAGGGATGATAGACGAGTATGTTATACAGGAAAGAGTAGCTGGAAGAATAAGAGGTACTTCTGTAGTAGAAACTAAATGGGATTCTCAGCAAAATTGTACAGTAGTTATGGAATTATACTCTAAAGGCTTGAAAAAACAGATGGATAGTCTAGTGAGCAAATACCTTAATGAAGTTGGTATGCAATATACTGCACAAGATGTTGCTGGAATGGTTAGAACATATGAATAATATTTAAATATACATTATTCTAAAAAAGAGGCTTTAAAGCCTCTTTTTTATTTTAAATAATAAAATAGAATTAATCGATAATAAAAATAAAGTAATAAATTTTGTATTTTGATTATTGCATAAAATTATTTTTTTTATATTATATAGTAGTAATATATTAAATATATTTTTAAGGATTATGTATAATGAATAAATTTATAAAATTATTTTTATTAACAATAATATCATCTATGATTTTTATATCATGCACAACTGGAGTAAGCAGAAATAGTCCTGAAGGATGGATTAATAATGATACATTCAGAGTAATGGGAATGGGAGTTCCTTCAAGTGATATAGAAAGTACAGATAAATTCAGAAGAGAACTTACATCTAAACAAGCAGCAGAATTAGATGCTAAAAATAAAATAGTTGCAAAAATAGTAGGTTCATATATAGAATCTTTAAGTTCTACTGAAAAAGGTATGATAGATGAGTATGTTATACAAGAAAGAGTAGCTGGAAGAATAAGAGGTACTTCTGTAGTAGAAACTAAATGGGATTCTCAGCAAAATTGTACAGTAGTTATGGAATTGTATTCTAAAGGCTTAAAAAGACAGATGGATACTCTAATAAGCAAATATCTTAATGAAGTTGGAATGCAATACACTGCCCAGGATGTTGCTGGAATGGTTAGAACTTATGAATAATAAAGAATAAACAAATAATAAATTTTAAGGAAATTAATTATGTATGCAGAAAGTATTAAAGGAAAAACAGCTTTTGTATCTGGAGCTAGTGCTGGTATAGGAGAAACTGTTTCAAAAATGCTTGCATCTAATGGTGTTAATCTTATATTAGCTGCAAGAAGAATAGAAAAACTTGAAAATTTGAAATCTGAATTAGAACAAAAATATAATATAAAAGTAAAGACAATAAAATTAGATTTTTCAAAAGCAGAAGATATAAAAAATGCTGTGGAAAATCTTGAAGATAAAAAAATAGATATACTTATAAATAATGCTGGTTTAGCTTTGGGTAAAGATTTATATTATAATAATACGATTGAAGATTCTTTGCAAATGATTAGAGTAAATTGCGAAGGATTAATAGTATTAACAAGACTCCTTCTTCCTTTTATATTAAAAAGCGAACATGGACATATTGTAAATCTTTCTTCTACTGCTGCTGATGAAGCATATAGCGGAGGAGCTATATACTGTGCTACTAAATCTTTTGTAGAAATGTTTGGAGACAGCCTTAGAGTAGAATTAATTGATAAGCCTGTAAAAATAACTAATATAAAACCTGGAGCTGTAAATACAGAATTTTCTACTGTTAGATTTAAAGGCGATAAAGAAAAAGCTGATAATGTTTATAAAGGTTTTGATCCTTTATATGCAGAAGATATAGCCGATAATATAGAGTATGTCTTAACTAGAAAAAGCCATGTACAAATATCAAGTATGACTATTATGGCAGAAAATCAAGGCAGTGCTACTATAATACATAAAAATAATAAATAGAAAACAAAATTATGGGGGTCATTATTTATGGGAGATATAGATAACACTAGAGATAGATTAAAGTTGGATGAACTTAATAAAGATGCAAGAAAAGATTTATTTAATAAATTTGTAGATGCAGGCGGAGAAGTAGTATCTGAAAAGAAAAAGGCTAATACAGGAGTTATTGGAGGATCTTCAAGAAGAGGTTCTAATGTATTAGTAGGAGGAAATGAAAATAGAGGCTCAAGGGGTTCTGGTAATGGAGGTTCTAAAAGCGATTCTAAAGATGGCAGCAGCACAAAAAGTTCCTCTTTGAGTATTCCAAATAAAAAAAATACTGGTTTAATGTTCAATGTAAAATTATGGTTCAATGCCTTAAGTGCAGGAGTTATAACTTTTATGGGGGGTAATGTTAATCCTAAATTTTTAAACTTTATAGATAAAAATGTTATAGCTGCTCTTTTAGAAATGGATACATTAATTTTTAATGCTTTAAACCCTGCTGAATCTTCTAATATAGATGCTAAAGAAAAACACCAAAAAATAATAGCCCAGTTTTCTAAAGAATTGGATGATTTAGAGCTTTTAGAGAGAATAAAAGATCAATATAATGAAAAAACTTATAAAGATTTTTTAAGACCTTATAAAGAATTAAATAGTAATGTTATGGCTGAAAGCTATGTAAAAGAAATAAAAGCTATGTTCAGACCGCTTTATGTGCTTCATGCATACTCATCTAGAATAAAATTAGCAGGAGAAAAAGCTATGCTTGCCTATGCTATGGTTGATAATATAAGCAAAGGTATAGCAAACTCTAGAATATCTGCTTTTAAAAGAGCCGTAGATTTAATATATTCAAAATACTATCCTAAATTATTTGTACTTTTACAATATGCCTCAAAAGAATCATTAGAAACTATTAATGATTTTAATAGATATCTTAATATTACAGATGAAGATATATTAGGATACTATACTAAATTAAGAAAAGAAAAAGAAAAATTACAAGAAACTAAAATACAAGAAGCTAAAGAAAATATAGGAAAACAAAAAGATGATGAAGAAGAAAAACTAAGCAAAGTTGAATCTATAGGTGTAAAACTTATTAATAAATGCGTATCATTTAGAAAAGAAGATAATGGAATAGAATATGAGGCAGATCCATTTTTTATTGTATCTACTAAAGATAAAATATATAGAATAAAAGTTTTAATAGATTTCTTAGATAGAGAATATTCAGCAGTATTTGTTTCTAATAAAGTAAGATATAATTTAGTTTATGATAATCAGGTAAGAACAGATTATAAAAATGATTTTAATAATATATTCTTATCATTATCTGATACTAATTCAAGATTAAATGAATATAGTGAACTTTATAAAACTATACAAAAAATAGAAGAAGATAAAACTATGCGTTTTGAGCAAAGAGTATCTATGCTTTCTGAAAAAAACGGACAGCGTTCTTATTTAGCTAAAAATTTAAGAAATACTTTTATATCAATAATCTCGCCTTTCAAGAAAAAATTAGATAAATTATTATTAGATAAAGAAGAAAGGGAAAGAATCATAGAAAACCCTAATGATATATTAAGTTTCTCCGCAGAAATAGGAAAAGGCAAAAAAAGAGTACAGGGTTATAATGTAATGAAAGCTTTGACAGAGGCATATTATTTTATTTCAGGATTTAACTATTTGATTACTCAAGGTGAATTATCAGGGGCTGGAATATTAATAGAGGGAGCAGATCCTGAAGAAGAATTATTAGAACAGCAAAAGGAAGCTGCTGCTGCTGAAGAAAATAAAAATGCTGATATGGAAAATGCAGGTAATGAAATTGAAGGCAGTACTGATAAAAATAATAATGCTGAAAATAATAATATATATATATCTAATAGTGAATTTAATGAATCTATAGAAGATAAGGATTTATTTGGAGAAGAAGAAGCTGAAGAATCAGAAACTGCTGTGTCTGAGGAAATATCAGAAACGGAATCAAGTCCTGAAGCGGAGGAGGAAAAAACAGATGAAGAAGATATTAAACAATAATAGAGAGGCCTCATTTGGCATATAAATCTCCAAAGGTTATAATGCTTGAATATATTCCGCTTCGTATATTAATGGAAATAATAGCATTTACACCTTATATCATAGTAATATTATTTGCTAAACTTATTGGTACTTTGATGTATTATTTAGTACCAAGTACTAGAAAAATTGCCTTGATCAATTTAAAACAAGCATTTCCTGAAAAGAGTTTTAAAGAAAGAAAAAGAATAGCAAAAAGGTCTATGAAATCTATGATTATGACTTTTGCTGAGTTTATAAAATCATCAAAAATGTCAAATGAACAAATCCTAAAGAGGATAAAGATAGAAGGTATTGATATGTTTGATGAAGCAATACATAAAAGCAATAGAGGACCTGCTGTTATAACAGGTCATATAGGGAATTGGGAATATATTGCATTTTATTTTGCTATTAAAGGATACAATCCTGGAGTAATATTCAGACCTCTTGATAATCCAAAATTAGATGCTTATATGCGTTCTTGGAGAGAAAAAAGGGGCATGAAATGTATTCCCAAAAAAGGCAATTTAAGGGATATATTTAATCTTATAAATGATAAAAAACCTATTGCATTTTTATGCGATCAAAATTATCTGGATGGTGTTTTTGTTGATTTCTTCGGATATCCAGCCGCTACAGCAGTTGGACCTGTAGCTCTTGCTATGAAAACAAAATCTCCGATGATAATACTTTATAGTTTGCCTGATAGATACGGACATCATAAAATAATAGTAGATGATGTATTATATATAGAGGAAAAAGAAACTAAAGAAGAAACAATAAAACATAATGTTCAAAGATATACTAAAAAATTAGAGGAGATAATAAGAAAGTATCCTGAGAATTGGCTTTGGGTTCATCCTAGATGGAATACAAGACCAAATGGAGAGCCTGAAATATTTTATAAAAATGATAATTATAGATAGTTTTTTACTTTGCTTTTTTTTTATAGGTTTATATTATATATTAAATGTACTAAGAAATAATAATTGTCATAAGTTTATAATATATTTCTAAATTTATAATGCTATGAGGTAACACCTTCATATAATATTTTCACTATTATTTATAATTTTTTTATTTAAAAAAACAATATTTTTTACTATAATAAAGTTGTGGCAAATTATTAAAACCTAGTATAAAAAATACAATAAATCGGAGGTTATGAGTATATGGAGCAAAAAAAACGTTCATTTATGTTCTTTTTAAACCTTGGGCTTACATTTACTTTGGTTGGTATAATTATTTCTTTCTTTATATTTTCATATGAAAAAAATTATAAAAAAGATGAGTTTTTGGTTCATGCCCAAGCGGCGCCAGAAAAAACTGCATTTTCTGGTTCTTTAGATGGTGCTTTAGCTGTTGAAGGTGCTATAAGAGAAGTAGTTGATAAAAATATGCCTGCTGTAGTTAATATCTCTACTGAAATAGAGGCAGGACAAACTGAAGAAGACAGATATGCCGATGAATTCTTTAGATTTTTCTTCGGAGATCAAATGCCTAGACAAAAAAGAAGTCAGAAATCTTTAGGAAGCGGTTTTATTATTAATGAAGAAGGATATGTTCTTTCTAATTACCATGTCGTTAAAGGTGCTACTAAAATAATGATTACACTTTATGGTGAAGATGGGGAACTTCCTGCCAAATTAATAGGATATGATGAAGCTTATGATTTGGCTTTATTAAAAATAGAATCAAATGACAGAACTTTCCCTTATGTGGCATTAGGAGATAGTGATGCAATAGAACCTGGAGAGTTTGCTATAGCTATAGGAAACCCTTATGGACTTAATAATACAGTTACTTTCGGTATTGTAAGTGCTAAAGGAAGAAGCGATGTTGGTGCTAATAAATATCAAAGATATATACAAACTGATGTTGCTATAAACCCTGGTAACTCTGGCGGCCCTTTATTTAATATTCATGGACAGGTAATAGGAATAAATACTTTAATATACTCTACTTCAGGCGGAAGTATAGGTATAGGTTTTGCTACTCCTATTAATCTTGCTACATCTGTTATGACTGACTTAAAAGAAAATGGAAAGGTTACAAGAGGATATTTGGGAATATACTTACAAGATATAGATGAAAATCTTTCAAGAGGTTTGAATGTAAGACAAAACAGCGGTGTATATGTAAGCGAAGTTATTCCTGATTCTCCTGCTTATAAAGGCGGTTTACAAGACGGAGATATTATAATAGAATTTGACGGTGAAAGAATGACTAGATCTGGAGATTTATTCAATAAAGTAGCAACAACTAAAGTAGGAAAAGAAGTTAATATTAAATATTTAAGAAATGGAAGAGAAAGAACAACTAAAATAACTATAGAAGCTAGAGTAGAAGATGAAGCTGTTGTACCTACAAGACAGTCTCAGAATAATGCTCAAAATAGTACACGTTCTTGGATGGGATTAGATGTTTCTAATATTACTCCTGAAATATCTCAAAGACTTCAAATAAGAAGTAATGAAAGAGGTGTTGTAGTACTTAATATGACTCAAAACTCTAAAGCTTATCAGTCAGGACTTAGACCTGGAGATGTTATTAAGGCTATTAATGGAATAACTATTTCTAATACTAGTGATTATGATAATTTTGTTAAGTCTTATGGAAATGATAAGTCCTTTACTATAACAATAAAACGTGCAAGAATGACATACGTTATAATAATAGAATAGTGCTTTAACTTTTATAAGTTTAATTAAAAAAGAGGTTCAAATAATAATTTGTGCCTCTTTTTTATAATTATTAATAAATATTATGTTAACTATTTATTAATTTTAACTTGCATTCATAATTGATTTAATATATTATTAATTAAATACAAATTTAAAAGTAAAACATTAAATTTTCGTATATATAAATGTTCTTAAAAATAGGAGTTATTATGACACATTTAGAATTGAGAGAAAAATTCTTTGAATTTTTTAAAAGCAAACAGCATGCTATAGAAAAATCATCATCATTAATACCAATAGATGATCCAAGCCTATTATTTACAACAGCAGGAATGTTACAATTTAAACCTTATTATGCTGGAATAAAAAAAGCTCCGTATTCAAGAGTTGCCACAATACAAAAATGTTTCAGACTTTCTGACTTAGAAAATATAGGAAAAACTGCAAGACATCATACATTTTTTGAGATGTTTGGTAATTTCTGTTTTATGGGTGATTATTTCAAAAAAGAGGCTATAGAATTTGCTTGGGAATTTTCTACTCAAGTTATAAAACTTCCTATTGAAAGAATATATGTTTCTATTTATGAAAAAGATGATGATGCTTTTAAAATTTGGAATGAGCATATTGGAATACCGAAAGAGAAGATAGTAAGACTTGGAAAGAAGGATAATTTCTGGGGACCTGCTGGTGATTCTGGAGCTTGCGGGCCTTGCAGTGAGCTTTATATTGATATGGGTGAAGAAAAGGGATGCGATAATCCTAATTGTTTTGTTGGATGCGATTGCGAGAGATATTTAGAGTTTTGGAATTTAGTATTTAATGAATTTTTCCAAGATACTGAGGGTAATTTATCTCCTCTTCCTAATGTTGGTATAGATACTGGAATGGGACTTGAAAGATTATGCTATATTACTCAAGGTGTAGAAAGCAATTATCAAACTGATGTAATGAAGCCTATAGTTGATGCTATAACTAAAAAATTGAATGTTAAATATGATGATAAAAATAAAACTAAAATCAATTTAATAGCAGACCATTTAAGAGCATTAGTATTTGTAATATCTGAAGGCTGTACTCCTTCTAATGAAGGAAGAGGTTATGTTCTTAGAAGGCTTTTAAGAAGAGCTTTAAAAACTGCAAGCGATTTAGGACATAAAGGTGCTTTCTTAAATGAAATTACATCTTCTGTAGTTAATGTATATAAAGAAATATATGATTATCTTCCTAAAGAAGAAGAGAATGTAAAAAGAATATTAAAAGATGAAGAGAATAAATTTATAAATACAATATCTGCTGGTATGAATAAGCTTTATGCTGTAATTGAAGAAAATAAAGACAGCAAAGTAATATCAGGTAAAGATGCATTTATGCTATTTGATACTTATGGTCTTCCTATTGATATAACAGAAGAGGAAGCATCAGATCATGGATTTACCGTTGATAAGGCTGGATTTGAAGAGGCTATGGAAGAGCAGAAGAAAAGAAGCAGAGGTACTGGAGAGGATAAAAAATCAAAATTCGGATATGTTGAAAATTATGAAACTAAATATGTAGGTGAAGAGACTGATAATCTAATAAACGGAGTAAATGCAAAAATTATTGCTGTATATGATGATAATAGTAAAAAAGAAAAAGCATCATCTTCAAATGCTGTTATTATAACAGATGTTTCACCTTTCTATGGAGAGATGGGAGGACAGATTGGAGACAATGGATATATAGAAAACAGCAAAAAAGAAATAATAAAAATAATAGATACTCAAAAGAAAGAAAATACTATTATACATATAGCAGACTGCAGCAGTCATTCTTTAAGTGTAGGCGAAGAAATAAAATTATTCGTTAATTTTGACAGAAGAAGTGCTATAAGAAAAAATCATACAGCTACTCATATACTTCAAAAGGTATTAGAGCTTACATTAGGAAGTCATATTAATCAGGCTGGAAGTTTTGTAAGCGATGAATATTTGAGATTCGACTTCACCCACCCTGATTCAATTTCTGAAGATACATTAATAAGTATAGAAAATCAAGTTAATGAGGTGGTATTTAAATCAATGCCTGCTGTTATAAAATATATGCCTAAAGAAGAGGCTATTTCATGCGGTGCTAAGGCTTTATTTGGAGAAAAATATCCCGATACTGTAAGAATACTAGATATAGGAAATGGTTTTTCAGTAGAACTTTGCGGAGGAAGCCATTTGACAAATACATCGGAAGTTGGTTATTTCCATATAGTGAGTGAAGGTTCTGTGGCTAGCGGTGTGAGAAGAATAGAGGCTATCACAGGATTAAAAGCTGCTAATGAAGCTAGCAAATTATTCAGTAAAGTAAAAAATTTAGCACATATACTTAATGCTTCAAAAACAGATGAACTTACTGTAAGAGCTGAAAGCCTTCAAAATGAGGTAAAAAAGCTGCAAAAAGAAATTAAACAGCTTAAAACTTCAGGTGCTTCTGCTGTTTCATTTATGGATAATTATGAAGACTTAAAAGGCATTAAATTCTATAATTTAGAGTTTAATGAAGATATTAAAGAAGTTAGACTATATGCTGATACTATAAAAGAGAGAGTAAAAGACAGTATTGCTGTAATGATAAGTAAAACTGATTCTTCAAACTCTATACTTGTACAGATAACAGGAAATGCTTTAAAAGAAAAGAAATTATCAGCAAATAATATAATAAAAGATATTATAGCTGTAAGCGGAGGACGCGGCGGCGGAAAAGATACTTTTGCTCAAGGTTCTATTGAAAATGTAGAAAAAGCAAAAGAAGAAATTAATAAATTAAAGAGTAAATGGTTATAAAAATTAAAATATGAAAAAAAATATAATAGCTTTTATATTCATTACAATATTTTTTATATCTTGTTCTGAAAAAGATGTTACTTTGCGAAGGCTTGATGATGTTCATAAGGCAGAAAAAAAGCTTGCAAAAAATCCTGATAATGAAGAAGTTATATTAGAAGTTTTGAATGCTGCACAAAATGGAGGAAGAGAAGTAAGAGCTGAGGCTATATGGCTTTTAGGTAAAATAGAAGCAGATATTGCTTACAGCGATTTCCTTCGTGCTAGTGTTGAAGATCCTGACTTTAATGTACGCTGTTTGGCTATTTTAGGACTTGGAAGATTAGATGCCAAAAATCCTGAGGCCATTGACAGAGTAAAAAGAGCTATATCTGATACGGATTTGCAAGTTCAAATAGAGGGATTAAAAGTTGCTGGAAGAATGAATGCTAAAGAGCTTTTGAACTCTATACTTGATAGTTTATCAAGCAAAAATAAATGGGTAAGAATGGCTGCTGTTGAGGCTTTAAAAGATTATAATGATAAGAGAGTTGATAGATCTTTAAACTTACTCGCTTCTACGGATACTGATTATGCTGTAAAATCTATTATTAATCAGGTAATAGAATATAGAAAAAATAAAACAACTGAAAATAATGAAGAAGAAAAAAAAGAAGAAACAACATAATAATGTTATAGTAGGAAATATATTAGATATGAATAATAAAATTATATTTATGATAATATTAGCTTTATTTATTACTGTGTCATGTGCTTCAAAATATTCTTATGTAAGAGTAGATGACATTATAGAAAAAAATAGAACTATTGCAGTTGCTTCTTTTACTTTTCCAAAAAGTATGACTAATCAGTATTGGGACAGATTAAAATATTTAAATACTGAGATATATACTGATTTTGTACTGAATAGTTTTATCAGTAATTTTAATTCTCAAAATGAAATGGTTAAGCTTATCACTTTAGAAGAAGCTATAGGAAATAAAGAATTTGCAAAGCTTCCTAATCATTCAATATTAGGTGCTGATTATGTTGCTGCTACAGGAACACTTGCAACTAATAGATTAAGTCCTGAAACTTTATCAATGCTTACTGATAAGGTAGACGGAGTAATGTATGCTAAATCAGCTATGTCTTTTTGGTCGCAAAAGGTTAGTATAGATTTTGAAATTTATGATATAGATGGAAATTACTTATGGATAGATACTTTAAATGGGGATTCTTATCATATAATAGGAGATACAGGAGCTCCTACTAGACAAACTGCTTATGAGATAGTTATTGCTGATGTAATGAAATATCAAAAAAGGCATGCTGAAGAATTATATATAGTTATAGATCAGGCTATATCAAATGGTGTAGGTAAGTTAAAAGGAAAGGCTCCTTATGCTTTCAATACTAATGATATTATATTCACTCAGAAAACATTCAGTCTGACAAATGAAGATTATGCAAAAAAGGCGGGTATATATTAATGGCACAAAAACAAAAACTAGAATTAAATTTTAATGATGTAGATGATTTTCATTTTAAAAAACCATTAAAAGCTTATATGCTTAAAATAGCAGATGACCATTATGTTATAGGTAATGAAGATTTAGCTATAAAATCAACAGGAAAAACACCTAAAGAAGCAGCAGAGATGTTAAAAGAGCAATTTATAGTACTTGCTAATGATATTATGTACAAATCTAAATATGCTCCTTTAAGTGAAAGAGAAAGGAAAAAAGTTAATATCATCAACTCTATATGTGATATTATTTGATATTAATTTTTTCTTAAATCTTTATATTTTTCCATTAATTCATCGAATATTTTAGCAGCTTCAAAAATTAAATAATCGCATCCTTTTTCAGGATCTCTGTATTTCTCTACTAAAGGATCGCAATTAATACTTCCCATTCTATCATTAAACTTAGTGATATATTCAGCTTCAATCTCTTTTAAAAGAGTTCCCTCATGCCCTCTGTCTTCTATAAAAGCTTTAGCAAGCGCCATTATACCGCCTGTTAATATTCCGCAAGTTATACCAACAGCCATGCCTCCTCCGAAGCCTGCAGCCAATTTTAAATCATTCCTATTTATTCCAAGATCATAAACTTTATTAGCTCCGTAAAGCATTTTCTCAGCACAATTTAAATCCTCTTGCTTACCAAATCCAGAATATAAATATTCATATAATGTCATAATATAAAAACCCCTTATATTATTAAAATTTGATTAAAGTAGATCCCCAAGTAAGTCCAGCTCCAAAAGCTGTTAATAAAACATAATCGCCTTCTTTTACAGCACCAGACTCAAAAGCTTCTGTAAATGCTATTCCTACACTAGCAGCAGATGTATTTCCATACTTTTGTATATTAACATAAAATTTATCATCTGATAAACCTAAACTTTTAGCAACTGCATTCATAATTCTAGTATTAGCCTGATGTGTTATTATAAGAGATAAATCATTTAATCCTAAATCAGCAGCTTTTACAGTTTTATTTATAGTTTCATCAAAAGTTTTAACCGCCTTTTTAAAAACTTCAGTACCAGCCATAAATATTGTATTAGTATTATCTTCAACATTTTCTTCTGTAATCGGGTTAACGCTTCCGCCGCCTTTTACTATAAGTATCTCATCATTAGGCTCTGAACCTATATCTGTAGAAATAATACCTTTATTATCATCTGAAGAAGCTTCTAATAAAGCAGTACTTACTCCATCTCCAAATAATATAGCTGTTGTTCTATCATCCCAATTAAGTAAATCAGAACATTTTTCAGCAGCAACTATCAAAACCTTTTTACATTCTCCGCTTTCTATAAGAGAGGCTGCTGTATTTAAAGCATATATATATCCTGAACAAGCTGCAGATATATCAAAAGCAAGACATGAATTTTTTACATTGAATGCTTTTTGTATAAGTCCTGCAGTAGACGGAAATGTATAAGATTTTGTAGAAGTAGCAACTATTATGGCATCTGCATCTTCTACTACAGCTCCTTTAGATTTTAAATTCTCTACAGCTTTTATAGCCATATCTCCAGAACTTTCCTTCTCATCTGCTATTCTTCTCTCTTCTATTCCTGTCCTTGCAACTATCCAATCATTATTAGTATCTAATTTTTTTTCTAAATCATAATTTGTCATTATATTTTTTGGTAAATACGATGATAAATATTTTATACTAGCTTTCATAATAATTAACTCTCTATTTTTATAATATTAGTTTTCAAAGATAACAATTATATTGCTTTATGTCAATACTTTTTATACCATTATTATATATAAATATTTAGTTATTTTTCTCTTTTACTAAATATATCATAGGCACGCTTATAACTGTAACAGCGTATTTTACTATAAAATTAAATATAAATATTCCAACTAAAGCATCAAAAGGCAAAGCTCCCCAAAAAGCTATAATAACAAAAAGCAAATTATCAACTGGTATACTTACAGCATTACTTATCAAAACTCTAAGCCATTGATGTTTTTTTGTAATTTTAGTTACAAATAAATGATATATTTCAGTATCAACAAGCTCAGATAATGAAGAACCTACTATAGAAGCTATCGCTATTCTAAGTACGGGGCTTAATGTTAATTGAAAAGCTTCATTAAATTCCCAGCTTGCATCAGCAGGAATTTGAGATATTATATAGAAATATAAAGGGGAAAATATATTTATAATGGCAGAAACCAATATAAGTTTTTGAGTATTTTTCTTTCCTATAGTCTTATGCGCCATATCTCTAATTGTAAAGGCTAAAGGGTATAAAAATGTTCCTCCATCAACAGCAAGAGTTAATACATTAGCTATTTTTACGCTTGCTATGTTTGATATCATTTGACAGGCTATATACGAACATATTATAAATATAGCAGCAAATGAAATTTTGTATTCTTCTTCTTTTAAGTTATCCATATTACAAATCCATTAATTTAATATATAATATGCTATATTTTTTTGTAATAAAAGTCAATAATATAAAATATTATAAATAATATAATTAATACATTATTTACATTTTTTTGTTATATTATATTATTTATTTAATTAATAAGGTTAGGATCAATGATTTATATTATAATAGCTGCATTATTATTTATTCTTATAATAACACTCATAATGAAAATTTTTAATAATAAAAAAAATAAGTCAAATAAATACATAATGAAGCAAATTCAAGAATTGACAAATAAAGTAAGTGAAAATGAAAAAGATTATGTATCTCTTTATCAATTGGCAAAACTTAAAGAGCAAATAGGCGAAATTGAATATACTTTAAAAGTTTATGAAAAGCTGCTTACTCTTTCTTTTTATAAGGAAAGAGAAGAATTAGATGTATGTATGAAGCTTGAAGAGTTCTATGAAAAGCTTGAGAACTATAGAGAAGCTTTTAAATATACATTAAGAATTTCTAAATTAAACCCTAATGATATGTTTTATAATATTAAAGCAGGAACCATTCTTTGCCATGAAGGATATTATATGCTTTCATGTGATTATTTCAATAAAGCACTGCTTAATAAAAATGAATTTGATATATATAATCTAAAAGCAGCAGCATTTACTTTTTTTAAAACAAAAGATTATAAAAAATGTATTGTATTTTTAGAAGAGATTCAAAAAAGATTGGTAAAAGAAAAAAATGAAAATGAAAATATAGATGATGTAAATAAAGCTTTAATATCAATGTATATGCTTTCAGATGAATTGAATATAGCAAAAGGTTTTATTGAACAGATAATTGCAGAGAAAAATATTAATAATCAATTATACATTGAAAGAATTTATTTGCATGTATTATATAAAGTACTTGAGAATGAAAAGTTCAAACAATTATATGACAATTTATACTCTAAATATCATATATTAAATCCTGATAGAAAAATTTCTGATTTAGTATTGGATTATTCTTTTTATTCATATTTTTTAAGAGATATATCTTTATCCATAAAATTATTTAATATAGTAAAAAATTTCAATTTAGCTGAATTTAATATTTATAATTTTGATCATATAATAAAGTACTTATCAGCCATAAATAAAGCTACAGAACAGCTTAATAAATTAAGAAGTATGATGAAATTGGATAATTCTAAAAGTGATAATTATGAGAAATATGTTGAAAAAGATGATATGGCAAATTGGGAGAAAGCTGTTGATTTATGGGAAGGTTCATTTATTGATATAGAATATTTAAATTCTTTAGTAGAAATTCAAAATACTATGGATGTTCAAAAAATATTAGATGAACTTAAAATAAATGAAACAAACAATTCTAATGAAATGAGTTTAAAGATAGTTCAGAAAGTAGATAAAATTTATAATATGAATATTATAGATTTTAAAAAATTATGTCAAAATTTAATACGTAATAAATTGGGACATTCTATAATACAAGAATATACTGAAGGTATAGAAAAAAGTGATTATGGAGATGAAGTTAATTATATAACATACAATATTAAAGGAAATAAAAAAGATACTACTTTAATATCTTTCAAAAGATGGAAAAAAGTTGAAATTGGAGAATTAATGATAAGAGATTTCTTAATGATGATAAATGAATCAGGTGCTAGAAATGGTATCTTAATAGTACCTGTAACATTAAGTAATAGTGCTAAAAGCTATGTTTCATATAATGATAAAGTAACTGTATATTCAAGAAATCAATTTAATAATCTTCTTAAAGAAGAAAAACTATAAAAAATAAAAAAGCAATAGTTATTTAATTAACTATTGCTTTTAAAAATCTAATTAAATTAAGCGGAAATTATTTTAACATCTCTCTATCTACCAAATCATTAGCAGGTACATAATCATTAACTACCTGTGAGAAAACCAATGTATCAACGAAACCGCCTCTTTTTATTGATAAGAACAATTCATTATATTCATTTTCATGCATACCTAATTTTTTCATAGTTACAGCTTTATAGAATACAGCATCATTAGCAAATCTAGTTCTAGGATATTCTGTAATAACTCTGTCAAATAAAGCAATAGCCTCCTGAAGCTCTGTACTATCAGTAGAATAAGTTTGATAAAGCATACCATTCCAAAGTAAAGAAAGAGGTTTAAATTTCTCTATCTTAGTTAATCCTTCTACTTTTTTGAAACATTCATCAGCTAAAGTTATATGATTTTTAGCTATAGCATTATTTGATTTTCCTTCTTTAGCTAGAAAATAATGAACTATACCTTTAAATTGATATAAATGTCCAACATCCACATCAGCAGGTAAATTATTAAAGTCTAATTTATTTATATAGTTTAAAGCCTGAGTATACTCTTTATTTGCTATCATAACTCTTATTTCTCTAATCATTAGAGGGTCATTTTGAGAAGTCCATGGGCTATAAAAATTGTATATTGTAGCTTTCAAAGGTCTTCTTTTTGCAGGAGCAGCTGTATATGATGGTGTTGTATCTCCTTGTGAAATATTTTGATTAAATTGATTATTATTATTTGCTTGAGTATTATTATTATCCATTCCTGAAGGCATATTATCTATAGTGTCCATATTATTATCTGTAGTAGATGACATACCATCATTAGTTTCCACGACAACATCATTACTAGATGAGTTTTGATATTCTTTTTCTATTTCATTAATATAATCATCTTCTATATTACCTTCTGCAGGTTTTTTACATGATATTGCAAAAGTTAATAATAAAACTATTAATATTGCTAAAGACTTCTTTATCATTTTCAGCTCCAAACTTATTTTTATATTATTTTTTTTATTTTCGGAAATTCTAAAAAAATCGTTAGAATAATATTTATTACTATAATATATAATTTTCTATGTTTTTATAATATGACTTCTGCTTATATTCATTTTCAGCTCTATCAGCATAATTATGTATTTTTCTATCTGAATCTGAAAAATATCTGTCATAAGCTTTTTTGCAATAATTATCATGCTTACTCTTTATACCTGTAGGAGGATTTTCAAACTTATAAGCTCCATTAACCCTCCAACCATTTAGTATACCTATAGTTATAGCATCAACAGGACATCTAAAAGCACAGCTTGTACACATTACACATTTATTTTTGAACTTGATATCACCTTTTTCATCATTATAAATATTATTAACAGGGCATTTTTTTACGCATAAATTACAATGAGTACAAAATTTTTTAACTTTAAATAGATGACCATTAACTTTCATAGCTGGATGCTCTATTCTAAATAAAAAGGCAATGAATCTGCCGAATGGAAATTTCTTTAAAAAACTCTCTTTTCCGTCTAAAACCTCATTAGCCTCTATAACGCATAAAGCCTTAGCAGTTTTCCACATCTTAGCAGCAAACTCATCAGTATGTCTGAACATTATATTATAAGGCATTATATAATGATATTCATTAGTAAGTATATAACCTTTTGGCTTTAATCTCGCCATTAAAGGCTCTGAAGATATATTATTAATTGTTAAAGGCTCACCTGAAGTCTTAATAATAAATATCTTCTTATTACTAAGTTTTGGAAATAATTTTATTAAATCAAAAATAGGATAAGGAGCATTAAATCCATGTATAGGATAAGCGAGCCCTACATAATCATAATTTTCAGGATTAGGCATATCATCAAAATTATCGCCTACATTATATAATAAAGTTTCAACACCATTTTCTTCAAATATTTTTTTATATTCCTTTGCAACCTTTTCAGTATTTCCAGTACCTGAAAAAGAATATATTACAGCTTTTTTACTCATATAATACCCCATTTAAAATTTAATCATTTTTTTTAAATCATTAATGAAATTAGAAAATAATTTTACTTTATTACTTTCATCTACATCATTTTCTGTAAGTATATAACATCCATCTGTATCAATTTCAGCAATAGCGCGTCCCTTTTTAGCAGGTTTCTTTATAGATAAAGTTTCATCTTCATCAAGAGTAATAAATAATACTTTTATATCTTTCGTAACAGATGACTGCATAAGTTTTAGTTTCCAATAACCAGTTTGTGCTATTCTTTCTCTTAAAGTAACTTTTATTGAAAGCACTGCAATTATTTTATTATTTTTATCATCATAAATAATTATATCAACATCTGGTAAATGAAGTCCGCATTCTCCATAATCTATACATAAATTTCTTTTTACTAAATCTAAAGTTTTATCTTCAAAATTTCTCTTTCTCTCCAATTTATTAGCATTTATTATTGATAATCCTAACTTCTTTACTTCATCAGTAATAATATATTCAATCATTTTCTCAAGATTTTTACCCTTAAAAGCTCTCCATGACTGTTCAGTATCTATTATTCCATTTTTTAATGCATATTGCCTATGATTCTC
This sequence comes from uncultured Brachyspira sp., assembly GCA_944392715.1. Lineage (GTDB taxonomy): Bacteria > Spirochaetota > Brachyspiria > Brachyspirales > Brachyspiraceae > Brachyspira. The sequence goes on from CALXXQ010000014.1 coordinate 22,915, forward strand.
TTTAGCTTCTTTTAAAATTTCAGAAATATATTTATAAGTATTATTTCCATATACCTTCTTTTTATCTTCATAAAAATTTATTAAATCTTCAAATGTCATGATTTCTCCATAATTAAAATATATTCTGTAGGATAAACCAATTTATCCGTAGATGATGTTTTGGCAAATCTTCCTGTAACTGAATCTCTAGTAGAAGGAAGCATTTTTGATGGTATTTCTCTATGAATAATATCAAAAACTTTAAATCCTATATTAATCATTTGTTCACAAAATATTTCAGCATTCAATATATCTACATTTTTAAACTGAGTATTACCTATTACAATTGCAGCTTTTCCCTTATCTTTTAATACTCTTTTCATTTCAATAAAACTTTCAAGCATATCGGCATAATAATTTTTTATTTCTCTTATCTTCTTTTTATTTTTTTCAAATTTTTGTATAGTTTCAATAACTATATTACTTTTTAAATCTATTTTATCAATATCATCTCTATTTTTATAACTGCTTCCTATAAATTTTTCCCTAAACTCAGGTAAAGTATTTAAATATCCAAACCATAATGATGGTAACTGATGTAAGTCAGCATACTCATAACTAGTTACATAAGGCGGACTAGTTACTATAAAATTAGCTTCACCATCTTCTAAAGGTATATACCTAGAATCTCCGCATTTTATTTTTCTATACTTATCTATATTATCAAAAAAATCTTTATCAAGCATAGAATTATATATTTCATGTCTTTTTATCATTCTTTTTGCTTGAGCTAAAAATAAATTATAAGAATCATGCTCTTTTTTCTTCATATCTCTTGTAGGTTTTATGCTCTTTTGAAGCCATATAGAAGCTGTTTTTAATATTTGTCCAAAAGCTACAAGGTAAAAATCTCTTATATCTATATTTTCTATTTCAAATATAGAATAAAAAATTAAAGATAATTCCTCTTTTTGTTTAGGTTTAAACCAATAATCTATTCTATCATTATCAGGTACAATATTTTTTGATTTTATTAAAATATCTTTTTCAGCAAATATACTATAATTTGTCAATTTTTCTTCTAATTTTAGATATTCTTTTTTTAGTAATTCAATATCAAGCGGAGTAGTTTTCACTTTTGATATAAGATATGCTATTTCATTTATATCAACTCCGCATGCATATCTTTTATTTACCATGCTCTCAACAATAGTAGTACCGCTTCCCATAAAAGGATCAACCACAATTTCTTTTTCTTTTGTATATGTATTAATTAACCTTGAAACTAATTGAGGTATAAATTTAGCAGGATATGTATAATAATTATGTGTAATATATGCTGTATCTTTTATAGTTTTATCAGAAAAAGACCAAGAATAATCTAAATCAATAGAACTAAAATTATTTGCATTATAAGATACTATATCACTATATGATGAAATGATATCATTATACATAAAATTAATCTACCTTTTTATAATGAGCCTTAAAATCCTCATCAAAATAATAAAGCATATTCTCATCTTTTTCATGAGAATCATACCAAACCTGAGCAAAATAAGGATTTTTCTTAGCAAGCATATCAAAGTTCCAAGTATAATCAGGCATACACTCTTCGCACCAATGTCCAGCCTTTATAACAGTAAATGGTGAAGCCTCAAATTCGTGACCTTCTGCACAAGCCCATTTTAATTTTGTATGCAAATCACCTTTAGCCATGCTAGTACTTAGAAGTTTTCCTCCTCTAAACTCTGCAGCTTTTTTCAAATCTTCTAAATCTATTTCACTGTCTTTTTTACTTTCATCATAACCATGATTAAGAAGTTTAGCATTCTTTATATCAAGCAAAGCTTTATAATCTATATAATTTCCTTCTGAGTCTTTATTTTCAAAAAGCAAATTGAAATTCTCCCATTTTTTAGGAAGATTATCAAAAGCCTCTTCGCTTCCGAATGTAGCTATAACTTTTCCAGTCTCTCCGTTTCTTCTCCAATATGTAGGCGAATTAGGATGAGGTAAAAGCCTTTGTATAGCAAAGAATGATATTAAAGAAGGAGGCACTATTTTTCCAAATGAATAATACCAATGAGTCTTTCCTATTTCATTCCAATAGTCAGTAACAGATTCTTTCTGATAAGAGAATAATTCTTCTAATTTGTATCCGTCATAATACCAAAGTCCATGGAAATTTCTTGCAGCATTCCAATTAGGCTTCATATATGTTTTAGTTGATCCGCCTATAAGTTTGAATCCATCATTAAATGTATCATAACCTATAAGTCTGTTTTCTGCCTTGCTTCCTAAATTGAAACAGCCTTTCCAGAAATAATCATCTAAATTGCCTTTTATATCCTCTTCAATGATCCTTTTCATCAAAAGTCCGCTGTCTCTTGCTGTTGCCCATTCAAGCGGTGCATTATAACAAGTATGGAACATTAATCCGTCGCTCATATTATCAGTAAGCATTCTGCTATGAAGCATTGCTGTTTGTCTTATAATAGCTCTATTTTCTAATGATGAATCAAGAACATATCTTTCACCTTTTAATTTAGAAAAAGAATATGCATCATAAGGGCTTATTAATAAAGGATCGCCTACCCTACCCCAAGGATGTTTTTCATTTCTATTGCCATAAAGTGCTACAGTTGATATATGCACAAGTTTAGGGCGTTTATCTTTATCCATTGCCTCCAATATATCTACTATATGCTTAACTCCTACAAAGTTTGTAAGATGCGCTAGTTTAGGATATTTATCAGATTTTGGAGGTATTACTGCTGCAAGATTAAGTACATAATGACTATCTTTAATTAACTTTTCGCAGTCTCCTCTTTCATATAAATAACCAGTAACTATCTCTACTCTATTTCTATATTGTTTTTTAATTTTTTCACCTATTTTTATGCTTTCTTTTCTTACAAGTACTTTTACAAGTTCAATATCTTCTATTTCCATTAATTGTCTTAATGTTTCCAGCCCCATATTTCCTGTAGCACCTGTTAAAGCTATTGTATATTTCATATCATAATCCTTTATTGATAGTAAACAAATTTAAAAAATTTACTATTTTTTTACATACTTTAAAAATAAACAGTTTTTATATTATGTAGTGTTATAATTATATAAGAGAATATAATTTTTGTAAATAATGTATTCAAAGGACCAAAAATGAAATATTTTAAAACATTATATTTAATATTATTAAGCTTCATATTTATTACTCAAATATCTTTTGCTAAAAATAATGCTGAAGCATCTCAATTATTTAAATTAATAAATGATGAAAGGAAAAAATCAGGTCTTAATGAATACAAAACAGAAACTCAATTACAAAATGCCGCTGATCAAAGAGTAAAAGAAATAGCAAATGGAATAAGAAAATCAACTGCTTTGAAAGATAATAATATACAATTTGCTTCATACTCTGAGGGCTCTATTATAACAGATATGACAGTGGAGCAAGTATTTGCTCAAATGCTAAAATCTCAAAGAAATTTAATACTAAATAATAAATTCACTCATGCTGCTGCTTCTGTATATGAAAGCAATGGTAAAAAATATTGGCTTATGATTTATGTAGTATCAAGAAATGACAGCATAATAAAACAAGAATTAAATATACAAAAAGAGAGAGACAGAGTTGCTGAGTTATGCAATGAAGCTAGAAAACAAAATAATGTATCTGTATCTTTAATACTAGATGCAAAATTAAGCGAAGCTGCCCAGAAAAGAGCTGAAGAATTAATAAAATTATTCTCTCATACAAGACCAAATGGTACATCATTTTCTACAGTATTAAAAGAATATAATATAACTTATAAAGCATCAGGAGAGAATATAGCTAATGGACAATTTGATGCTGATGATGTTATGAAGTCTTGGCTTAATTCCCCTGGACATAGGGCAAATATACTTCAGAAAAATTTTGTAAAAATTGGTGTCGGTGTATTTGAATATAATGGAAGATTATATTGGGTGCAGGTATTTACTGATTAATAATACTTTTTATCTTATTTAAAAACCCACCCTTTAGGTTTATTAATTATATCAACATTTTAAAATTTTATTTATATTAAATGCTTCAATTATAAAAGCATACCCACCCAAGTGATGATTAGATTTAGAATTTATCTAAACGCACGTTAAATGCATTTTAATATATTATTTAAATGTATTAATAATTAAACTTATATTTTTAGTTTTGTTCACCGTGCGGTAAAAATATAACAAATTTAAATAGCACTTGGGCGGGTGCTATAATTTCTAATAATGCAATAAAGAAAATAAAAGTAACATTATTTATTTAGATAAAATAGAATAAAGGGCGGGGATTTAAAATAAAATAAAAAATATTGTAAAAAAGCAATTATTAAAGTATGATTTTTGTATACGGTTAGGAGTTTTATAAATGGCACTTTTGAAATACAGAGATTATGATAAGTATGTATTAAAATTTTTCTATGAAATAAATAAACCAGCACATAGAAAAGATACTTATAACAAATTAAAAGAATATACAAATACAACTGAAGAAGATTTTAACTTAATAACAAAAAATGGATACAATAAATTTAATTCTAGAATTCATTGGTCTTTAGTTGTATTAAAAAAAGCCCAGTTAATAGAAAATATAGATAAGGGAATATATCAAATAACTGATTTCGTTAAAAAATTCTATGAAGAAAATCCTAATTTCGATTTTAAAACATTAAAAGAAAAAACGCCTTATTTAGAAAATAGCAAAAGTAATTCAGATGATGATGACATAGAAGAAATAGAAGATAAAAATAGAAATGAAATAGAAAAGAGTATTGAAGAATATTATGAGAGTGTAGAAAAAGATATACTAGACCGCTTGCAGTCTATGGGTGAAAGTAATGTCGATAAAGGTACTAAATTTGAAAATATATGCTTAGAGCTGCTTGAGAAAATGGGTTATGGAAAAAAGTATAGAACAGGAGGAAGCGGAGACAGAGGAATTGACGGCACTCTTACTATGGATAAATTTGGTTTTGATATGATAGGTATACAATGCAAATGCTACAAAGAAAATAATAGAGTTAATGATACTGAAATAACCAAATTTGCACATGGTCTTAAAAATGTTAATGGTATAAACAGAGGAATTTTTATAACAACTTCAGATTATACTCCGCAGGCTAAAAAGGTTGTAGAAGAATTAAAAGATATAAAAATAATTTTAATTAATGGATATAGGCTTGCTAAATATATGCGTGAATATGAAGTTGGAGTGAAAGTACTTGAAACAAGAAATATTTATGACGTTATAATATAATATTTTTATAAATTGTGCCTATATCTAAAAAATTAGATATAATTTTCATTCTTATATTATTTGAAGTAAATTTATGCATAATATGTTTACATAAGTATTATGTAATGATTTAAAATTTTTTTAATATAGACAATTTTTATCTTTTAAGTATAATAAAATAGTTTTTACATAATTAATGGAGATAATATGCAGAAAATAATTATTAAAAATTTACTTATTGTGAAAGATTTTGAAATGGAAATTAACAAATTTAATTTAATTATTGGAGAACAATCTTCAGGCAAAAGCACAATAAGTAAAGCCATATTTTTCTTCAAAGAAATAAATACTCATATTAAATTTTATATATTCACTTATAAAAATAAAATACAATACAACATGAAAGAAATATATAATAATGTAATAAAAGATTTTTTTATAAGCATATTTGGCAAATTAGAGAATATAGATGATGATTTATATTTGAAATATATATACAAATATAATACTTATATAGAAATCACAAAAAAAAATAATAATTTATATATTAATTACAGTGAAAATATAATAATATTTTTTAATAAATTAGAAATTGATATAAAAAAACTTTTTGAAGAATATTTAAATGTTAATAGTTCGATAAGATTTGAAGATATTTTTGAAGGAGGAATAGGTAGAGAAATAGACGATTTTTTTGACAATGAGTCAATGACCTATTATATACCTGCCTCAAGAAGTTCTATAGCATTATTAAATAATCAAAGAACCAGACTTGATTATGATACAATAGATTTTATATTTTATACTTTTATTGCACTCCTTGAAAGAATAGAATTTTTATTAAAAGACGGAACTAAAAATTTTATAAAGAATATTAATGATAGTAATAAAAAAATAATTCTCAATAAAATGAATAAAAAAATAGAAAAATATATGGGCGGAGAATATTTTTGCGATGATAAATTTGGGTATATAAAATTAGAAAATAATAAAAAAATACCTGTAGATAAAATATCATCTGGACAGCAGGAAATATTATGGCTTTTAAATGTTTTGCTAGGTATAACATGGCTAAATAAAAAAAATCAATTTGTTATAATAGAAGAACCTGAAGCTCATCTGTATCCAAAAATGCAAAAAGAAATTATAGATTTTATTGTTAATTTTATGAATATGACTAATAGCAGTATTTTAATTACAACTCATAGCCCTTATATATTAACAAGTACAAATAATTTGCTTTATGCTGGAAAATTAAAAGAAAATTACAAAGAAAAAATAGAAATAATTAATAATGTTGTAGGTAAATATGGTGCTATTAATCCTAATGAAATAAATGCTTTTAAATTATACTTAAATGATTTTAGATATACAAATCTTATTAATGAGGAAAATGAAATTAACTGTGAAGAAATAGACGATGTATCTAATACTATTAATGAAACATATACAAAATTGTTTGATATGGAATTGAATAATGGACAATAATTATGAACTATTAAAAAAAGATAATATAAAAACTTTATCAGATGCCCAAACAAAACTTTATATAAAAGCAGAAAATGATATTTTTATTATAAAAGTTGATAATGGTATATTTAAAGATGATGTAAAAAAATGCGATTACTTAACATATAGGGAAAAAGAAGTTTCTAATTTTATAGAATTAAAAGGTTCAAAAATAGATAAAGCATATATTCAAATTATAGAAACAATAAAAAATATTTCAAACAATAATAAATTAAAACATTTAACAGATACGAAAGAATTAAAAGCTTATATAGTTAGTAAGGAAAAAAATAAAATTCCCAAAGGTATAGAAAATAAAGCTAAAGAATTAGCAAAAATTTTATATACTAAATCTAAAATAAGACCAGATAATATGATTGATTTAATTAAATATGTTCTTGTAGTTACTAATAATGATAAAAGACAATCTAGCATAAATAGAATAATATGTTCATATAAAAATCCTCTAATATTATAATATAATTGTCATTTTTTATAGTTACTATATATTACAATTTTAACTGCTATACTATACAACTTTCAATATTAAAATTAGTACAATGATATATCTTTTAAATTTGAATTTTATAAACAAATATCAATTAAATAAATTTTCTAAAATCAAAATACTTCCATACATAAATCTATTTAATAAATGTTGATTATTTTCATTTTTACCTTGAATTGAAACTTTAATATTGATTTCATCTGTATAATTTATATGTATATCAAATTGAGAATCTATATACAATGATAAACCGCTGTTATTGTCTAAATACTCATAACCATTTACAAATTGATAATCATTTGAAATCTCTTTAAAAGAAAACTTATTTATAAAATTTTTTAATTTAGATAATGTTATATTAATATCATTATATTTATAAAATTCTTTTTCTAAATTATCAATAATTTGAAGCTGTTTAATAGGCTGTACTATTTCATAATCATATAATTGTTTAATCCATTTTTTTATTAAATCACTGCTCATTTCTAAAGGAGAAGCCAAACTTACAAAATTATTTTCATTTAATATTATATAATTATCATCAGAATCAATATAACTTCCATCACCTAAATATCTAAAAGTTGTTATAAAATTATTATTTTCATCATATAGATTCCAAATTAATTCTATAGAATAACAGCTCAAAAATGAATTATAAATATAAATATTTCTCCAAAATAAATAATTATATTTCCTTCCATTCATTATGAGTAATAATATTTTCTCTCTTTCTCTCTTTATTACATTCTTTATTTCTTTTTTCATAAAACTGATTTCAGATTTTAATTCCTTAGGAAAAATTTTAGGAATAGTTTTTAGTATTTTATCTTTTTCAATTATATCAATATCCATATTTGAATTAAGAGATATCTTATATTCTTTATCTTCTATATGTATAATTCTCTCACCATTTTTATCAAGTCCAAAATCAGGAATAAGTAAATCACTCAATTCTTCTCTGCTTACTTTCATTTTATCAGCTATTGTATCAAGAGCGAAATTTGAAGCATTTCTTACACTTTTAATCTTTGATTTTCTTGTCATTTCATCTAATAAACTTAATGCATATTTTCCGTCATTTAAAGCAAGTATATAAATATAATAAGAACGAGGATAAAATTCTTTGCCCTGAATACTTTTAGAATAATCTTTAATAATATTTCCATTTCCATATATACCGCATATTATTCTTGAAGCAATTTTACTCCTATCATTTTCAAATATTTTATACGCTGAATTTCTAAAACTATCAATATCTATTAAATCTATTATATTATCTATTGTTTTTAATCTTCTTACATTATCTTTGATTTTTAAATAACTGCCGTAAATAAACTTTATAATCTTTATATCAATTTTTTTATTTTTATCTTTTGTAAAAACATTATAATCATCTTTAATAAATTTTAAACTTTTATCAAAAGATTCTTCATAATTATCAGCAACATAATTTTCAGCTTCTTCTATATTTTTAAAACTAATTTCATTATCAGATTCTATACTTTCTCTATATTCTATTATACTTTTAAGTTCATTATAATATTCTTTTTCTAATTTTATTCTAAATGATATAATTCTTCTATTATTGGAATTAATTATTGATTTATATATATCTATTATACTTATATCTTTTATTTTATTAAAATCCTCAAAATATAAATTAACTCTTAAATTAATAGGCAATTTTTTTATATCAATATCTTTATTAAAAACATCATAAGCTTCTTTCACATTATCAAGATTCCATTTATTAGGATATTTATTAAAATTTGAAGCACCTAAAAACATATAATTAATTTTCTTTAAACTTTGAGTATTCCAAGAGTTTAAATCACAATTAAAATATTGAGCATTATTAAACATCAAACTCATATCTGTAACTTTTGAAGTATTCCAAGTTTCAATACCTTCAAAATTTTTTCTTTTACTATTTCTGAATAATTCGCTCATATTTGTGATATTACTTGTATCAATATCATAAAGAGAAATACTTTCATCATCTATTAATTTTTTTAATTCTTCTTTTGTTTTAGGTTTATATTTTTGCATATATCTAAATTATTTTTTATTATAGTAAATTATATATATCATCTATTTTAACAATATTTTTCTTATTTTCTATTTCATATACATCTGTTTCTATTAATAGAGTTTTAAGATAAGGAATTTTTACTATATCAGTATCTCTGTCCCCTATCATAAAAGAATTAAATAAATCTATATTATATTTTTTTGATGCAAGCAAATGCATTCCAGCTTCAGGCTTTCTCAATACTGATAATATATTATAAGGTTCAACATGTCCCTTTATATGATATGGACAATAATAAAAATCATCTATAATAGCACCATTATTTTTATATTCTTCGTATAAATAATTATGAACATTATTAACATCTTCATTAGTATAATAATTATATGATACTCCAGCCTGATTTGTTGTTACTATTGTTATATATCCTTTTTCTTTAGCATACTTAATTATATTTATAAATTCTTTTTTTATTTTTACTCTGTCTATCGTTCCTATATATCCCACATCTTCCATTAATACACCGTCTCTATCTAAAAATAATGCTTTATTAATTTTCTTATTTTTATCAGCAAAATATGATGGTATACCATATAATACATTCTTTTGAAATGCATTATCTATTAATTCATCTATATATTTTTTATTTTCTGATATTTCATTTTCTGTATATATTTTATTATTATAAATTAAAATATTATTATTAAATGAATATCCAGATAAAATATTTTCTATATCATTTTTTATTATTTTATAATTTTTATCTATTGTGTATAATTTATTTCTAATTTTAGAATCAATATTAAAATCAAGAGCAATTAAAACAGAATCATTTTCAATATTATTATAGAAGTTTAAAAAGAAATTTTCTTTATTCATAATATTATTTCCTAAATAATTATTTTTAAGTTTAATTCAAAATAAAATTTTAATCAATAATACTATAAAATAATCCCACCCTTTAAATTTAAAGTAACAATTTCAATTTAAAATTCTATTTATATTAAATACCTAAATTATTAAAGCATACCCACCCAAGTTCTTATTAAACTCATAATTTTTCTAAACGCACGCTAAATAGATTTTTATATATTATATTAATTGCATTTATAATTAAATTTATATTTTGAACATCATTCTGCGTGCGATTAATTAAACAACAAATTTAAATAAAAACTGGGCGGGTGCTAAAATTTCTAATTAAGCTATAAAGATAATTAAAACTAAAAATTCAAAATAAAGTAATTGATTTTAAAGGGCGGGGATTTAAAGTTATATGTTAATTGAAATTCATTATATAAATTTTTTATTAACTATATGTTTAATTATTTTTCATAATTGTATTTTAATATTTCAGAAAATATTTTACAAGTTTTGCTATTTATCTTATATCTATTTGTATCATTTTCTGTAATATATTCCAAATAAACATTCCCATTATAAAAAAATTCTATAAGCTTATCTATATTATCAATATTATTAAGTCCTATAAAAACCAAACTATTTTCTGCATGCATTAAATTAATCTTAGGAATTATAAAAGTATCAACCTTATTGTTAAATTGTACTTCTTTTAAATCTTCTAATTGTTTATCAAATCTAATTATAGTTTGTATAACAAATAAATCATCTTCCATTTTTAGAGTACTAAAAGATAATGTATTAACTTTTTTTATATTAAATACATAACTGCTTGATTTTTTATCATAACTAAAATATTTTTTTAAAAAATTTTCATCAGCATGAAAAGTAATAGAATATCCTCTAAAAATAAAACTAAACATAAAAATAAAAATTAGTAATATTCTTTTCATACATAAACCTTAAATATATTTCTTTAATTATTATAGTTTATTATTAGTAAAATACAATTAAATAAGTTTTTTGTTTTATTTTTAATCCTACCCTTTTAAATTTATAGTTTTAATTTCAATTAAAAATTTTATTTATATTAAAAGCTTAAATTAGAAAAAGCACACTCGCCCAAAATTTATTTAAATTTATAATACATACTGTATATATATTGATTTTTTAAGTTTGTCAATTTTTTTATTCAACTTTTTCCCGCCGCAAAAAGTTGCTGCCACAGGCACGCTTCGCAAAAGTACAAGTGTTTAGCTTCATATATTCGGAATATATAAAAACTAAAATAATATTTATATTTTGTGTAAAAAATGCAGTTCTTTTGTTTTTTTCTAAACCAATGCGCGTTTAGAAATATATTTTTTACTAATTATTATGGTATTAATTTTTTTTTATACTATAATGATTTTCATAAATTTATATTAGGAAATTTTATGTCAGTTATTAATTACAATGATTCTAGTAGGGATTCAAAATATTATTTTGATAAGGCAAATATTTTTTGTCTTGAAGGAAAATATAAAGAAGCCATAGTATATTATAATAAGACCATAGAGTTAGACCCTAATTATAGTGCTGCTTATTATAACAGAGGAAGTGTTAAAGCTGATTTAGGTGAATATGAAGAAGCTATTAAAGATTATGATAAGGCTATAGAGTTAGACCGTAATTATACTTATGCTTATAACAACAGAGGGCTTGCTAAAGATTATTTAGGTGAATATGAAGAAGCTATTAAAGACTATGATAAGGCTATAGAGTTAGACTCTGATTACAGTGATGCTTATAATAACAGAGGACTTGCTAAATATTATTTAGATAAATATGGAGAAGCTATTAAAGATTTTAATAAAGTAATAGAATTAACCCCTAATTATACTAATGCTTATTATGACCGAGGAAATGCTAAAAAAAATTTAGGTCAATATAAAGAAGCTATTAAAGACTATGATAAGGCTATAGAGTTAAACCCTAATAATGGAGCTTTTTATAATAACAGAGGAGTATCTAAAGAAAATTTAGGAGAGTACAATGAAGCTTTAAAAGATTATAAAAAGGCTTTGGAATTAGACCCTAACCATGATATTGCTAGAGAAAATATAAAAGAGATTCAAGATAAATATGGCTTGAAATAAAAGGCAAAGCCCAAACTATAAATTTAAAACACTAAATTTTTTAGTATATGCCATAAGTTTTTGAGCTTACAAAAAATTTTATTGTTCTTTTTCCCGTAGCTACGCTTTGAGGACTTCGTAAAAGAACCAAAAAGTGCAAGTGTTTTGCTTTATATCTTTGAAATATATAAAAGCTAAAATAATATTTATATTTTGTATAAAAAATGCAGTCTTTTTGCTTTTTTGGGTCATACCCACAGGCACTTCCTTAGGTCGCCAAAAGAAGTAGGGGTACGGGGGCTAGCCCCCGATAACAATAAAAAAATTACAAACTTAAAAATTTTTAGTATATACAATTTATAAAGTATATTACAATCCAGTATAAATAACTTTTAATTTTTATACCAATAAGGTGTATTATTTTCCATTGCTGAATTATTAAACATATATCTCATATAATTAGGCTCTACTTTGGATACATTCCAACTATTTAAAGGCTGATTAAAATTAGAACATGCATAAAAAACATAACGCATATCTTTCACATTAGATACATTCCAATTCTCTATATTTTGATTAAAGCTTTTATATCCATAGAATATACAATATAAAGTTTCTGCATTTGAAGTATTCCAATTTTCTAAAGGCTTATTAAAATTAAAGCAATTATAAAACATAAAAGAAAAATTTGTTATATTAGAAGTATCCCATTGTTCTATATCTTGATTAAATATTGAACAATTTCCAAACATAGCCTGAACATCGTTAACATTAGAAACCTTCCATTTATCAAGAGGCTGATTAAAATTTATACACTCCCAAAACATATAAGACATATTTTCAACTTTAGAAACGTCCCAGCTATTAATATTATAATTAAAATTTTCTGACAATTCAAACATACTGCTCATATTAACAACATTAGAAGTATTCCAAGTTTCAAGTCCTTCAAAATTTACTCTTTTACTTTATTTAAACAATTCGCTCATATCAGTAATTAAACTTGTATCTATATCGCCCAAATAAATATTTTCATCTTGTATTAAAATTATTAATTCTTCTCTTGTTTGAGGTTTATATTTCATTATTATGTTTCCTTATTCTTTTTTATTATTCTATATTCTTTTTCATATTTTGCAATTTTATCAAAAAATCCCACCCTCTATATTTACAACTTTTATCTATTATTTTTATTTTATACTTCTTTAAAAATAATACTGCAATTATAAACCCCACCCAAAATTTTATTTAACTTTATAATCTATTCACCGCACGCAGAATGAAATTATAAATATATATTAATTATGAATTATAATTTTTACTATATTTGAAATTTCACTTACCGTGCGTATAGTAAAGTATTAAATTTAAAAAAATCTTGGGCGGGTGCTAAAATTCCTGATAAAGCTATAAATATAATAACACTTAAATTACATAAAAAACTATAAAGAATAAAGGGCGGGGATTAAAAATAATTTTTTAGCATTAAATTAAGAAAACATATCAGTAAGCCTAAAATCCCAAATCATTAAAATAAGTAAAGTATAAATAAATCTTTCTGATACTTTTTTGTTATATTCATTATGAAAGTTAATGTTTATTTTTACTTTATCTTTATAATCAATATCATTATTGGCATCTATTTTTATTTCAAAACAATCTCCATTGTCTAGTTTTAAATTATAAGTTTCAACTACACCATAATCTAAATAACTAGGATTCATTGAATACCTAGCACCGAAAGCCTTAAAAGTACCATAAGATATTTCAAGATTTTGTAATTTTTTTATTTCATTTTCCAAATTATTTTTATCTAATTTTATTATACTTAATTGATTTATTGTTTGAGTAAGTTCATAATCTTCTAATTGTTTTTTCCATTTTGTAATAGTTTCATTATCCATTTCTATAGGGCTTGCCAAACTTATAAAGCTGTCATCATCAATATTTATTTCTTCATCATCGCAATTTGTATAACTTCCGTCACCTGCATATCTAAATGTAGTTAAAAACAAATTATCTTTATCATATAAATTCCAAATAAGCGAAGAAGAAAATTTATTCATTATAGAATTATCAATAAATACTTCTTTGAAAAAACTATAATTATATTTCTTTTCATGCA
>CALXXQ010000015.1 GCA_944392715.1 uncultured Brachyspira sp.
TTTATAAATTTTTCCTGCAATCGTGAATTATTTTATAATAAGGACTTATAATATATGTCGTATGGGCTGCATATATATAAGTAGCAACCCATACTTAGAAGAAAAAACTATTTATCAAAAATTATCAGTATTCAATTAAAAGTAATAACTTATACCAGTTTTACCATTAAGAACTAATTTTGTAGAGCTAGCACTAGCTAAATCACCAGCAACAGTAGCACCTCCAGTCTGTATTTCTGTATACCATTCTAGGTCTTTAACAGGTCTTATATAAAGCTCAGCATAAACTACATAACCCAAAGTATAGAAAGGATTTGTTCTTCTTTCTCTAGTAGCTGGATCAGGATAGTTTTCTGTACCCTGAGTATATATTTCTTTAGCATTAACTATAGTTAAAGATAAAGCAGGTTCAAAATAGAAAGTAATATTTTCATCAGCTGAAGTAGCAGTAAAACCAACAGGTAAAGCAATACCTATTCTATAAGGATTTTTAGCATAATACTGACTAGGCATAGAAGCAATGTAACCGCCTTGTAAATTACCTTGACTTAAATCAGCCTGAGCTCCGCCTGCTCCTATAACCGCACCTGTTCCGCCAGGATCGCTAGGAGAGAATCCTTTAGCTGTAATAAAGTAACTGTCATATATTCTTGATGAGTTTTCAACATTATTAAATTTAGTAGCTAATGCAGTATCAAATCTCATTCTAAATATAGGCTCTATTTTTACTCTTTCAGTTTGTATTTTGAAATACATTCTAAACTCACCGCCTATAGATTGCTGAGTAAAATTAATATTCGGATTATTAATTTCTTTTATAGTAGAATTACCATAATTAAAGAAGAATCTTAAATGACTTAAAAAAGGAGAATCATAAAAATAATATCTTCCTTCTATAGCAGTAGAAACAACAATAGTTCCTCTTAAACTTTTTCCATCAACATAAGAATCTTGACCAACACCTATAGAGATAGGTATATTGATTCTGAAAGCATCATTCAAAGCAGTCATATGAAATATTGGAGTATGCACCATATATGTAGGAGATTTCCAAGTAAATTCATAACCTGCAGCAATACCGAATAAATCAGAATCATATCCGAAAGCAACCAATGCAGATGGTACAAATTTAGTAATTCCCCATCTTTCTTTATTATTTGCATTTGTACCTTGAACAGATGGATCTCCTAAATTATTAAGTATTATACCAGCAGAATTATCAGCACCAGTAAGTCCGGCAGCAAATCTCCAATTTCTAGTACCAGCAAGTACTCCGAATCTGTCAGTTCTAATCATCACTTGATTGGAATGAACCAACATATCTATCATATTATCAGATTTATAATAAGCAAATAACTGTATTGATAATGATATTATTATCAATATGGATATTAATATTTTTTTCATAAAATTTTACACCTTTTTTAAATCAAAGGGCTTTATAAAAATTTTAATAAAGCCCTATATTTTTATTTATAATTAATAGTTTTCATCATATATTTGTGCACCATCTGTTAACCAAGCAAGATTGAATCTTCTAAATACCATATCATAAGTACCGCCGCCTGTTTGTCCTGCATTTGGCTCTTCAGCATATGTTACTATAGTACCATCACCTAATACATCTATAGAAGGATAACAAGAACTACCAGGCTGTATTACTTTTTTAGCAGCATCCCAACTATCACCTTCATTTTCACTCATAGTAACAGTAAGAGTATGTCTGTCATTACCATTACAATTTATATGTAAAAGTCTGCTTTTTTTATGTCCGCTCTTAACAGATGTATATCTTACACCTTCAGCATTAGCTCTTCCGTCTATTAATTCAGGAGTTATTGTTTTTTCTCTCCAAGTTGTACCCTGATCTGAAGATATGAACCATACTCTAGCGGTATTTTTTGTTTTAGGTCTAACAGACATTAATATATCTCCATTATCTAATTCAGCTACTACTTTAGGTTCATCTTGATTATTGGCATTTTTAGCTATACCTTTTACTGACCAAGTTTCTCCATTATCAGTAGAAACTATACAAGCAGCAGCTACTTTAGTATTATTTTTATCACCAACTAACATAGCAGCCATTAAAGTGCCATTTTTCATTGTCAATCCTCTTCCAGAAGCAGCAAATCCTTTATTATAACCAGCAGAAGTCATTTTAGGGTCAGAAAATATAGGGCTTTGTACTTCCTTCCAAGAACTCCAAGTTAATCCGTCATCTGTACTTCTAGACATCATAACTTTTGAATCTCCTCCAATACCCTGATTCCATGCTCCGCCTGCTGCACATAAAAGAACTAAATCTCCATTTTGACATGAGAATATTAAAGGGTCTCCATGAGCATCAAGAGCTCCTGATGCTTTAGGAGGCACAGTTATGACTTCTCCCCAATTGTAGCCTCCATCTGTGCTTCTTCTTAATACTATATCTATAGCTTGAGAGCCAGAAAAACCTACATCTGCTTCTGATGTTTTTCTACTATCTGATACTGCTATTAAAGTATTCTTTTTAGTTACAACTATACCTGTAATTCTGTAGATATCATCTTGTTTAGTATCAAATAATGTAGAATGTATTTCCCAAGGTGTTTTTTGCTGATCAGCAGTTAAGAACCAAGAAGGGTTACCTCCAGGAGTAGTACCGCCGCTGCCAGTGCTACCGCCGCCTGTAGATCCGCCAGGGCCTGTTGTGCCCTTATTATTACAAGAAATTGCAAATACTAATGCACATACTAATGCAAAAGATTTAATAAGATTTTTTTTCATAAGTATAAACTCCTTGAAAAGTGAAATTTCTATTGCAAGCATTTAATGAGTAAATGCTAAATAGCAGATTAAAAATTTTTTGATATGTATTTGATGAATAAATACTTGATAATATTGAAAAAAAGTTGATTATGATATAGGATAATTTTTTATTGAAATTAAATTTATGATGGGTGAAATATGTTAATCGTTTATAGTAGTGTAGTGTAGTGTAGTGTAGTGTAGTCTTTTATTTTGCTCTGTTCACGAGAACAAATTGACAAAATCATTAAAATTACCCTCATTTAGATTTAAAAAATGTCTCTAATTTATGCACACGAGAACATTTATATTTAGAGTATAGTAAATTTATTAGAGA
>CALXXQ010000016.1 GCA_944392715.1 uncultured Brachyspira sp.
AGACAAATGATTATGAGGTAGCGAGAAAAATCTCTCGTACTTCTATAGAATTTCATAGCGCACTCTCCTTAATATTTATAGCTAAGCAATTATATCCAATAACTTAGCACAATTATATTATAATCAACAAAAATTGTCAACTATAAAATATAAAATTCTCATTTATTATATCGATATAATAAAGCTATAATTTTAGGAAAATTATTAAAATTTGATTAAAAATCATATTATGTTAATATATAAACAAAAAATTGCAGTAATAAAAAATGAGATTAAACAAATATATAGCATCATTAAATATAGCAAGCAGAAGAGAAGCCGATAAACTCATTCAAAATGGAAATATTAAAGTTAATGGAGAAATTATAACTAACCCTGCTACTCAAGTTAATGAAAATGATAAAGTAGAATGTAATATTAAAAAATATAAAGAAGAAAAAATATATATTAAATTAAATAAGCCTGTAGGATATGTTGTATCTTCAAATAAAAAAGAAGGAAAACCTATATACAATTTAATAAAAGAAAATTTTAATAATATATACCCTGTTGGAAGATTAGATAAAGACAGTAAAGGACTTATACTTCTTACAAATGATGGGGTATTTGCAAAAAAAATTATAGGTGAAAATACTAATTGCGAAAAAGAATATTATGTTAAAGTTAATGATGATATTCCTGATGGAGCATTAAAAAAACTCGAATATGGAATTTCTCTAGACGGACAAAAATTAAAGCCTGCTAAAATAAAAAGAGTAAATAAAAATTCATTTCATATAATACTAACTGAAGGAAAAAATAGGCAAATTAGAAGAATGTGTCAAAAAGTAGGTTTTGAAGTTATAATACTTAAAAGATTGAGAATAGCTAAAATTTTATTGGAAGATCTAAAAGAAGGATATTTTAAACATTTATCACAAGATGAGATTAATTCTATACTAACAAATAATTAAATTAAAATTACTAAAATTAAGTGTATTTTATATAAAAATTAATTGATTAAAAATCTTAATAAAAAATAATTATAAAAAACTGATAATCAGCATATTTACAGCTTAAATACTTTTTACTATACTAGTATTATAAAGAAGCTTAAGAGTTATATTTATGAAAAATAATAAAATCTTATTATCAAAATTAATTATACCCTTTGCAGTTTTTTTAGTAATAGCTTATGTAGTTATATATTTTACATATAGTAAAATATATACAAAAGAATTCAAAACAAGCCGTTTAACAGACATGGATAATACTGAATTGGTAGTCTCGGTACAGATGGAAAAAGTATATGATGTAATATATACTTTAAGAGGATATTTTCAAGCTAATGACAATGTATTTGAAAGTATTAGAAATACATTAGTAAACATACTAAAGTCAAATAAAAATATCTATGATATACTATATGGAAATGAAATACCATACAATATAGGCGGGCTTTTCGTTAATGGTATAGATCCATATCCTGATAATTATGATCAAACTTCAAGAAGCTGGTATAAAGGTGCTATTTCAAAAGAAGGTATATTTATTACAGAACCTTATATAGATGCAAATAGCGGAAACATATGTATAACTTTATCATTGGCTGTTTATACTAATAATTCATTAAAAGGAATCATTGGAATAGATTTTCTTGAAATGAATAATATATTATCAAAGGTAATAACTGAAAATCAAGTAAATCTAATTACTTCAGCAGGACTATATATGTCCCATCAAAATGCTGATTATATATTTAATGATAAATACAATATATACAATGAACCTTTATTCAAAAATGCAAAATCTATAGAAACACAAAATAAATCTGCAATGGAAATAGTAAATAATGAATGGTATATAATAAAACCTTTAAGGGATACTCCATATAAATTGGTTATGAGAGGAAATTTAGATAAATTAAATGAAAAAATAAGAAATGTAATGATTATGTATCTTATAGTTGTAATCATATTAATGATTATTCAAACATCTTTAGCATTTTTAGTTGTAATACCTATATCTCAAATGCTTGATAAAGCTATAAATAGTATAGATCAAATGTCAGAAGGCAATTTTATTATAGACCATATTAATGATAATGAAATTAAAAAAGATAAATCAGGCTCATTAGTTTCATACGTTAACA
The DNA here is from genome assembly GCA_944392715.1 of uncultured Brachyspira sp. Taxonomy (GTDB): domain Bacteria; phylum Spirochaetota; class Brachyspiria; order Brachyspirales; family Brachyspiraceae; genus Brachyspira. Next base: position 2,132 of record CALXXQ010000016.1, read on the forward strand.
ATATGAAAAATAATATTAGAAATGTTGTATTAAAATTACAGTCTCATGTTTCTACAATAAATAAAGAGATAGAAAATATATCATCAAGTACTGAATATTTATCAGATAGAACTAATAATCAGGCTGCCACAATAGAAGAACTTACAGGATCAATACAATCATTATCTTCAACTATGAAAGAAATAACAGCGAATTCATTAAAATTAAAAGATATGAGTTCTAAAGTAATAGAGACTACAATTTCAGGAGTAGAATCAGTTAATGAAATATCTATAAATATGAATGAGATATCTGAATACAGCAATAAAATATCTGATATAACAAAATTGATTCAGTCTATAGCATTTCAAACTAATATATTAGCTTTAAATGCATCTGTAGAAGCTGCAAGAGCTGGAGAGCAAGGAAGAGGTTTTGCAATAGTAGCAAGCGAAGTACGTTCATTGGCACAGACTGTAAATGATGCTGCAAATAATATAACAAATATAATAAATGAAACTATACAAAAAATTGAGACAGGAAATGAATCAGCTAGCAGGTCATCTTTAATATTAGAAAATATAAATAATCTTACAAAACAAATGGAAATGGAACTATCAGATATATCTAAATCTATAATTCAGGAAGATGATGGAATAATGCAAATAAATATTGCTATAAAAGAATTAAATAATATAACTCAAGAAAATTCGTCTTTAGCAACTCAGAATTCTACTTCAAGCTGTGAAATATCAAATATGAGCAAAGAAATAGTAAATGAAATAGAATATTTTAGATTAAAATAAAAATATATTTCTAAAATGATAAATTATGCTATTATATATATTATCATATAATAGCATAATTATATTGTTATAAAAATTACATAATAATATAACATGTATACATAATAACAAATAACACATCTAATAATATTATCATTTGACACATTAAATATTTTTGACTATACTATTAATATAATCATTATAGGAATTTATTATGAAAAACAACAAACTATTATTAAAATTAATAATTCCTTTTGCAATTTTTTTGATAATATCATATATATCCATTTTATTTACATACAATAAAATATACAGAAATGAATTCAAAAATAATACTTTAACCGAAATGGACAATATAGAATTAGTAATATCAATAGAAATGGAAAAAATATATACATTGATGTACACACTTAGAGGATATTTCCAAGCTAATGAAACTATATTTGAAAACATAAGAAAAACTTTAGAAGATGTTTTAAAATCAAATAAAAATATTTATGATATATTGTATGGAAATGAAATACCATATAATGCAGGAGGATTATTCGTTAATGCTATAAACCCATATCCAAATACTTATGATCAAACATCAAGACCTTGGTATAAGGGAGCAGCATCAAAAGAAGGAATATTTATTACAGAACCTTATATTGATGCAAATTCAGGTGCTATAGCTATAACATTATCATTGGCGGTTTATACCAATAATTATTTAAAAGGCATCATTGGAATAGATTTTTTGGAAATGAATACTATATTAGAAAAAGTGATAACTGATAATCAAATAAATATGATTACATCATCTGGTTTATATATGTCGCATCAAAATAAGGATTATATATTCAATGATAAATATAATATATATCAGGAGCCATTATTTAAAGATGCTAAATCTTTAGAAGATCCAAATAATGCTGTAATGCAAATAGTTGATAATGAATGGTATGCCATAAAACAATTAAGAAACACACCATATAAATTAGCAATAAGGGGAAGTATGGAAAGTGTCAATAATAGAGTAACCAAAATGATGTTAATATCATTAGTAATGATGATAATATTGATGATTATACAAACATCTTTGGCATTTTTTGTAGTAATGCCTATATCAGAAATGTTGGATAAAGCTATCAATAGTATAGATCAAATGTCTAAAGGAAATTTTGTTATAGATAGTACTAATGAAAAAAATCATAAAAAAGATAAATCTAATTCCTTAGTTTCTTATGTTAATGAAATGAAAAACAATATTAGAAATGTTGTATCAAAATTGCAGTCAAGCTTGAATGTAATAAATAATGAAATAGAAAATATATCATCAGGAAGCGAATATCTGTCTGACAGAACTAGTACTCAAGCTGCTGCAATAGAAGAGCTTACAGGGTCAATACAATCATTATCTAGTTCTATAAAAGAGATAAGTTCAAATTCTTTAGAAGCAAAAAATAGAAGCATAAAAATAATGGAAACTACTACAACAGGTGTAGAGGTTGTTTATGAAATATCAAATCATATGGAAGAAATATCTGAATCAAGTAAAAAAATATCAGAAATAACTAAATTAATTCAATCAATAGCATTTCAAACTAATATATTAGCTTTAAATGCTGCCGTAGAAGCTGCACGTGCTGGTGATCAGGGAAAAGGATTTGCAATAGTAGCAAGCGAAGTTCGTTCATTAGCTCAAACTGTAAATGAAGCTGCAAATAATATTACTTCTATTGTAAATGAAACTATAAAGAGAATAGAAATAGGAAATGAATCAGCTAATAAATCATCTTCTATATTAGAAAATATTAATTTGCTTGTAAAAGAAATGGAAGAAGAATTACATGATATAAATAAATCTATAATGGAAGAAGAAGACGGAATAATACAAATAAATGCCGCTATAAATGAACTAAATAATATCACACAAGAAAATTCAGGACTTGCAAATAAAAATTCAAGTTCTAGTATAGAAATATCAAATATGAGTAAAGATATAATAGATGAAATAAAATATTTTAAAGTTTAGTAATTTTTATTAATTCATTGTATAATAATATCATATAATATGAGGATTTAATTATGGAAGGAATAATAATAATTTTTGCTGTACTTTCTTTTTTAATTTTAATAGCATTTATATTAACTAAAAAAAATAAATATTCAAAAAATAATAATGATAATATAGAAAAACAAAATGAAGAAGAAGAATATAGTGATGATATCGATAGCAATGAATATACTATAAATGAAATAACTGAGCAAAGATTAAAATATATGGAAAGCGGAAACATAAAAACAAAAAAAATTATGAATATAGAGGAAAGTAAAATTTTTTACTCTATGGTTAAAATATTTGAAAATTATAATGTAAATCCTCAGGTATCTTTCAGAGCATTTTTAAAAGGAGAGGAAGATACGGATTCTTGGAAAACATTCAGAGATTTTTACTGCGATTTTTTAATAACTTATAAAAGAGGAAGTAAAATGAATGAACCTATTGCTGTTATAGAATATCATGGAGGAGGACATTTCGGAGAAAGTGAAAAAAAGATTGAGAGAGTAAAAGACAATGATATGATAAGAGAAAAACTTTTTAATAAAATAGGACTTAAATATTTTATAATAAAAGATTATGATATAAAAATGAAATCAGGATTGATAGATACAGAAAAATTAAATGGATGTCTTAAAGATATTAATAATATTTTATCTTAAATAAAATACAAAGCTTGGAGTAAATATTTATGGAATTATTGTCTATATTAATAATGATAATTTTTATATTATCTTTTATATTTATTTTATTAAGAAAAAGCTCATATACAAGTGGCTATAGTAGAAATTATAGAAGACCTTTTAAAAAATATTATTATAAAAAATATAGAAAACATAATAGGTATAATAAAAGAAAAAATAATAAAAATGTAAAAAAAGATATAACAGAACAAAGATTATCAAATATGGAAGCAGGAAATATAGTAATAAAAAAAATTATGAATATAGAAGAAACAAAAATTTTCTATTCCATATTAAATCTATTCAAAGATTATAATGTTTATAAACAAGTATCATTTAAAGCATTTTTAGATGCTGAAGAAAATACTGATGCTTGGAAAAGTTTCAGAGATTTTTACTGCGATTTTTTAATAACTTATAAAAGAGGTGATAAAATAAATGAGCCTATAGCAGTAATAGAATATGATGGGGCTGGACATTTTGGAAATACTGAAGAGATGAAAATTAAAATAAAGAATAATGATCTTGTAAAAGAAAAATTAATAAGTAAAGCTGGAATGAAATATTTTATTATAAAAGAAGAAGATATAAAAACAGATGCTAATAAATTCATAGATGATAAAAAATTAGAAAGCTGTTTATATAGTATAATAAATTCATTAAAGAGTAATGATCAATATATAAATTAATTATTTAAAAAAGTTTTATTTATATCATAAAATTATAGAGAGAAAAATATTTTTCCATTTTCTACATTAGCACTTGCAACTAAAACTTTCACCCTATCACCTAATTCATAAGCTTTTATTTTATCTACATACACGCTTTGCATATCCTGATAAAATTTATAATTAGAACCTACATAAGTGGATTCTATAAAGCCTTCTATTTCTAAACCCTCTATCTCAACATATATTCCTTTTGGTGATATAGAGCTTATAATACCATAATATTCATCTCCTAATCTATCTTTCATATATCTTGCTGCCTTTATCTGTATAAGATATTTTTCTGCCTTTTTTGAAGCCTTATCAAGCAAAGATAAACTCTCAATAGAATCCTTACATACATTTTTTAATTTTTCATCTATAGAATCTTTATTTGATAATATAGTATCCTTTACTATTCTATGTATAAGCAAATCAGAGTATCTTCTAATAGGAGAAGTAAAGTAAACATAATAATCAAGACCTAATCCAAAATGACTTTTATTAATTGTACTGTAAGATGAAGGAGTCATAGAACGAAGAAGAACTGGTATAAGTAAATTCTCTTCCTGCTTTCCCTTTATATTATCAATGAATCCTTTTATATCATAACTATTATCTTTATTCTTTTTTAAATCATAACCTTTATTATGAGCAAGTATATTAAAATTATTGAATCTATACTCATCAGGAAGCCCATGATATCGGTATATAACTCCATCATAGTTTGATAATTTCTCAGCTATTTTACTATTTGCAAGAAGCATTAGCTCTTCTATTATTGCCATAGATTCTTTTTTCTCTTCAGCATAAAACTCTATAGGCATGCCTTCATCATTTAATACTATCTTTATATCCTGATTCTCAAATTCTACTCCACTGCCCTCTTTTCTCTTTTTATACAAAATATTTTTTATATTCAAAGCATTATCAATTAAATCTAAAAGCCAATCCTCATCACTCTCTTCTTTTTTAATAATTTTCTCAACATAATCATATGATAATTTTCTATCAGATTTTATAACAGATTTACAAACAGATGAAGATAATATTTCTCCATCATTATTTATATCAACTATAAAAGTTAAAGCAAATCTATCAGTATTTTCATTTAAAGAAATTATATTATTAGATAAAATTTCAGGAAACATATTATAAACTGTATCAATCAAATAAGTTGAATTTCCTCTTTTTCTAGCCTCTAAATCTAAAGGAGAATCAAGCTCTATAAAATGACTTACATCAGAAATATGAATATAAACCTTATAATTATTATCTATTTTTTCTATACTAAAAGCATCATCTAAATCTTTTGTAGTTTCACTATCTATAGTTATAGTTTTTATATCTCTTAAATCAACTCTATCAGATTCTATGTTTTTAAAATCAGCATTATTATTTATTTCTTCTGCAAGTTTTAATAATTCTTCACTGAAATCCAATTTTATATTATAAGATTTAGCTATAATTTTAGAATCCAATTTGGCATCTTTAGGATTAACATTTATTCTTACAGATTTTACTGTTTTAGGTGCTTCTTCTTTACCTTCTAATTTATTGATATATTGTCTGCCTTCTTTTGTAACTCTAAGTAAATTTGAATCTGTTTTTTCTATATATTTTTCACTTATAGCTTTTCTTATTAAATTTGTAAGAGATGTTTTTTCTAAAGCAGTTTTTGAATTAAATTTTATAAATATATTATAATCCATTTGATTTTTCATTAATTTATTTATTAATTCTTCTGCAGTTTTCATTAACACACCTTTAATTAAATTTATGAATAATAATATACTTTTTTTATACTTATTTCAAATTAATGCTTAAAAATATAAATCTTTTAATTAC
>CALXXQ010000017.1 GCA_944392715.1 uncultured Brachyspira sp.
CCATGTTCAACAAGCCATATCACTAAATTATTATAAGCATAATTTCTATAATCAAGTTTCTGCATTAGAGTCAATATGCTGTTTCCATTTTCATCTTTACTGTTTATTCCTTCCAAAAGTAAATCTTTAATATTTTGCATTTTTTGTTTTTCTTCTTCTCTTCTTTCTTTTTTAGAATTATCGGATATTCCATAATCTGCTAATTCTGAGTCAATGGTTTTGTATAATATCTCATCAATTTCTTCTTCTGTATATGGTTTGATAGGATATTTATTTTTAAATTCTGGTTTTTTCTTTCTTACTGGAGTTGTTTGCTGACTTATAATTTGATTTGTATTTTGAGTGGTATTGTTATTGATTGTTATGTTTGTATTGTTATTATCTTCTGTATTGTTTTGTGTGTTATTAGATTTGTTACTACAGCTTATTAAAATGCTTAAAGCTATCATTAATATAATTTTTTTCATAAACTTTCCTTTAATTCCCTTTGTATTGTATTAAAATATTTTAGGCATTATACTAATAATTTGTAAATTGTCAATTTTTATGTTGTCTTTTTTGCTACCTCATGCATTATGTACTTTATCTATTTACAATTAGGCTGACTAACTCATATTAAATTTATAATGCTGTAATTAGTATTTGTTTACCTAATTAGGGTATATATAGTGGGTTGATAATTTTTTATGTGAATTTATAATGATATTAATATGATTGATAGGTAACTTCTTTTGGAAAGAAAGCAAACCGTTTTGTGTATTTTTTTATTTAGCCAAAAAGAACCTTATGTCCTGTCGGGCACGCTACACGAAAAGCCATTTCTTTTTAATAAAAATTGTGAGCGTCTGGCAAGTTTACTTGACAGAGCCTTAAAGCGAACAATTTTTATTTGTAATAAGAAAAAGAAGCAAAAAATTTTTATTAAGTTTATGACGCGGGCTGTTAGCCATTATTTATATATAAATACATAATGAGTAAAACAATGAACACTACTGAAATTGGTGATGAATTTGAGAAAAGAGTATTCAATGCTCTAAGTATATTTATTAATACTGAAGAGTCTTATTTAAATGGACAAAAGAGTGTATTAATACATAAATATAAATCAACAAAAGAAGAAAATGGATATATAAGAGATATAGATGTTGATATAATGATTAAAACATATAAAACAGCAGAGGATAAAGAGAAGTCTAAATATGACAAATCTATAATACCAGAATTTATGACAGTAGTTGAATGTAAAGCCTACAAAGAAAAAATTCATGTAAATATTCTTGAAGAATTACATACAAGAATATTGTATGGTAATTTTGTAAGAGGAATTTTAGTATCAAAGAATGGGTTTTCAGAAACCGCAATAAAATTTGCAAAAATATATAATATAGGATTATATATTGTTAATGAGAATGATGCTGTTGAAACTATAGTAAAGAGAAAAGAAAAGAGTTTAAATGATATTGTATTTAATAGTTTAGTAAATTTACTATATCATTTTGATATAATAGAAAAATACAGTTTTAATTATTCTAAAGTAAAAATAGGGTTTATTAAAGAAGATAAAATTATAAAAACTATTAATGAACATTTTACATACTTTGATATTTATAAAGATGATAAGGCAGATACTAATAAAATAATAAAAACACTTGATAAAAAATTTGATGTAAAAGTAGATTATAGCCATAAATTAGGTAATGAAAATAATAATGTCATTCTTGGATCTATAGATTTTAAAAAATCAATAATATATATTACAAATAAATTGGAATACGAGTCTCCAAGATGGAGATTTACATTAGCACATGAAATAGGACATTATATATTGCATAGAGAAAGTTTATTTAAAAGAATAGATTTATTTAATGATGTAATATCTGATGTTTTATCTTTTGAAGATATCGTGTCTAAAGAAATTAATAATAGAATGGAAGTACAAGCAAATATTTTTGCTTCTAATTTTTTGATACCAGATAATATATTAAATATATATTGGAATATTTTTAGAATAAGATATAGAATACATCAAGATTATTTATTTCTTGATAAACAACCTATAAATATAAGAATGACACATTTATTTATAGATTATGTAAGATATATTTTTGGAATATCTAAAGAAGCTGCTATTTTAAAATTGATAAATAGAGGAATAATTGTGAAAAAGAATTATACTCATGCTCAAGGAATTTATAAAACTTCTGAGATAATTTTTAATATGATGACTGATTTGAAAAAATATTTATGAATGATAATTTGGAATAATAAACCGTTACCACAACCTATGGTTGATTTCTTCCTAATATTTCTTTCGGTTTCGTATAGAGGACTATCAGTAATGGGTTGCAGTACCGTGCGGGAAACCACTACGGCGAGTAGTATAAAGTGTTGCATGATATATCCAAATCATCGTTCCAAGAAATGCCGTATCCGCCGACATCTACTTTTACAAGTTCAAATAAAGTCTTATCATTCAAAATTTCAAACTCTTTATGTTTAGATATTAATTTTTTTATATCATAATATTTTATTTCTTCATTTTCAAATATTATTTCTAAAATGAGATTATCCAAAGCTTTAACATTTTTAATTTTATGGAAAGTCATAATTACTCCAAAGGTTCTAATTGTTTAAAGTTTTGAGTATTCCAAATATTTAAAAGTTCTTCTTGATTATTTTTAGCCCATTCCAATACAAGAGAACATGCTTTATTAGGTAAATCGCCTTCTATCATTTTTAATTCATTGATATCAATAACACCTACATACTCACCATATATAGCATGAAAATGAGGAGGATTATGCTCTTTCTGCTGAAAATACATTTTAATAATGATACCATAAAATCTTGATATAACAGGCATTTTTTAGTCCTTATTTTTTAATTAATTTTAACATGTAGATTATCTTTTTACAATTAGTTTATTTTTTGATGTTGAGTAATCAGCCGCATTTACAGAGGTATATCTGTAATGGGTTACAGTACAGAATGCACCTACAATGAGAACCTATATTCTCGATAAACTTGGATACGCTTCGAGAAAACGCAATTGCTGAAACTTTATATTAAAGAAATATTTATTAAATGTAATATAATACTATTATTTTGTATAAAAATGCAGTCCTTTTGCTTCTTTGGGTCACCAAAAGAAGTGGGGGTGTGGGGACTAGCCCCCACAAATAATAAAAATAAGAAAATAATTTTTGATAAAATATAGTTGTTGGGATATATAAAAAATAATAAATTTTCTATATCATTTAGTTTTACATAAATATAATCATTATATAAAATTTATTTATTAATTACTTTCTCTAATTCTTCTTTTATACTCAAAGCCATTTTGTCATCGAAACTTGAAAATGAATTCTTTGTGTATAATATTTTCTTGTCGCTATCAATTACTATTATCCAAGGAAGCCATTTAACATTATATTCATCAGAAATATTTTTGTATTTATCAACATCAACTTCAGTGAAAATTAAATTATCATCTATGAATTTTTTAAGTTCTTCATTGACAAATACTTTTTCTTTAAGTTCATAACAATTTGCACACCAAACAGCAGAGAAATCTATTAGTATTGGTTTGTTGTTTTGTTTTGAAAGTTCTAATGCTTCATTATATATGATATGATTTGAAACTTCATTCTTTTGTTTTATGAATCCGTAAGTACAGCCTAATACTATTGATATAATTACTACAGAAATGAATATTTTTATTTCTAATGAACTTAACATAGCAGATTTGTTTTTTATTATGTAAACTAATGCAGCAAATACTAATATCGTAGCTGAAGCAAGTATATAGCTTATTTTATTAAATCCAATTACACCAAAAAGTATATTAGCATAATAGAAACTTATTATCATCATTAGGAAAGTGAAAATATATTTAACATATACCATCCAAGTTCCAGCCTTAGGCATTTTTGTAAGTATTGAAGCAAATGTACCAAGAATGA
>CALXXQ010000018.1 GCA_944392715.1 uncultured Brachyspira sp.
ACAAAAGAAGGATTTGATTCTAAGCTTAGAATGGGTTATCAAATATATAAAAAGGCACTTCAAAGAGGTTTATTATTGAGACCTTTAGGAAATGTTATTTATTTTAATCCGCCTTTGATAATCAATGAAGAAGAAATAGACAAGGCTATTGCTTTATGTGTATTATCTATAAATGATATACTAAATACTAATTAAAAAATTATAATGCAAATTTATTTAATCCTATAATCTTATTAGGAACAAAAATATATTATAACAATAATAGAAGTGTAATTTTTATAAATTAATGCAAAGGAAAAACAAATGTTAAAAAAAATAATTACTGCTAGTTTATTAATGCTTTTAATAATATCATGTTCTAAAAAAGAAATAATTACAAATAATGAAATTGTTATAAATCTTGCCCCTGAACCTCTAACTATGGATCCAACTTTAAATACTGATAATCTTACTATGATATATATTCTTCATGCTTTTGAAGGACTTACAAAAAAAGATGCCAACAATAAAATAATAGGAGGAGCTGCTGAAAGCTGGGATATTAATAAAGAGGGAAATATTTACACTTTTCATTTAAGAACAAATGCAAAATGGAGCGATGGAAAAGAAGTTAAAGCACAGGACTTTGTTTATACATGGAGACGTGCTGTTGATCCAAAAACTGCCAATAAATACAGCTATTATTTTGAAGTGATAAAAAATGCAAAAGAAGTTATAGGCGGCGAAAAAACTATAGAAGAACTTGGAGTAAGAGCAATAGATGATTATACATTTGAAGTAGAATTAAATAGTCCTACAGCATACTTTTTAGAGCTTGCTGCTTATCCGCCTTTTTATCCTGTTCGTGAAGATATAATAAATGAATATGGTGATAAATGGACCCTAAAACCTGAAACCTATATAGGAAATGGGGCTTTTAAAATGACTGAAAGGAATTTCGATAAAAACATAATATTAGAAAGAAATACAAACTATTGGAATAATGAAAATATAAAGCCTAATAAATTAACTTTTCTTTTAATGGAAGAGCCTAATACTTCTCTTGCTGGGGTATTAGAAAATTCAATTCATTTTGCAAAACCTTTCCCTAGAAAAGACATTGAATCTTTAAAGCAAAAAGGAATAGTTCATATTGTGCCTGTTGCTGCATCATATTATTACAGATTTAATTTAAATAATAAAGAAGCATTGAAAGACAGCAGAGTAAGACGTGCATTATCTTTAGCTATAGATAGAGACTATATAGTAAAATCAATTACAAAATGCGGAGAGAGACCTGCTGGAAGTTTAGTTCCTTATGGCATTAACGATATAAACGGTGATTTCAGAGCTAAAGCAGGAGAGTATATAATATCATCAAATTACCAAAAAAATATAGAAGAAGCTAAAAAATTATTATCACAAGCAGGATACAAAAATGGAAGAAATTTTCCTGTACTTGATTTACTTATAGCTACAAGGGAGTTTGACATAAACATAGCTGATGCAGTTCAGAGTATGCTTAAAGAGAATTTAAACATCGATGTAAGAATAGTTAAGCATGAATGGGCTTCTTATCTTCAGAATATGTATGACAGAAATTTTGATTTAGCTGTTTATTTATGGTATGCAGATTATAATGACCCTATAAACTTCTTAAATATTTTCAAAAGCGATGCTCCTAACAATTATGGATCATATTCAAATAAAGCTTTTGATGATTACATTGACATAGCATCCACAAACAAAAACAATCAAATAAGAATGCATTCGCTTCATTTAGCAGAAAATGTTTTTATGAATGATAATGCTATAGTACCAATATATTTTTATTCTGAAGCATTATTAGTTTCTCCAAAATTAAAAAATGTAGAATATGATTCTCAAGGTTTATATAGATTTTTTAATGCTTATTTACAATAAACAACGCACGGTAAGCTAATTTTTATATACAATTAAAGTTATATTTATAATTCAATTAATATTTAAAATTCAGTTTATCGTGCGTTAAATTTAATTTAAACTTGGGCGGGTGTTTTATTTTTTATTGAGCTATAAAGCTAAAAATTCTAAATCAAATAAAAAAGAATAAAGGGCGGGGAATTTAAATTAAGTTTAAAAATTTAATTACACTCGCCCACCCTATAACTTTTCAATATCATTTAATATTTTTATATTATTTTTCTTTTTTATTTTATCTGTTATTTTAGCTGCCCACCCAAGCTTTTTTTAAATTTACTGACTATTAATTATTTTGTTAAAACATTTATAGGATTTCCATCTAAAAATGCCTTTATATTCTCATAAACTTTATGCATAAGCCTTGTTCTAGCTTCTATAGTATTGCCTGCAAAATGAGGAGTAATATAACAATTTTTAGCAGTAAGAAGAGGATTATCAGAACTAGGAGGCTCCTTTGAAAGTACATCTAAACCAGCACCAGCTATTAAATCATTATTCAAAGCATAAGCTAAATCTTTTTCTACTATAACCCCTCCCCTAGAAGTATTGATTAAAAATGCTGTTTTTTTCATTTTTGAAAGTAATTTAATATCAACTATATTTTCTGTTTCTTTATTTAAAGGACTATTAAGAGATAAAAAATCAGACTTTTCAAAAAGCTCTTCTATACTTGAAGCATTTTCAAATCCTTCTTTTTTGCTTCTTGAATAAACTAAAACTTTCATACCCATTGCCTGAGCCATTTTAGCAACTTCTCTTCCTATATCTCCAAAACCAAATATCCCCATTGTCTTATTTTCAAGCTCTATTAAAGGATAAGAACTGAAAGAATAATCTTTACATTTTACCCAATCTCCATTATGCACCTGATTATTATGATCTATTATCCTAAAAGAAAGAGAAAATACAAAAGCCATTACAAGCTGTGCAACAGATTGAGGACCATAACCTCTTACATTTGTAACTGTTATTCCCAATTCTTTGGCTGCTTCAATATCTATCATGTTATATCCAGTGGCAAGCATTCCTATATATTTTAAATTCGGTAAAGATTGCATTAACTTCCTATCAAATACAACTTTACTATTTAATATTCCCCAAGCATCTTTTGCAGCTTCTGGTACTTTATCATAATTAGTTCTATCATAAACTTTTAAATCTGATATACTCTCTATTTCATTCCAAGATATATCTCCTGGATTTAAAATAAATCCGTCAAGCACTACTATTTTTGGTTTATTCATATAAAATATTCTCCTTAAAAATTTCAAGTAATTATAATATTTTAATTAAAAAACTTCAAAATATAAAAAAATTTATTTTATTGTTGACATAATATGTATATTCATTGTAAAATATTTACAATAATTGTATATGGGGTTTTTATGTATAATACAAAGATGGAACATCTTTTAAATGAGGTTTCATACAGGCTAAATAATGAAGATTATCATCAAACTCTTGAAATACTTGATGTTATATTAAAAAAAGTTCCTAAAAATTATAGAGCTAATCTATATAAGGGTCAAGTATGCGTTGAGATGAAAGAGTATGAGGATGCTGTAAGATATTTTGAAGAAGCTAGAAAAGTTGATATAAAAACTTTCAAATCATACAATTTACTTGGAATAAGTTATCATGCCATAAAACAATATGATAAAGCCATAGAGTGTTTTAATGAGACATTGAAAATTACACCTAATTCTTTTAAAGCTTACAATCTTCTTGGAATTAGCTATTTCGAAAAAAAAGATTTTACTAAAGCTATAGAAAATTTTAATAAAGCTATAGAGATTAACCCTAAATATGATAAAGCTTTTAATAATCTAGCCCTATTCTACTATAAAAATAAAAAATATAATGAAGCAATAGAGTTTTTTGAACATTCAAAATCTCTAGACGAAAGAATATTCAAAGCTTATGATATGCTTGGAATGAGCTATTATAATATCAATAATTATGATAAGGCTATAGAATGTTTTAGCAGATTCCTTCAATATAATAGCAAATCATATAAAATGGCAAATACTTTGGGAGCAGTCTATTCTTTCTTAAAAGATTATGATAATGCTATTAAATATTTCAATATAGCTATAGATATAAATCCTAAATATGCCAATGCTTATAATAATTTAGCTTTGGTATACTTCAATAGAAAAATATTTGATAAGGCAGCTCTTTATTTTGATAAAGCAAAAAAATTAGATTCTAATACTTTTGTAGATTATAATAAACTTGGAATAAGTTATTATTCTAAAAAATACTATTATGAAGCTATAGAATGTTTTGAAAAAGTTATAGAAAACAATAATAATGCTTATAAGGCATACAATTTTATAGGAATATGTTATTCATCTAATGAAGAATATGATAAGGCTATAAATTATTTTAATAAATCTATAGAAATTAATGACAGATATTATAAGGCATATAATAATTTAGCATTAGCTTATTATAATTTAAAAGATTATGAACATGCTATAGAAAACTTTAATAAATCTATAGATATAAACAGTAATAATGCAGATTCATATAATGGCATTGGTTTATCATATTATCATTTAGGAGAAAAAGAGAAAGCATTAATTTATTTAAATAAAACATTAGAAATTAATCCTCTATACAGCAATGCTTATGAAACATTATTTAAAATATACTATGATTTAGAGGAGTATAATAATGCATTATATATTGCCTCAAAAATTATAGAAGAAAATCCTAGTTCTTTCAGACATTATGATAAATTAGTTTCAATTTGCTTTAATAATAAAAATTATGAAAAAGTAATAGAATACTCCAATAAAGTAGAAAAGAAGAATAATGATATTTATTATATGCTTGCTGAATCCTATTATAGAATAAAAGATTATGATAATTCATGTAATTGTTATAATAATTTAATAGAATCTGAAAAATCATCTTTTGAACTTTATAATAATTTAGCTGTAATATATTATTTAAAGAAAGATTATGAATCATTAATAAATACATATCATAAATATATAGATAATTTTGATTTAAAAAATGATAATTTTGCAAGTTATAATATTTTCTTATTATCATATACTTTACTAAAAGGAAATATTATAAAATACGATGATTTTTTAAATCTATTTGAAAAATCTTTAAATAAAAGCATAGAATTTTATAATATTCATAAATCAAACAATTCTTGTACATTATATAAAAATACAGATTATAATACAGATTCTCTTAAACTATTATTGGATAAAACTGCAGAAACAGAAAATGCATATGATATTTTAAAAAATTCAATTATTGAAGAAAGCAAATTAAAGGCTGTAAAACCAATCATAGAAAAAATGAATATAAATTTTGCTTTATTTTCTTCATCATTTGAAAACTCAATTAACAATTTAAATGATAATGATATATGTATAGAATATGAAATTGAAAGTCCTATTATAATAAAAACTAAAAACTATGAAGAAGATAATATTTATGGAAAAACTGCTAAATTTCTCACAAAAGAAGATAATATACATTGCGAAAACTTACTTTCTATATTAAGTTATTATAATGGTGATAATAATAATTATAGGGCAATTCTAAATAATAATATTAAAATAAAAAGTATATACTTCAATAAAAACTTTGATGATTCAAATATAGAAATTATAAAAAGAATCATAAACGATGAAAGTATTAAACTATGCAAAGAAAATAATTAATAATTGAAAATAAATTTATTTTCCCATAAAAATATATACACAAAATTATGTGCTAAACGATTGAAAAAAGTTTTTAATATGCTATAATCTTGATATATTAAAAAATAAAAAGGATTTTGTTTTTTAGGGATATAAATATTATGGATGAAATGATTGAAACAAGCGGTGCTCTTTTAGAGGATGAAATTTCAGAACAAACTTCTGAAAATAATGCAGAAACTCAGGCAGTTAATACTGAAAATAAAAATACTTTAGAAATAGACGAATCTATACTTTCAAATGAAGAAGAGCTTGAAAAGATTATGGAAGCGATTATATATGTTGAAGGTAATGTTCCTATAAGCAGACTTAGAACACTTTTCAGATGTGAAAATGCCGATATAAGAACTCATATAGAAAATATCAATAATAGATATAGAAATGCTAAAAGTGCTATAGAGATACTTGAAGTAGGAGATTCTGTTCTTATGACAATAATACCTTCTACATTCGGTACATTATCAGCAATATACGATAAAAAAAGAAAGAAAAAAATATCAAAAGCAATGCTTCAAACTCTTTCTATAATAGCATATAAGCAGCCTTTAACTAAAGCTGAAATTGATGATATAAGACAAAGCGACAGCGGATATCATTTAAGGGCTTTAATGGAAGATGGTTTCATTGCTTGGAAAGGAAGAAAAGACTATTTAGATAAAAGACAAACTTATGGTACTACTGATAAATTCTTAATGCATTTCGGTATAAATAGTTTGGATGATCTTCCAAAATTAAGAGAATTAAAAGATTTAGAATTCAATAGAAATGAATAAACATTTATTTTAATAATTTAATAAAATAAAAAATAATTAGGCTTTACTTAATAAAAGTGAAGCCTTTATTTTTAGTAAACGCACGTTAAACATATTTTCTTTTATTATTAATATTATAATTCAAAAGTATCTTATGTTTTAAATTTTACTCTGTGTGCGGTGTGTACGCTATAAATTTAAAAAAATCTTGGGCGGGCAGCTATAAATTCTAAATAGGCAAAAAAGAAAATATAAAATTATAATTAGAAATTAAAACAGTAAGACTAAAGGGTGGGCAAATGTAATTAAGATTTAAAACTTTATTTACATACCCCGCCCTATAAAATTTTCTGCTTAATTTTGAATTTTAACATTAATTAT
>CALXXQ010000019.1 GCA_944392715.1 uncultured Brachyspira sp.
TAATAAATAATATTAATAATAAATTAAATACTTATTCAGATGAACATAAAAAAGATATAGATAGTTTGAATAATAAACTTGAAGAGAGTAAAGAAGAGCAGACTAGATTTTTAGAAGAAGAGAAAGAGAATTTAAATAGATTTAAAGATGAACTTTCCAATGCTGTAGATGATAAGATAGACGAAAAGATAGAAAAAAATAATGCTAATTATAATACAGTGATGTTAGAGCAGAATTTGAAGAACTTCAAAGAGCTTTCAGATATCAGAAAGAATCATAAAGATTTAGAAACTTCTCTCAATGAAAATAATGCTAAGTATGATGATTTAATAAATAATATTAATGATAAATTAAATACTTATTCAGAAGATACTAAAAGAGATATAGATAGTTTGAATAATAAACTTGAAGAGAGTAAGGAAGAACATACTAGATTTTTAGAAGAAGAGAAAGAAAACTTAAATAGATTTAAAGATGAGCTTTCTAATGCTGTAGATGATAAGATAGACGAGAAAATAGAGAAGAATAATGCTAATTATAACAGTGTAATGCTAGAACAGAATTTAAAGAATTTCAAAGAGCTTTCAGACATCAGAAAGAATCATAAGGATTTAGAAACTTCTATTAATGAAAATAATGCTAAATATGATGATTTAATCAATAACATAAATGAAAAATTAAGTTCTTATTCAGATGAACATAAAAAAGATATAGATAGTTTGAATAATAAGCTTGAAGCAAGTAAGGAAGAGCAGACTAGATTTTTAGAAGAAGAAAAAGAGAATTTAAATAGATTCAAAGATGAACTTTCTAATGCTGTAGATGATAAGATAGACGAGAAAATAGAAAAGAATAATGCTAATTATAATAATGTGATGTTAGAGCAGAATTTAAAGAATTTTAAAGAGTTTTCAGATATTAGAAAGAATCATAAAGATTTAGAAACTTCTATTAATGAAAATAATGCTAAATATGATGATTTAATCAATAATATCAATGAAAAATTGATTAGTTATTCAGAAGATACTAAAAGAGATATAGATAGTTTGAATAATAAACTTGAAGAGAGTAAAGAAGAGCAAACTAGATTCTTAGAAGAAGAGAAAGAGAATTTAAATAGATTCAGAGATGAACTTTCTAATGCTGTAGATGATAAGATAGACGAGAAAATAGAGAAGAATAATACTAATTACAATAGTGTAATGCTAGAGCAGAATTTAAAGAATTTTAAAGAGCTTTCAGATATCAGAAAGAATCATAAAGATTTAGAAACTTCTATTAATGAAAATAATGCTAAGTATGATGAGATAATAAATAATATCAATGAAAAATTAAGCATTTATTCAAGTGATATAAATAATTTAAATAATAAGCTTGAAGAAAGTAAAGAAGAGCAGACTAGATTTTTAGAGGAAGAAAAAGAGAATTTAAATAGATTCAAAGATGAACTTTCCAATATTGTATATGATAAGATAGATGAAAGAATAGAAAAGAATAATACTAATTATAATAATGTGATGTTAGAGCAGAATTTGAAGAATTTCAAAGAGATTTCAGATATCAGAAAGAATCATAAGGATTTAGAAACTGAAATTAATAAAATTCTTAATAAAGATAATTCTCAATTCAGAGAGTTTGCTGATATTATTAATAAAAAGTTAGAAAATCAGGAATCAAAGAATTATGAATTTGTTAAAGCTGTAAATGATATTTTGAATAAAAATAATATAAGATTTGAACAATTATTCGATGCTGTAAATAAAAAACAGGAAAAACAAGTTAATTCTTATAATATAACTGATGTATCTAATGATAATTATGTGAGATATGCAAAAAGAAATAGAGTAAATAGATATAGAAATAATAATAATAAATCATCAGGTGTCAAGATTAGCGATATAGCTATATTATCAATGTCTATTTTGGCTGTTATGATAGCAGTATTTTTGGCATATCAATTATTATAATTTTTGATAAATAGTGTATAATTTATGGATATGTTTTTAGATAACAAATTAGATAAGTTTATTTATGAAAAAGAATATTTATCATTAGGGTATAAGTATATATGCGGTATTGATGAAGTTGGAAGGGGATGTTTATTCGGACCTGTTACAGCGGCTGCAGTTATAATGCCTTTAGAACTTGATAATGATATTAATATAGTAAAAGAAAATATTGTTGAAGATGTAGATGATTCTAAAAAAATATCTGCCAAAAAAAGAGAATATATTTATAATATTATAATATCAAAAGCTTTATCATATAGTGTTTATTCTGTTGATTCTAAAACTATAGATGAGATTAATATTTATAATGCTACAAAATTGGCTATGATGAAAGCCATTGAAAATTTAACTATAAAGCCTGATATACTATTAATAGATGCTGTAAAATTGGATACAGATATAAAGCAATGTTCTATAACAAAAGGAGATGCTAAATCCTACAGTATAGGATGTGCAAGTATAGTTGCTAAAGTATGCAGAGATAAAATGATGGATGAGCTTCCTGATTTTTATCAGAAATATAAAGTTTCAAAAAATAAAGGATATGGTACAAAGGAGCATATTAAGGCTATAGAAATGTATGGACCAAGCGATATGCATAGATATTCCTTTGACCCTATAAAATCAAATTTACAAAACGATGATAATTTATTATTATAATGTACTTGTTTTTGATGCATTTTATGATAATATACTTTTATGAGTAATATAAAACTGATAGCAACCGATTTAGACGGTACATTTCTAAATGAAAATAGTTCCATAAGCGATTATAATAAAAAAATTTTTAAATCTTTAATGAATGAAGGCATAGAAATAATACTTTCTACTGGAAGACCTTTTAATGGTATGAAGCGATATAAAGATATGATTGAAAATGATAATTATTCAATAGTTTTTAATGGGGCAATAATAGCAGATACTAATGGTAATTTTATATATAATAAAGTAATAGATTCAGATATTTCAAAATCAATTTTAAATCTTTATAAGAAATATGATGTTTATTTGCATGTTTATAGCGGTGAAAGATATATAGTTTCTGAGCCTGATTTTTATTATGAAAGATATATAGAAAGAGAGAAAATCACAGACACAATTATAGGACTAGATAATATAAATAATTTTGAATTCAGTAAAATGGTGTTTATAGGCGACAGAGATGAACTTGAAAAACTTCAAAATGATATAAGAAATAATTTTAATGTTCATACATCATTTTCCCATACTAATTTTCTTGAAGTATTAGCCAGTGGCATAAATAAAGGTACTGCTTTAGAATGGCTATGTAATAAAAAAGGAATATCAAGAGAAGAGATAATAGCTTTCGGAGATAATTATAATGATATAGAGATGATAGAATATGCTGGTATTGGAGTTGCTGTTGGAAATGCTGAAGAGAGTGTAAAGAAAAGTGCTGATTATGTATGTTTGACTAATTATGAAGATGGTGTAGGAAGATTTTTAAAAGATTATTTAGGTATTTGAAATGTCATATAAAATAAAAGAATTAACTATAAGAACAAATAACAGCAAAGAAGGTATGAAGTTTGTAGGGATATAGCTCTTGGAAAACTTCCTCTAATGATTTAGATAATTATTATATAATATCAAAGTATCATAATTATGATGATGAAGGATATTATGATATTACCATAATGTAAGTAGATTATAAAAAAATTGAAAGTGATATTATAATAGATATAATAAATATGAATCTATTGGAGATAGTATAATTGATGCTGCTAATAATGCTTGGAATAAAGTTTATGAAGATTCAGATAAAGGTTTAATAAAAAGAGCATTTACTTAATATTATGAATGTTCTTTTCATTCTCATCAGATAGGCTTTGATAAAGATTATTGCTGTTTATACATATCTATATTATAATATTTTTGTTTTTTTATGCTATTGACTTTTTTTTCTTTTATGTTATACTAGATTCAATGTCTATGCGGGAATAACTCAGTTGGTAGAGTTTCTGCTTGCCATGCAGACTGTCGCGGGTTCGAGTCCCGTTTCCCGCTCATCAATAGACCCCAATAGATATGTTTTTTCTATTGGGGTTATTTTTTTATTTTTGAATTTAAAAAAGGTATTATTAAATATGGATATTAAAGATTTACAATTTGAAACTTCAACTAATGAAAAAGATTTAGTTACTCTCAAAATTACTATTTCTAAAGATGCTTATGATAAAGAATTAGAAAAGCAAATAGAATATTATAAGCCTAGAGTTAATGTTAAAGGTTTTAGAGTAGGGCATGCTCCTAATAATATTATACTTTCAAGATATAGAGAAGCTTTGGAAGGTGCTACTAATGAAGTTTTAATAGAAGATGCTTGGAATGCTTATCATGATGAAAAAAATGTTAAGTCTTTAGGTACTCCTAAACTTCTTAATTTAGAAAAAAAAGATGATGGACTTCATCTTGATTATGAGTATTATCCTATACCTGAATTTGATTTGCCTGATTTATCTTCTATAAATGTTGAAAAGAATAAATATGATGTTGATGACAGTATTGTAGAAGAAGCTTATAAATTATCACTTCAAAGATTTTCTCATTTTGAAGAGAGTGATTTAAAATCTGAACTTGGCGATAGAGTTTATGTGAAAATAGAATTTGATGATGAGGCTAATCAAAAATATAATAAAGAATTAACTGTAGTGGCAAGCGAAGATGAGAATGAAAGTATATTTGCTAGAAATGCTATAGGTGTTAAAAAAGACGATAAAAAGCTTCTTAAAACTTATATTGATGGAAGAGAAGCTACTTTAATAATGAATATAGTAAAAGTAGAAAAACCTGATATGAAAGATGATTCAAAAGAGGAAGACAGACAAAAAGTAAAAGAATCATTAAAAGAACATTTAGTTAAAAGAGCAGAAGAAAGAGCTAATAGAGAACTTATAAATGAAACTTTATTTGATAAGTTATTAGAATTAGTTAATATTAATCTTCCTAAAGGATATTTTGAAGAGCAATTGGAAATATCTTTAAATGAATTTGAAAGATCTATGTCTAGCAGAGGAATGAGTAAAACAGATTTCTTAATTTCAGTTGCTAAAACAGATGATGATATCAGAAAAGAATATGAAGAGAATGTTAAAAAGCAAATAACTTTTGATATGATTATGGCTAAACTTTCAGATACTTATAAAGATTCTATAACTGTAAATGAAGAAAAAGCAAAAGAATATGCTAATAGAATGTATCAATATCAAAGTTATATGGGACTTTCAAAGCTTCCTAAAGAAGAACAGCAGAATATAGTTAATTATATAATGCGTGATGCCCATACAAGAGCTACTTCTGAGGCTATTATGGATTATGTTAAAGAGCATGTAAATGTTACAGAAAAAGATGCAGGTAAATTCAAGCCTGAAGAAAGTGATATTTGGGGCGGATATTAATATATTTAATATGAGAGAGGTTAATATATGATGGAGAAGAATTATATGACTATACCTTATGTAATAGAACAGACAAGCAGAGGAGAGCGTTCCTACGATATATATTCCAGACTTTTAAAAGATAGAATTATATTTTTAGGGGGCGAGATTAATGATGATGTTGCTAATGTAGTTATAGCACAGCTTTTATTCTTAGAGTCAGCTGATCCTGAAAAAGATATTTCTTTATATATAAATAGTCCTGGAGGAGTTGTTACTGCTGCTTTAGGTATGTATGATACTATGCAGTATGTTAAGCCTGATGTTGCTACTTTATGTGTAGGTCAAGCTGCTTCAGCTGGTGCTTTGCTTTTGGCAGGAGGAGCTAAAGGTAAGAGATTTGCTACTGCTAATTCTAGAATAATGATTCACCAGCCTTCAGGCGGTTCTAGAGGTATGGTTACTGATATGGAAATACAATTAAGAGAAACTATTCGTTTGAAAAGTATACTTAATAATATCATGGCTAATCATACTGGTCAGGATCTTAAAAAACTTGAAGCTGATATGGATAGAGATTATTTCATGAGTGCTGAAGAGGCTAAGGATTACGGTATTATAGATAAAGTTTTCTCTAGCAGAGAATAGTTTTTATTAAATTATGAATTAAAAAGCTAATATTCTTAATCATTAAGTTTATTAGCTTTTATTTTTTATTTTTTTATTGCAATAGTTCTATTTTAATATAGAATATACAAACTTAATTATAGTTATTGATATTGGAGAATTATGTCTAAAAAATCTAATGATAAAAAAGAAGTTTGCTCTTTATGCGGAAGAGAATTAAAAGAGCTTAGCAGATATATTGAAGGAAATGAAGGTTATTTATGTTCTGATTGTTCTTCTATAGCTAATGATTATTTTAATATGAACATTCAGAAGAAAAAATCAAAAGATAAAGATTATGAAATAAAAATATTGCCTCCTAAACAGATAAAATCTTTACTTGATGAATATGTTGTAGGGCAGGATTATGCTAAAAAAGTTTTATCTGTGGCTGTATATAATCATTATAAAAGAATTACTCAGAATGCTGAAGATAAAAATGATGTTGAAATAGAGAAGTCTAATGTGCTTTTAATAGGTCCTACTGGAAGCGGTAAAACATTATTGGCTAGAACTTTGGCTAAGGCTTTGAATGTACCTTTTGCTATTGCTGATGCTACTACTGTAACTGAGGCTGGTTATGTTGGTGATGATGTTGAGAATATATTGCTTAGACTTATACAGAATGCTGACGGAGATATAAAATTAGCTGAAAAAGGAATTATATATATTGATGAGATAGATAAAATTTCACGTAAAAGTGAATCTCGTTCTATAACTAGAGATGTTTCTGGAGAAGGTGTTCAGCAGGCCTTATTAAAGATAGTTGAAGGTACTGTTGCTACAGTTCCTCCTCATGGCGGAAGAAAGCATCCTCATCAGGATAATTTGCATATAGATACTTCTAATATACTTTTTATATGCGGAGGTGCTTTCATTGATATAGAAAAGTCAATCGCTGAGAGAACTTCTAAAAAAGGTTTAGGATTTGCTGCTGAAGTTAATTCTATGGATAATCTTAATTATGATGAGATAATGAAAAATATTGCTACAGAGGATTTAGTTAAATACGGACTTATACCAGAGCTTATAGGAAGACTTCCTGTTATAGCTACTTTAGAAGAGCTTAAGGAAGAGGAGCTTTTAAAAATATTGAAAGAGCCTAAGAATGCTTTAACTAAACAGTATCAAAAATTATTTTCTTATGACAATATAGAATTAAAAATAGATGATGAGGCATTAAAATCTATAGTGAAAAAAACTATGGAAGAGCATACTGGTGCTAGAGGGCTTAGAGCTTTATTTGAAAGAGTTATGCTTGATGCTATGTATGATATGCCTAATGAAAATAAAGAAAAACAAGTATTTGAACTTGATAAAAAATATATTGATGATAAATTAGGTATTGATGATTAACGATTATCAATATTTTAATTTTATCTTTAATAAAATATAATTCACAAACTAAAAATTTTATATAGGGGTTTTTAATGTTACCAGTAAATGATTTAAGAAAAGGCGATGCTATAATTTTAGACGGAGAAACTTATTTAGTAGTAGATGCCCATTTCCACAGAGCTCAGCAGAGAAAGGCAAATGTTAAGACAAAATTAAAAAATATGCTTAAAGGAAATATGATAGAAAAAACTTTTTCTTCTACTGAAAGTGTTGAAGAGGCAGATTTATCATATAAGAAAGCTCAGTACCTTTATGAAGAAGGCGATAGCTATGTATTTATGATATTAGATAATTATGAGCAGGTTCATGTAAATGCTGATATATTGGGAGACAGCAAATATTATTTATTAGACAGCAGCGAAGTTGATTTACAGTACATTAATGATGAAGTTACTGCAGTTCGTTTCCCTATTCATGTGGTATTAGAAGTTACTTATACAGAACCAGGATTTAAAGGCGACACTACAGGTTCTACTTTAAAGCCTGCTAAACTTGAAACTGGTATAGAAGTTAATGTGCCTTTATTTATCAACATAGGAGATAAAATTAAAGTTGATACTAGAGATGACAGCTATGTTGAACGTGTAAATAAATAATGCTATATATATTACATATTATTTTAGCTTTATCTATACTAATAACTATATTTTTTATAAAAGTTAATTTATTGATTTATATTGCAATAGCTTTTTTTATACTTCATATAATATTTACTAAATCTATTTTTATGACTATAAAAAAGCTATTGTATTTAATACCTTATTTTCTAGCTATATTTATTATTCAGGCTTTAAACTCCAGAGGAGAGTATTACAATTTATTTGGATTTTATATTGATAAAGTAGGTGCTGATTTCACTATAATATACTTTATTAGAATATCAACAATTTTATATTTCTTATCTATTTTCTTTATTATCATAAAAAAATTAAAAGTGCCTAATGGTAAATTTTTTGATGAGATGATTAGAATAAGTATTTTTATGAAGATAGTAAGAAAATCATTTTTTATAGAATTTAATAAAATAAGAGATAAAAATAAAAGTTTTAAAGAAAAACTTAATTTAATAAAAAATTTACTTGAAAATGTTTATAATGATTCTTTTAAGCTTTATCCTTATGATATATTAATTTCGCATTATAGAAGTTTAAAAAAATAAATTTTATTTTAAATCCCACCCTCTATATTTCCTGCTTTATTTTTTATAATAATCTTATTATTTCCTATTGTGTAATTTAGATATTATTGCATCCCACCCAAGTGTAGATTAAATTTTTTGTATATTTAACGCACGGTGAATTCGTTAAAAATTTAAATCAATTTATAATACAATTTTTATTATATTAAAAATTTTGCTAAACGTGCGGTAATAACAACTAGGGCGGGGCATGCTTTTTTGTATTTGTAATATATATATAATAAAAATGATGTATTTAGTATTGGCAATAAATTTAATGGGCGGGGTATGTAATTAATTTTAACAAAAAAGGAAATCAGCATAACCGACTTCCTTTTTTATATAAAATTATTTTTGAATTATTTTTCTAAATAAGAATACTGGAATCTGTATTTTGCTAAAGGATCAAGTTTATAATCTTTAAGTTCTTTAGAAACCATTAAAACATTTGACCTATAATGTATAGGTATAATAGGCATATCATACATAAGTATTTTTTCAGCATCATGAAGAATTTTCATTCTGTCTTTTGCATTAACTATATGTTTAGAGCTTTCTATAAGCTTATCATATTCAGGATTATTGTATCCAGGATTACTTGGAGCATAGCTTAAATATAGTTCAAGCATAGTCATAGGATCATTATAATCACCAGTCCAACCGCTTAAAACCATCTGATAACTTAAATCTCTAAAGCTCTGTAATATAACAGCCCATTCCCTAGGTATTATAACAGCATCAACACCTATATTTTTCCACATCTGCTGTATAGCTTCAACCATCACAACATTACCATCATTTGCTACTAGAACTTCTATTACAGGATAATTTTCACCATTAGGATATCCAGCCTCAGCCATTAATTTTTTAGCTTCTTCTATATTTTTTTGATAATCGTTAGTCTGTACGCTTATATAATCACCGCCATTAACTCTGAACTCTCCTTCATAATCGCTAATTAATGGTGGCACAAAAGCACCCGCAGGTATCTGGTCTGATTTATTTACAGATTCTACTATATAGTTTCTATCAATGGCAAGTGCTAATGCTCTTCTAACTCTTGAATCTGAAAATGCTTTATTTGTAAGATTCATTTCAAAAAATACTGTGCCATAAGCCTGATTCATAACAATTAAACTTTCTTTTTTAAGATTATCAACTTCCTGAGTAGGCACTAAATTAGAGAAATGTATCTGTCCATTTCTTAAAGCAGCTAATGCAGTATTTTTATCTGATATCATAGATATTGTAATTTTTTTAGCAACTATTTCCTCTTTATCATAATAGTTGGTATTAATTTCCATCACTATTTTATCATCTCTTATTCTTTCAGTCATTTTATACGGACCATTTCCTATATAATTTTCAGGATTAGAAGTCCAAGTATCTCCATACTTTTCTATTATGTCCTTTCTAACAGGTTCAAACATATCAGCAAGCTCTAAAAAATATGCAGTAGGATTTTCTAATGTTATTTCTAGAGTATAATCATCTATTTTCTTTATTCCTAATTCGTCAACAGGCATATCACCTTTTGCTATTTTTAATGCATTTTTTATAGGTGCCATAAGTGAAGCATAAGGAGCAGCAGTTTTAGGATCAACAAATCTTTTATAACTATATACAAAATCATCAGCAGTAACAGGTACTCCATCAGACCATTTTGCATTTGTTCTTAAATAGAATGTATAAGTCATTCCATCTTCACTCATTTTATAATTTTCAGCCATTCCTCCTACTATATTGCCATCTTTATCTTTTTTCATAAGTCCTTCAAAAAAATGTCTTATATAAACTGTACCAGCACTAGCCGTATTAAGATGAGGATCTATAGTAGCTACTTCTCCTCCAAGAGATACAACTATTGAATCATTTGAAGATTTTTTTGATGAGCAAGATAATATTAAAAATGAGAATATAATGATTGAGATTATAATTTTTTTCATTTTACATACATCTCCTTAAGTATTATAAAAATATTTTAATATATAATTTTGAAAAGTACAATTAATTATGTTTAATTATTATAATTTTCTATGTATGAATAGTGAAACCTATATCTTCCTAATGGATTAAAAACAGCTCCCTTTAATTTAGGACTTATCATAAAAGGATCCATTCTATAAATAATAGGTATTATAGGCATATAATCAAATAATATATCCTCAGCCTTATGTAAAAGCTCCATTCTTATTTGCTGATTATTTGTTTTAGAAGCCATTTCTATTAAATCATTATACTCTTTACTATTAAATCCTGTATGATTTACAGAACTTAATTCTGAGAAAAAATTTAACATAGCCATAGGATCACTATAATCAGCAGTCCAACCTGTTCTGGCTAAATCATAATTTTTTTCAGCCATAGCCTGATATGTAACATTATATTCTTCAGATTTTATAGTGGTGTCTATATTCAAATTCTTTTTATACATATCCTGAATAGCTTCGCATATTAAAGTAAAATATCCAGGAGTTGTTCTTATTTCAAGTACTGGGAAATTTTCTCCATTTGTATATCCAGCTTCATTCATTAATTTCTGAGCCATTTTTATATTTTCCTCATAGTTGTTATAATCTATATAATTTCCTGCATTTTTTCTGAAATCCCCATCATAGTCATTCATATTCGGAGCTACAAAAGCACCTGCAGGTATCTGATTCATTTTTGTTATATTTGATATTATATAGTTTCTATCAAATGCAAGAGATAAAGCTTTTCTAATTTTTTGATTTGTAAGTACTCCTTTTAATGAGTTTATCTCAAGAAAATAAATACCATAAGCTGCTTCCTGAAGTATATAATTTTCTTTTATTAAAGCAGGAATTTCTCCTATCGGAGCTTCTACAACTGAAAATTGTAAATCACCTGATTTCATAGCTGCCAATGCTGTATTAGAATCGTCCATTATAAGAACATTTATTTTTTTGGCAATTATTGAATCTTTATCATAATAATTTGTATTAATCTCCATTACTATTTTTTCATCAGTTTTTCTTTCAGTCATTATATAAGCACCATTAACAATATATGTTTCAGGTTTTCTGCTCCATTCATCACCATACTTTTCTATTACATCTTTTCTAACAGGAAAATATGGACTGCTTACAGATATATACTCTAAAAAATATGGAGTAGGATTTTCTAATACTATTTCTAAACTATAATCATCTATAGCTTTTACTTTTAATTCATCAACTGGTAATTCACCTTTTAATACTTGCCTAGCATTTTTTATAATATTAAGCATATGAGAATAAGCAGCAGCAGTTTTTGGATCAGCAGCTCTTTTTAATGCATATTCAAAATCATAAGCTGTTACATTTTGACCATCAGACCATTTTGCATTAGTTCTTATATGAAATGTATATGTTAATTCATCTTCTGATATATCCCATCTTTCAGCCATACCAGCAACAACATTATCTTTACTGTCTCTTTTAGTGAGCCCCTCAAAAAAATGAATCATGTATATAGATCCGAAACTTAATGAGTTTAAAGTAGGATCCAATGTTCTAGGTTCTCCTCCAAGATTTATAGATATTTCATCATTTTTTATATCTATTTTTTTATTGCATGAAATTATTGATAAGATTAATATTAAAAATAATATTATATTTTTTTTCATAATTTAAAAATCCCATATAGTTTTATTTTTTTATAATGATTAAATATTTGAAATTAGTATGGAGCCAATAATACTAAAAATTGTTTTTCTAAGAAATTTAATACACTAATTTTTTTTGTAAAAAATAATTTTTCATTATACGAATAAATATAATTCTTTTTTTGTTAAAATATAGTTTTTCATATATTGCAATATTTTTACAGCAATTTTTTATTGCTTTAGATATATGTGTACTTGATACCCCTATATAGTTTAATATGTTATATATTATGCTATGTTTATCTATTGCTAATATTTTCCTATTAGTATAAATCACTATTAAGAAAATATATGATAATATCTTTTTCATAAAGCATATAGCCTCTATAATATAAAAATATTATTTTACGTAATATATTATATTTAATATTTGTTATAAAGTCAACATTAGTATTTTATATATATGTTTAATAGAGGTAGTATATATTTTTATAATTTTATCATAGTTTTAATATGATTTTATTTCACAATAATTGTGTTATATATAACAATATTTTTCCAATAAATTGTGTTAAAAAAAATAATTTTATTATTTAAAAAAAACAAAAAAAAATAGTCGTATATAGAAATTCAATTGACAATTGAATTTTATTTTACTATACTAGAGTTTATTAAAATAACGATTAATTTTATAAAAAATATTTAAGTGGGGAGTTTTTTTATGGATTTTAAAGCCTTATACAAACAAAAATTAACAACAGCAGATGAAGCAGTAAAAGTCATAAAGTCTGGTGACTGGGTTGATTATGGTTGGGTAGTTGCTACAGTAATAGAATTAGATAAAGCTTTGGCTAAAAGATTGCCAGAATTAACAGACATTAATTTAAGAGGCGGTATATTAATGTGGGAGCCAGAGATTTTCAAAATTGAAAATCCAGAGAAGCATATAACTTGGAACTCTTGGCATATGTCAGGCTTAGAAAGAAAGGCAGTAGACAGAGGTTTCTGTTTCTATGATCCTATTCGTTATTCAGAAATGCCTAGATATTACAGAGATTTACCAAGAGGTATAGATGTAGCAATGTTCCAAGTATCAGAAATGGATGAGAACGGCTATTTCAATTTTGGTCCTAATGCTTCACACATGCAAGCTTTAATAGAAAGATCTAAATGTGTAATAGTAGAAGTTAATAAAAATATGCCAAGATGTTTAGGTGCTGCTAATATAGGCGGAGAGGCTGTACATATTAATCAAGTAGATATGATAGTAGAAGGTAACAACCCACCTATAAAAGAAATGCCTGCAGGCGGAGCTACAGAAGTAGATAAAACAGTAGCTAAACTTATAGTAGAAGAAATACCTAATGGAGCTTGTTTACAATTAGGTATAGGTGGTATGCCTAATGCTGTAGGTTCATTAATAGCTGAATCTGATTTAAAAGATTTAGGCGTACACACAGAAATGTATGTTGATGCTTTTGTTGATATATCTTTAGCTGGAAAAATTACAGGTTCTAAAAAGAATATAGACAGAGGCAGACAAACTTATGCATTCGGTGCTGGTACTAAAAAATTATATGATTATTTACACAATAATCCAGAATGTTTATCAGCTCCTGTAGATTATACTAATGATGTAAGAGTAATATCTTCTATA
>CALXXQ010000020.1 GCA_944392715.1 uncultured Brachyspira sp.
CAATATAAAATTAATGTTATAGGAAAAAATATTAAAAAATCTGTAGAATTAAATAACATTTATATTACTCATAATAAAATATACATTTATAACTTATGAAATGATTAATTGTAATATAAATTACATAAAAAAGCTAGTATAAAAATTTAATAAAATTTCATATAAATTAAAAATTTAATTTAAAAAAATTATATATATTTTCTTTTGCAATATTCTCTGAAATATCATTTTTGCCGTCTATAATAACAATAACTTCATCTCCTACTTTTAATTTTAATTGTATAAGTCCTATAATTTTTTTTAAATCTTTTGAATTATTGCCTTTTTTCACTGATACATTACAATTGCTATCTTTAGCTATTTTAGCAAGTTCGCTTAAAGGTCTGGCATGTATATTATTTATATTATTGATTATATATTTAAACTCTATCATAAAAAATAATCTCCATTTTTATTTACAATCACTTTTTAATAAACAAATTAAATTATCAAATGTTCTAATTTCTATTAATTTTTTTACACTGTTCTCATTAAGTAAAAAATCAACTGTATAATGATAAAAATTTTTCAAATCATCATCTTCTTTATTGGATACAGAAATCAAAAATACAACCTGAACATTATTTTTGGACCATAATATAGGCTTATCTAATACAGCTACATATACAAATGTTTCTTTTGTAACTACCTCTATAGGATGCGGTATTGCTACTAAATTACCTATATCTGTTTCAACCAGCATTTCTCTTTTCATCACTAATTCATAAAAATTATCAGGTATATTTTTATATTTTTTTATATTAATACAAATATTCTTTATTATCTCTTCCTTTGTATTTCCTTCTATATTAACTGAAAATAGTTCTTCTTGATAATAATCATATATAATATTTTTATTTAAATGTTCAAATGTATTTTTTACATTAATTATATCATCATTCTTCAAAAAATTACTTATATAAACTATTGGAATAGGAAGCTTTAAATTAATGGGAACTGTAGAAAATACATAATCTACTTTATTAAAATCAAAATCTTTCAAATCAATTAAATCTGATACATAAATATTTTCTATATAATCATCAAATTCTTTTCTATATTTTATTACTAATAAGTTAGAAGTTGTTTTGCCGCTTGCACATACTATTAATATATTTATTTTATTAATACTCTCTCCCATATCTTCCAAACCTATTTGAAAAAGCAATGCTAAATAACCTATCTCATCTTCTGATATATTCTTTTTATAGTATTCTTTTAATATAGTAACACTTTCTGAAGCTAATAAAAATGATAAACTATAATTATTCTTTATATCATTGAGCATAGGATTTTTTTGAAATATATTATATCTTATTCTTATATCTAAAGGCACCATATGCTGATTTAGAAGAAGTATCAGATTGATATTATTTCTTAAGTCTATTTTTAAATTTTTATATATAATTTCAAGCATATCTTTTGTTATATTAGAAAATTGATCTTGTATTATAGAGTTATTATTTTTATTTATAGAAAATAAACTTTTAGAAGCTATATGTATTGCTATATATACAATCTCTGCATCATTGAAAATGATATTAATTTCATTTTGTATTTGATTTATTAATTCTTTTGATAATTTTATTTCTTCTTTAAGATTTTTAATGATGTTTTTATCATAATCATGTATTAATTTATTATTATTTATTCTATTGATCGATACATTAATATATTGAATAAAATTTTCTAAATTAATTTCTGAAAATTTTATTTCATTTTTATTAATAAAATTTATAATTATTTCTATCAATTTACTGCTGATATTATTTTTATACAAAATTTCATTCATATAATTGCATATTATAAAATTCCTAATATCAAATTCATTACCTATTAATCTAATACCATAATTAGGCCTTCTTTCAAGCTTTATATTATAATATTTAAAATTATATTCTATTAATTTAAGTATACTAGTTAATGTTGTTTTTGATATATCTAATGAGTCGCATATATTATCTGCTTTCACATACTCATTATTTCCTTCTATTAAATATTTAAGAATAATTTTAATTCTATAATCCATATCATTATTAATGCTTGAAGTAAAATCCATAGATTTAAAACTATCATAATTATCGCATATTAACTTATAGCCATATCTTGGTTTAGATTCTATTTTTATATTAAGTTTTTTTATTTTTTTATTAATTTCTCTAACCTTTATTCTGATAGTTTTTTCACTTACATTTAAATGTTTTGATAATTCACCAGCAGTTATATAGGAATTAGCTGATAATAATGATAATATTTCTTTTATATATTTAATATTCATAAATATAACTTTTTTATATATCAATTTTTCGTAAATTATATACTTTTTCATAAAAACAAAAAGCAAATAAATTTCCATATTAATACTGACATTTTTTTGTTTGAGTTATTTTCATTTAGTATTATCTTTAAAAACATAAATAAAAGACCTAGGAGGAAAAAATGAAGAAGATTTTACTTTTATGTTCTGCTGGTATGTCAACTAGTATGATAGTAAAGAAAATGCAGGACAAGGCAAAAGCTGATAATATTGATGCGGAAATAG
>CALXXQ010000021.1 GCA_944392715.1 uncultured Brachyspira sp.
TGAGCCTATACTATCTAAGTTCTCAGCTCAATATTGGTATGCATCTATTAGGAGAGGCAGCTCTAGCGAAAACTTAAAAATTATTAAAGAAAAATTACAAAATATATATGTTGAAACTTCGGCGGAATTTGGATCTATGCAATTACCGCTATAAGACATTCTCAATCTTCAGAAAGGCGATGTTGTTAAATTTACTGATACTAAGATTACAGATCCTGTTATATTCAAGATAGGAAACAGAAAGAAATTCTTATGTCGTCCTGGTATATCAGGCAGCAGAATGGCTGTTCAGCTTACAGGTGTTATGGATGGAGAGGCTGATATAACCGAAGACGATTTATTAAAAGAGGAGGATTAAGGTTATGATGAGTGATGGTGCATTATCTCAAGATGAAATAGAAGCTTTGTTAAAAGGTGCTGATGAAGCTTTTGGAGGAGATGCTGCTCCTAAAGCTGCTAATGGTGGTGGCGGAAATGTAGATAAACAGCTTTTTAATGAAGCTGCTAAAATGATAGCTGAAAATCAAGCTTTTTCACTATCTTCTATTTCTACAAAAACAGTGTCTATCACTAATATTACTACTACAGTAGGAGATGTAAATAATTTGCATCAAATGCTGTCTGGAAAAATGATAGAAGCTAAAGTAGGATATACAGGCTCTATTACAGGAAATGTTTATTACTTTATGGGAGAAAATGAAGCTTTAGTAGTTGCCTCTCTTATGATGGGACAAAAAGAAGCTGCATTAAATGATATGGTAGCTCAAGTATTAAAAGAAGCTTTCTCTCAGATGGTTGGGGTTTCTGATAGTGCTTTATCTTCAAGATTTGGAGGAAGCTTTACTAATGCTCCTATAGAAACTTCTATACTTGAAGATGCCTTCAGTATAAATATACAAGGACCTTTAGCTATAGTTAGCGGATCTTTATCTATTGAAGGTGAAGTTGATGGTGCTCCTTATGTATTTGCTTTGGAATTACCTTTATTACAAAGCTTATTAAGTTCGGCATCAAATAACAGTGCTGCTCCTGCTGCTTCAGGAAATGCTCCTGCTAATAATGCTATGTCTGGACTTGTAGATAATCAAGCCTTTGATTCAGGTCCTCAATTAGGAGTGCAGCATGCTGAGTTTAACTCTTTAATGCCTGCTTCAGATGTACAGGGAACTGGTAATATAGGTCTCCTCATGGATGTAACCATGAATATGACTGTAGAATTAGGAAGAGCTACTATGACTATTAGAGACATATTAGGTCTTGGTGAAGGTTCTATTATAGAGCTTCAAAAGCTAGCTGGTGAACCAGTAGATTTGCTTGTTAATGGTAAATTGATAGCTAAAGGTGAGGTTGTAGTAATAGATGAAAACTTCGGTGTTCGTGTTACTGATATTATCAATCCTATGGACAGACTTACTAATAAACCTAGATAATAAGTTAAAATAAATTACCAATAAATAAAAAGGCGGGGAATAAAATCTCCGCTTTTTTTTATTTCTAAATTTTTATTTTTTGTTGCAAATATTCTATAAACATATATACTTAAATAGACATATTATTATATAGGGACTATAAAATAATGAGCGATAAAGAAATAGAAAATACCTCTGAAAATAATAAAGATTCTAATAATAATATACCATACAGCAATATCGGTTTGCTTATGGATGTTTCTATTAATGTTACAGTGGAGCTTGGAAGGGCAAAACTTAGCATTAAAGATATATTAGGTCTTGGAGAGGGATCTATTATAGAGCTTCAAAAATTAGCTGGAGAGCCTATAGATTTATTAGTTAATGGCAAACTTATAGCTAAAGGTGAAGTTGTCGTAATAGATGAAAGTTTTGGGGTAAGAATTACTGATATAGTTGATTCCGTATATACAATTGCTAACAACAAAAATAATAATAATAAATAAAAAATCTTTTTAAACTGAACATTAATTTAATAAAATTATTTACGATAATAAAAATATGAATAATAAAAATAGATTTATCATATTCTCCACAGTTATTATTGTTTTAATAATAGTATCTTTCTCATCTCTAATAGTTACTGCCAATATGAGAGTATCTGACAGTATTGTAAGAGATAATAATGAATTAAATAAAGTACAAACATCAAGCGAAAAATTCAATCAAATAATAGAAAATAAAAAAATCAGAATACTTATAGATCCAGGACATAATGCTGCTACAAAAGGAGCATTAGGATATTTGGGTTATGAGTATTATGTTAATTTAAGAGTTGCAAGAGAATTAGCTAAAATACTTTCTGAAGATGATAGATTCGAGTACTTCTTAAGCAGAGAGGGAGCATATTACAGCAGACCTATTAAGGAATATATGACTAATAATTATGCAGAACTTTTAGGAATATATAATACTAAAGTAAAAGGCGAAGAGAGAACAGGAAATTTAACTAGATATCAAACTTTAGAATTGTATGCTATCAGACATTATGCTATAGATAATAACTTTGATTTGCTTTTAAGTATACATTTTGATTATATGCCTTATATAAGCAGAAGAGCAAAAACTTCAGGTTTCCATGTAATAGTAAGTCCTTATAATAGAGAGTTTCCAGCTTCTATGCAGGTTGCCTATAAATTATCAGAAAGAATGCAGGAAAAATATAAAATATCTCCTATAATAGGACATGATAGAGTATTGCCTAATTCTGTATGGAAATTCTATGATAAAGAAGAGCTTATAAATAATGCAATATCATTAAGAGGATTAATAGTTATAGGAGATGCATTTGAAAATGCATATAATAAACAGGAAATTAAAAAAGATGTTCCTTCTGTATTAATAGAATCTGCATTTATACATGAATGGCAATTTGGAAGCATTAAGGCTATAAGAGAATTGGCTAATCAGATGTATAAAGCTTTAGTTGATGTATATACTACAAAATAAACTATTTAACTGTTTATATTATTGATTAAAAATAAATATTTTGTTAAAATAGTTTCAAATTAGGTAGTAGTAAGTTATGTATATAAAGCAGAAAAAAAAGAAAAATAATAAAAACAAGTATATTAATAAAAAACCATCAGTATTTTATTCATTATTAAAAAAAATAAGTAAATTTCTAACCTATAGAATTTACTTTATGTTTATACCCCACTCTAAAAAGAAAACAAAAACTTTATCATTGCCAGTATATTCATTAATAATAATTATACTAATAATATCAGCATCATTATTAGCTACTTTTTCTTTTCTCACAAAAAATACAGTTATTGCAAGTAAAACAGAAGTATTAAGCGGAAGCTATAAGGATAAATTAGCAGAAATAAACTCACTAGAAAATATATTTAGCTCTGTAGCAACTAATGACTATTATAGAAATGATATGTCAAATATAGCTTCATTATTAAAAATAGAAACTAATACTTTGAACTTTTCTACAAATCATATAGATAATATTATTATTATGAACTCAAGAGCTGAAGAGTTAGAAAAAATAAAAATATATTTAGATGAATTAAAAGCAAATATAACATCAAAAAATAATTCATTAGAACCAATTCCATCGATACTTCCTATAGATTCAAGATATGCAGTTATATCAAGACCATATCAGGAAGGTTCTATAATATCAAGAGGAATAGGTTTTGAAACTATTGCAGGAACTTTAATTAGAGCTACTGCATCAGGTACTGTAAGCGATGTATCATACGATAAGGATACAGGATTTACAATTACAATTTATCATAGATTTGGTATTATTACTAAATACAGCGGACTTGCAACTTCTTTAGTATCTGAAAAAATGGAGGTAAAAAAAGCAGAAATTTTGGGAAATGCAAAAACAGGTATTTTTGAATATGAATTAAAAATAGCAACTGAATATGTTAATCCTTTAATATTTACAACTGTAGAATATGAATATAAATGATAATAAAAAGTTACAAAATGGAATAAAATATGCAGCACTTGGTGTTGAATTTGGTAGTATGGTATTAGGATTAGCTTTTGTAGGACATTATGCAGATAAACACTTTAACAGCAAGCCTTTATTTACAATAATAGGGATATTTGTTGGTTTTGTCTCGGGAATTTATAGGCTTTATAAAATATCCAAAACATTTGATAAAAAATGAAAAAAAACTAATAAGGATTAAAAAATGAAACCTATAATTATTAGCTTATTAGATACTGATTTGTACAAATTTACTATGCAGCAATGTGCTTTAAGACAGTTTTCTAATGTTTGGGTTAGATATGTTTTTAGAAGCAGAAATATTTTAGAATGGACTGAAGAGATGCATGACGAATTTCTAAAACAGATAAAATATTTTTGCGATTTGAGATTCCAAAAAGATGAACTTGAATATTTAGCTTCTCTAAGATTCATAAAAAAAGATTATATAGAATTTTTAAAATTATACAGACCATTAGAAGAACATATAAAAGCATTATTTGATAATGAAAAATTAACTGTAGAGATAGAAGGTCCTTGGTATCTTACAATACTTTGGGAGATACCTGTACTTGCTATGATTAGTGAAATTTATTATTATTATACTGTTTGCAAATATAATTGTGAAAAAGCATATAATCAAGCAGAAATTAATTTAATAAAAAAAATAGATGATAAATTGATACCTATGCATAAGGAAGAAATAGGATTTAAACTTTCAGAATTTGGTACTAGAAGAAGATTTTCTTTTGATTGGCAGGATAAAGCTGTTAATATATTAAAAAATAGACTTCCTTATTCATGCTTAGTTGGAACAAGCAATGTATATTTTGCTAAAAAATATGATTTGCTTGCTGTTGGTACAAATGCTCATGAATACTATCAGATAGGACAGGCTCTTGATAAGGTAAGACTTGCAGAAAGCCAAAAATTTATGCTTCAATCTTGGGTTAATGAATATAGAGGAGATTTAGGTATAGCATTATCTGATACATTAGGCACTGATAAATTCTTAAAAGATTTTGATTTATATTTTGCAAAACTTTATGATGGTATAAGGCATGATTCAGGGGATCCTATTAAATGGGGATATAAAGTTATAAATCATTATAAAAAACTTAGAATAAATCCTAAAACTAAAACATTACTTTTTAGCGACAGCCTAAATTTTGATAAAGCATATGATATATATAAAGAG
This sequence comes from uncultured Brachyspira sp., assembly GCA_944392715.1. Taxonomy (GTDB): domain Bacteria; phylum Spirochaetota; class Brachyspiria; order Brachyspirales; family Brachyspiraceae; genus Brachyspira. The sequence continues at coordinate 5,126 of CALXXQ010000021.1, forward strand.
TTTAAAAATGAAACTAATGTAACATTTGGAATAGGAACATATATAACAAATGATTTTGAACCTATATCAAAACCTTTAAATATAGTTATGAAACTTCAAAGTGTTAATGGTAAACCTGTAGCTAAATTATCAGATGATGAAGGCAAAACTATTTGCGAAGATGAAGCATTTTTAAATTATTTAAAGATAGTAGCAAAAGAATAATTATTTTTTTAATTCTTTTATTTGCTCTTTAGCTCTGTCATTATATGTATCTATTTCTAATATTTTTTTATATGAATTGATAGCATTTATTTTATCATTCATTTTTATATATAAATTTGCCTGCTTTTCTAAATGATATATATCAGAATTTCCTTTATATATTTCTATAGCATTTTTATAAGCTTCATTTCTATTATCAGATTCTCCAAGCTTCTCATATAAATCTCCCATCTTCTCTAAACTATAAGGATCATCAGCATCATTTTTATATATTTCTATAGCTTTTTTATAAAATTCATTTCTCTTATCTATTTTTCCCAATTTATCATATAAATTACCAATATGCTCAAAACCATTAGCATTAGCATCAAACATATCTATAGCTCTTTCACATATAGATATAGCTTTATCATATTCTTTAATCTCTTTATATAATTCAGACAAATAATAATAATATTCATTGCTGCTTGGATACTTTTCTATTATATCATTATATGCTTTGATTATTTCTTTATAATCATTAATTGAAGAATCATCATTATAATACTTCGTAATATAACTCCATATTGAAGGATTAATCTCTATATATTTTTTATACATATCTATAACTTCATCTGACTTATTTAACTTTAAATAAATCTTTGCTAAAGAATCTATAGCAGTAGAAGAAAAATCAGCTAATTCACTATGATCATTAATTTCTAATAATTTTTTATAAGTATTTATAGAATCTTCATACTGATTATTCTTATCATATGATAATGCCAAATAATGCATAATCTCATCATCATTATCATTTTTATAAGTTTCTAAAGATTGTTTGAATGATTTTATTGCTTCTTCAAAATTATTTAATTTTAAATATTCCTTTCCCAAAGCAAATAAATAATATTTAATATTATTATTTACTTCATTCGTATTATTTATTTCACAAGCATTTTTATATGCAATCATAGCCCCATCATTATTCCCAATATTATCATAAATATTTCCAAGCAAATACCAATATTCTGAATCTTTATCATTTAATTCTATTGCATTTTTTATACTTTTTAGAGCATCATTTATAATATCATAAGAATAATAAATATAAGCTAATAAATATAAAGCTTTATCATCTTTATCATCTATTTCTATAATTTTTTTTAAAGATATAACAGCATTTTTTAAATCAAAATTCAAAAAATATACTTTTGCAATAAGAAATAATTTTTTAATATCTTTTGGATTATTTTTTAAATCTTCTTCTAATATATTTATAATTTTTAAATATTCTTCATTATATACAAAAGACTCTTCATTATCATTTTCTGAATTAGAATCCGCATAAAATTCATCATTATTTAATATTTCTTCTATTTTTTCTATAGTATAGTATTCTCTATCAATCAAACTCATTTTATACCCCTCTAAACTATAATATATGTATAAAAACTAAAAGAGTAATTCTATTTTTATAAAAAAATAAAATATAAATTAGTTTGTATTTTATTTGAAGTATAGTATATTTTTATGGCAATTTCAATTATTAATAATATTTTATTAGATTTTTTAATTTTTTATTTAAATATTGTATTAATGAAAATAATCAAGCCTTTTTATAACTAAAATTAATAAAATGATAATTATGATAAAAATAGTTATACAAATTTTGCATCATGATTTTTAAAAATCAGCATAAAAAAATATTAAGCAAATTTTAATTATACCGAAAATACTTATAAGAAATATTAAAATTTTGGAGGAATACGCCTTATGATGCGTTCATTATTTGCCGGCGTGTCTGGTTTGCAAAATCATCAAACTCGAATGGATGTAGTTGGAAATAACATAGCTAATGTTAATACTTACGGATTTAAAAGAGGAAGAGTTACTTTTAAGGATATGATAAGCCAATCTTTAAGCGGGGCAGCAAAGCCTCAGGAAGATAGAGGCGGTATCAATCCTCAGCAAGTAGGTTTAGGTATGATGGTTGCAACTATAGACACTATACATACTCAAGGTGCTTTACAAGTTACAGGTGTAAACACTGATTTAGCTATTCAAGGAGAAGGTTTCTTTATTGAAAAGAGAGGAAACAATTCTTTTTATACTAGAAATGGTGCTTTTTCTTTAGATAAAGACGGATATTTAGTAAATCCTTCTAATGGTTATAAAGTACAAGGTTGGAATGCTGTACTTAATCCAGAAACAGGAGAGATGGAATTAAATACTGCTGCTGGTGTAGAAGATATTATCATACCAGTAGGTTCAAAAGACCCTGCAAGAGCTACAGCTAATACAAAATATTTCTGTAACTTACAAAAAACAGGAGAAACTCATCAATCAGATTTAACAATATATGATTCTACAGGAATACCTCGTCAATTAAGAGCAACTTTCACTAGAACAGATGTTAACAGATGGGATATGACAATAGATATACCTGATGCTACAGAAGGAAGCGTAAGCGTATCAGCAGGAGATCCAGTAGAAGGCGGCGGAAACAATACTTTCCAATTAGTATTCAATGATGCTGGCTCTTTAATTTCTGTAAGTGATGGTACTAATACTCAAACTGAAGGAGTATTAATGCCTAATGTATCTTTCACTTATCAAGGAACTGAAGGTGAAGTAAATCAAACTATTAATCTTACTTTAGGCGAAGTTGGTTTATTCAATGGTATCACACAATTTGAATCACCATCAACAACTAAAGCTATAGAACAAGATGGTTATACAATGGGTATGCTAGAAGGATTCAGCTTCGATGATAGCGGTCAGATTACAGGTGTATTCACTAATGGAAATAGAAAAACATTAGGACAGGTTGCATTGGCTAAATTTAATAATGCAGGCGGTTTAGAAAAAGCTGGAGATACTTTATTTGTACAGAGCAATAACTCAGGTGCTGCTAATATAGGCGTTGCTTCTGCAGAAGGAAGAGGTTCTATTAAAGCTGGTACTTTGGAAATGTCTAACGTAGATTTGAGTGAACAGTTTACTGATATGATAGTAACTCAAAGAGGTTTCCAATCTAATGCTAGAACTATAACTACAGCAGATCAGATGCTTCAGGAAGTTATAGCACTTAAGAGATAATTAATTATATAGACTTTTTATAATTTTATAGTATAATAGAGTTAGGAGTTTCTGATATATGATACATATAACAAGATTTGACGGAAGTATTTTATATGTTAATCCGCATCAAATAGAATTCATGGAGGAGACTCCTGATTTGGTAATAACAATGTTATCTGGAAGGAAGGTAGTAACTAAAGATAGTTTTGATACAGTTCTAAAAAGAATAATAGACTACAGAACTAGAATAGTTTGTGAAAACAGTATGAAAAAGCCGTCATTCTATGGTAATGAAG
>CALXXQ010000022.1 GCA_944392715.1 uncultured Brachyspira sp.
GGACCTGTAAGTTCTATATTTGATTGGAGTACTTATTTAATAATGTATTTTGTTTTCTGTCCATTATTCGTTTCTAATGGAATATTATATAATAAATTAGGCAATTATTATAATGGTGCCGATTTAGTTAATATAAAAACAATGTATACTTCTATGTTCCAATCAGGCTGGTTTATAGAATCTATATGCACACAAGTTTTGGTTATATATATGATAAGAACTGCTAAAATTCCTTTTATAGAAAGCAGACCTTCAAAACAAGTATTTTTATTAACTTTTTTAAGCATTATAATTTTATCTATAGTGCCGTTTACAAATTTAGGTCATCATTTAGGTTTTGTATCATTGCCTAAAACTTATTTTGTATTTTTAGTTCCTTGCATATTTTCTTATATACTATTAGTTACATTATTAAAAAAAGTATATATAAAAAAGTTTGGTGAATTATTATAATATATTATTTAATAAGTCATATACAGATTTATTTTTTCTATATATGACTTATTTCATTAGTATATTTTTAATACTATAAAAAATAATGTCATTAAAGTTTGACAAAAGTTAATTTTTATTAGATAATATAATGTCAATAAGAATTTTTAAAAAATTAAATTAAAGGTATCGCTTATGTTTTCCTATGTTGTTAGAAGATTATTAGTTTCACTTTTAACTCTTTTTGTTATAGTAACAATAACATTCTTTTTAATGCATACTGTACCCGGAGGTCCTTTTGTAGGAGAAAAACCGCTTAGTAAAGTGGCATTGGAAAATTTAAATAGAAAATACGGACTTGACAAACCTCTTATAGTTCAGTATGCCAATTATCTAAAGAATGCTATTAAAGGTGATTTGGGTACTTCCCTTACAAAAATAGGTCAGTCTGTTTCTGGCACAATAGTAAGAGCTTTTCCTGTATCTTTCAGGCTTGGAATATTCAGTATGTTTATTTCTACTACTATAGGGGTATTATTTGGAATAGTTGCTGCATTGAGGCATGGTAAATTTGTAGATAGGGCAGTGATGGTTGCAGCTACATTAGGAATAGCTGTTCCAAGCTTTGTAGTTGCTACAGTATCAATTATTATATTTTCAGTACAATTAAAATTACTTCCTGCTTATGGATTTGATTCATTTGCTCAGTATATAATGCCTGGATTTGCTTTATCTTTTAGTTCTTTAAGTTTTATGGCTAGACTTATGAGAAGCTCTATGCTTGATGTTATACACCAAGATTATATAAAAACAGCCAGAGCAAAAGGCATATCAAGAAGCATAATCATATTTAAGCATGCTTTAAGAAATGCTATCATACCAATAGTTACATATATAGGACCTCTTGCTGCTGCAATTCTTACAGGTTCTTTTGTGGTGGAGAAAATATTTAATATACCTGGTCTTGGAAGATATTTCGTTGAAAGTATAACTCAAAGAGATTATCCTACAATATTAGGCGTTACAATATTCTATGGGGCTTTTTTGATAGCTATGAATTTCTTGGTTGACTTATCTTATGGTATTATAGACCCTAGAATAAAAATACAAGAATAATTTGTATAATTTTTTATAAAGGCGGATATTAATTAATGGAAAATAGTTTAGATAAATCATTATTTGTAAAAGCAACAGAAGAAGAAAAAGCTTATGCTGAAGTAAAAAGAGAGAGTGTAACCTATTGGCAGGATGCATATAGAAGATTTAAAAAAAATAGAGTGGCTTTAGTATCTATTATAGTGATTGGTATTATAGCTATACTTTCTATTATAATTCCTATGGTTTCAGAGTACGGCTATGCTCAGATAAATAGAGGAGTAGAAAATAGTCTTCCTACATTTGAGCATCCATTCGGTACTGATACTTTAGGCAGAGATTTACTTGTAAGATGTATGATAGGGGCTAGAATATCTCTTCTTATAGGTATAGTATCAGCTACTTTGGTTGTAATAATAGGTATAGTTTATGGATCTATATCAGGATATTTCGGCGGTTTAACTGATAGTATTATGATGCGTATAGTTGATATAATAAGTGCTGTTCCTACACTTTTGGTAGTTGTATTATTATCTGTTGTACTTAAGGCTCCGATGGATAAGTTGTTTTTACAAAATGAATCATTAAGGGGGATAGGACTTTTAGGTCCTGGACTTTTTAGTATATTTATAGTTATATCTTTGCTATATTGGACTAATATGGCTAGAATGACTAGAGGACAAATTTTAGCATTAAAAGGGCAGGAATTTGTAACTGCAGCAAGAGCCTTGGGTACTCCTCATAGCAGAATCATTTTTAAGCATTTAATACCTAATGCAATGGGAGCTATAATAGTATCAGCTATGGTTCAAATACCTAATGCTATATTTGTTGAGGCATTTTTAAGTTTCTTAGGATTAGGTGTTAGTGCTCCTATGGTTTCTCTTGGTTCTTTGACTTCAAATGCTGTAAGCGGAGTTTATTCTTATCCATATCAGCTTCTTTTCCCTGCTGCTTTGATAAGTGTTATAATACTCTGTTTTAATTTGGTAGGTGATGGATTAAGAGATGCATTAGATCCTAGAATGAAAAATAGATAATAGGGATTGTGATTACTGTTATTTGTAAAATGGCGGTGATTATAAATATCAATTTTTATTAGTAATATATAATAGAAATTGTGAAGTTTTATTTAGGAGCAATTTTTATTGGTAATAAAGGAAGTAGAGTAATGGAAAATAATCATTTATTAGAAATAAAAAATTTAAGCGTATCTTTTTTTACGCCTCTTGGAGAAGTTAAAGCTGTTAATAATATTTCATATAAATTAGATAAATCAAAGGTACTAGGTATAGTAGGAGAGTCTGGAAGCGGAAAAAGTGTATCAGCATATTCTATTATGGGTCTGATTGAAGAGCCTGGTAAGATTATGAATGGTGAAATACTTTTTGAGGGAACTGATTTAATAAAGCTTTCTGAACATGAAAAAAAGAAAATAAGAGGCGATTCTATATCAATGATTTTCCAAGATCCTATGACTTGTCTTAATCCCGTATATACTATAGGCGATCAATTAATGGAAGCATTGACTACTCATAGAAAGATAAGTAAAACTGATGCTGTAGAGAGAATAGTAGAGCTTTTAACATTAGTTGGTATAAATGAGCCTAGAAGAAGAATAAAGCAATATCCGCATGAGCTTTCAGGAGGTATGCGTCAGCGTATAATGATAGCTATGGCATTAGCAGGAGACCCAAAAATACTTATAGCAGATGAGCCTACAACAGCATTGGATGTTACAATACAGGCTCAAATACTTGAGCTTATAAAAGATATACAGAAAAAAATACATATGGCAGTTATACTTATCACGCATGACTTTGGTATAGTGGCAGATATGGCTGATGATATTATAGTTATGTATGGCGGAGGAATAGTAGAGAGAGGAACTGTTTTTGATATATTTGAACGTCCTAAACATCCTTATACTTTGGGGCTTTTAAAATCTCTTCCTCGTATTGATATAAAACAAGATAGGCTTATTCCTATAGAAGGTACTCCTATTGATTTGCTTAATATGAAGGCAGGATGTCCTTTCAGTACAAGATGCGAAGAATGTATGAAAGTATGTATTGATAATAAGCCTCCTATAACAGAGTTTGAGAAAGGGCATTTTTCAGCTTGCTGGCTTCATCAGATGCCTGAATAATTTTAGTTTTTATAAAAAAGCATTAATAATACTAAATAAAGAGAGTTTTTATGCAACCTTTAATAGAAATACAAGATTTGAAACAACATTTTAAGATAAAAGGCGGATTTTTCGGAAGAAATATACAAACTGTAAAAGCAGTTGACGGAGTATCTTTTACGATAAATAAAGGAGAAACTTTCGGGCTTGTAGGAGAGTCTGGAAGCGGTAAAACTACATTAGGCAGAACTTTACTTCATTTATATAAACCTACCAGCGGAAAAATATTCTTTAATGGAGAAGAGGTAAATAATGAAAATTATAGAGATTATGCTAAAAAGATGCAGATAATTTTCCAAGACCCTTATGCTTCTCTTAATCCTCGTATGACAGTTGAAGATATAATAGGGGAGGCATTGGATGTGCATAAGCTTTATTCTTCTAAAGAAGAAAGAAGAGAAAAGATAATAAATCTTCTTAAGCTTGTAGGACTTAATGCTGAGCAGGCACAGAGATATCCTCATGAATTTTCAGGCGGACAAAGACAGCGTATAGGTATAGCTAGAGCTTTAGCCGTTAATCCAGAGTTTATAGTTTGCGATGAGCCAGTATCTGCTTTGGATGTATCTATTCAGGCCCAAATTATCAATATGCTTTATGATATGCAGCAGGATATGAAGCTTACTTATCTGTTTATTGCACATGATTTAGCAGTAGTTCGTCAGATATCAAAAAGAATAGGTGTTATGTATTTAGGTAATATTGTTGAGCTTACAGACAGCGAATCATTATACACAAAATCACTTCACCCTTATACTCAATCATTAATTTCTGCAATACCAATATCAGAGCCTTCAGTTGCAAAAACTAAGCAGAGAATAATTCTTTCAGGAGAGATACCTTCTCCTATTAATCCTCCTTCAGGATGTAAATTTAGAACTAGATGTCCTAAAGCTGAGGCTGTTTGTGCTGAAAAAGTACCAGAGTTTAGAGAGGTAGAAAGCGGTCATTATTGTGCTTGTCATCTTATATAATAGGTTTTTTTATGAAAATTAATAAGCATATAATTATACCTATTGTTTTTATTGTTATATCTATAATTACAAATATTTATTTAAGTTATTACAGTATGCCTAAAAAATTTATAGGTACAATAGGAATAGATCAGCCTACTCATTTTTATGATATGAAAAGATGGTATGATAGTAAAAAGATTCCTACTACTAGTACTAGATTTACTGCAACTAGAATTATAGATGATGAATTTAATACTCCAAGAGTACCAGGAGGAGCTTATTATATATTTTATACTTTATTTTATAAATTAGCTTCAGAAAATTTATTAGGTGCTAAAATAATTAATTTTATATTTAATTTAATAATAATATCTATATTTTTATTTTGGTTCTATAAAAGATTTGGACTTATGATTGTATCTTTAATGGCACCTTTAATTTTATGCAATGGATATTTTGTTATTGCTATAATAGATTTTTGGAATCCTAATTTGTCTTTAATATTTAGTTTTTTATTATTTATTTTATTATTTGAATATATTAACGAAGAAAAAGAGAATGATAATAGAAAAAATATAGTAAGGTTTTCTGCCGTACTTATTTTTCCAATACTAGCTATCATGGCACAGGGACATTTTTTCGTATTTTTTTCTTTAGTACCTACTATCATTATTTATTTATTTATCAAATATAAACGTACATCGAAATATATATTTTATTGGTGCTTAGGTATATTTTTATCTTTTTTGGAATATTTGCCATATTTGATATCTGAAATACAAACTAATTTTTCTAATTTGAATATGATTTTTAATACAAGATCTTCTTTTACCAAGTTTCCTTTTCCTCAAATTCATGCTTTATTAATATTCCCTACTAATGAGATGTCTTTTTTTTATGGTTCAAAATTTATATCTATTATTAAATTTTGGAATATGTATCCTATTAAGTTTTTAGGGTTATTATTTTTATTTATTAGTATTATTTTCTCTCTTATTTGTTTTTTTAGAGCTATATATTTTTCTTTTTATAAAAAATATATACCAAGATCAAATAAAGAAAAAATTATTATTGAAATGATAAATATATTTTTGATTTTTATACCTATTACGATAGTTGGTAATTTATTTGCAGGACAATTTGCAAAAATACATTATTTATATCAAGTATTTTCATTATCTTTTTTGCCTATTATTCTATTTTTTATACAAAAAGAAAATTGTTTTAAAATTAGTAAATTTATATACATTATTTTTACTATTATTACTTTTAATATAATTGTTATGAGTCTTCAAATAACAACCTATATTAAAAATTATGAAGAACCATATAGTTTCAATAATATAAGAACTATAATAACTTCTTTATATAATGATTCTAAAAATAATGATGTTAAAGTTGATTTGATGTATAGCTCTAATTATAATTACATATATAGAGATATTGCAAAAATATATTTTAAATATAGTATTTTTAATCAAGTTGATAATTCTAGTAATTCATATATAATTGTTGATATGGTTGGTTCATTGCAAAGGTCTGAAAATGATATATCTAATTATATGAATGATATAAATAAAAATGCAATTTTGATAACAAATACTTCAAAATTATATCTATATAAATATATTAAAAATTAAAAAATGATTGGATATTTTAATGAAAAAGATAATAATTATTTCTATATTAATTTCTATTTTTTGCGGTATATTTATTCATATTTATGCATTTAATAAAACAGCATTATATATAGATACCATATATCATCTTTATGATATGAAACAATATTATGAAACAAAAACTATACCTGTTGTTGGAAACAGGCTTATGAATCCAATATCTGTAAAAGACAATACTAGTTATGCTAGAATACCTGGAGGCTTTTATTATATATTATATTTATTTTGCTATACTTTAGGCGGTTCATCTATTATTGGAGCTAGAATTATTTATATAATAATTTGCTCTATAATATTAATATTATTTTTATTTTGGATATATAGGAAATTTTCTCCTATTTTATGCGCTATTTTATCAGCATTAATTCTTACAAATGGATACGTTATATTTTCTTCAAATGATTTTTGGAATCCAAATATACCATTAATGCTTTCTTTTATACTTTTTATTGTTTTTGCTGAATATATATCAAGCAATAATGAAAAAATTATATTTATAACTGCAATGCTGATTTTTCCAATAGAAGCATTAATGGCTCAGGGACATATTGCTGTATTTTTCTCTGTTGTTCCTACTACAATTATTTATCTTATAATCAGATACAAAAGAACATTAAAATATATTAAAGCTCATTTGCTTGGTGTATTTATAGCTTTCTTGACATATTTACCTTATTTAGTATCAGAGATTAGAAATGGTTTTTTTAATACTAATTTAATGCTTAATATGCAAAGTTCTTCTTCTCCTAGAGGTTTGCCTCAAGTTTATTCTATACTTATTTTTCCAACAAATGAGATATCTGTATTATATGGAACTAATTCTACACCTATTAATTATTTTTGGTTCAATGAAAATGTATTTTTTATAGGTATGATATTTTTAGCTATTACTGCTATTATTTCTGTAACGGCGTTTATATATTCTATAATATTTTTGATTAAATCTAGAAAAGTTAAATTAGAAAACTATACATTTATTATTGAAAAAGAGATATTTATATTTTATTTATTATTTATACCAGCTACTTGCTTGACATTTCTTATATTCAAATCAGCTCCTGGTACATTTAGATATTTATATGGAATATTTGCTTTTTCTTTTATAACTATAATAATATTATTTAATGAATTATTGAAAGATAAAAAGAAAATATTATTAGCTTCTATAATACTTCTTACATTAAACAGCATTAATATGGGATTTCTTCATATGACAAGATATTATAACTTATTTGAAGCTCCATATACAGAAGTAAAATTTAGAAATATCATTACTGCCATATCTGAAGATTCTAAAGGAAAAGCTTTTAAAATAGTTCCTTATGATGAGCATTATTTTAATAATATGCAATTGGCTTATTTTCCGAATTTAGAGTGGAATAGAGATGATAATTCAAAATTAACATATTTTATATATTATGAAGTAGATAATATAAGATTAAAAACTACAGGTAAATCAAGACCTTA
>CALXXQ010000023.1 GCA_944392715.1 uncultured Brachyspira sp.
ATATCTCCATTGCTTTCAGGATAAGCAGGAAAATCATCTGTTTTCATACCTATGATTAAGTGTTTAGTTTTTCCATTTTCAGATTCTATGTTTATCTTTTCATTTTCTTCAACATTTATAGTAATAAGTCCGTCAGGCATCTCTTTTAATATAGAACTTATTTTTTTAGCATATACCGCAACCGCACCTTCTCCATCGCAGTCATCAAGTATTATTCTGCTTCTAGCCCAAACAGAACCGTCTGTAGCAGTTAATGTAAGCATATTGCCCGCAAGATGAAAAAGTACATTGCTTTCTATATTATAAATTACTTTACCTTCAACAACATTTTCCGTAACACCAATAGATTTTACTATATCCTTTTTTAAACATCTAAATCTCATCGCTTCCTCTTTTAATTTTATTAATTTCTAAAAAACTATAATTAGTATTTAATTTTAACATTAAAAAATATTTTTTACAATATATTTTATAAGCTATAGTATAATTTTATAAATTTGAAAGATATTCATATATATCATCATAACCCTCATATTGAGCTATATCTATAGGTGTAAGTGAATAATTATCCTTTATATAATCCTTGGCACCAAGCTCTATAAGTGTAACAACAGCATTATATTTATTATAGTAAACAGCCCAATGCAAAGCAGTTCTTCCATTATTATCTATCTCATCTAATTGATTACCATACTCAGCTATATCCTTTATTATTTCGCTATCCCCATTGAATACAGCATACATTAAAAGTATTTTGCTTTCACTGTCCCTAATTCTATAGTCTATATTTTTTCTATTATCTCTTATAAGCTTTTTTATATCATTAATACTTAATTTTCCATTTTCATTGGCTAATGCTTTCATAACTATAGTAAGCCCTTGAGAATCAACTTCATTTATATTCTTTGAAGATACTAATGATTTTTTATTATTAAAATAAATATATATGAATAATGAAAAAACAATAAATACTACAAATAGTATAGTAAAAAAACTGCTTCCGCCGCTTTCTTTTGTGGATACTTTTTTTATTGCTTTTCTATTTTTTTTATTATTAAGCTTTTTCATAAAATAACCTTATATAAAAACATTAGTATTTATATATTTGTAATATCATAATTAATATATTATTATATATAATAATACGAAATTTACTTGAAAAAATTAATATTTATTCTATACTTAATATAGTAGTATTCTAAATAGTAATAATTTTAAGGAGAAATAATATGGAACTATTAGCTCATATTTTAGCAACTGAAACTAATGAAGATTTTATTAAGAAGCTTCTGATGGAGCTATTTACAAAGGATGAACAGGACATGATACAGCAAAGATTGAGGATAGTCACCTTATTAAGGAAGAAAATGCCTCAATATGAAATAGCAAAACATCTTAATGCAAGTCTTTGTTCAATAACAAGAGGAGCAAAGGAATTAAAAAAAGAAGACAGTGCCTTAGCAATAATAGTAGATAAATATCTTATAAATGATAAAAACTTTCAAGAATCTTTAAATAAATCAAAATAACAATATACTAATCTCATCAACATAATCAAAATAGGACTTTTTTATAGATAAATAATCATTAGATATATTAAAATATTCTTTATTATTATTGATAATATAATAATAATTATCATAGAATATTTCATTAAAAAATTTATTATAATTATGAATATTTATTCCTTTTGCTGTTCTTAGTGAAAGGAATATAAATTCTTTTTTTCTAATGTTAATATCTAAATATTCAATTTCTTTAGTTGGAAGATTATTTTTATCAATGCAATTAAAATAGTCCTTAAGTATCTTTATATTAATGTATCTATTATCATTATAGCATCCAGCAGCAGATACCCCTATACCTATATAATCTTTTAAAAGCCAATAATTACTATTATGAATAGCATTATAATTATGGATAGAATAATTAGAAACTTCATATCTTTTAAATCCAAGTCCTTCCAAAGTATCAGATGCTTTTTTATAATATATTACTGATTCTTCTTCATTGGGAAGTAAATCTTTCCATTTATTTTTCAATGATTCTGTAAGCTCCAAATAATAAAGTGAAAAATGCTTTGTTTTAGGAAGCAAATCAAATGAAAATAATATATCATCTCTTATTTGATTTTCGCTATTTAAAGGAAGAGCACATATAAAATCAAGGGATACATTTTCTAAAGATGATTTATTTATTAATTTTAATGTATTTATAATATCTCTTTTATCAGTATGCCTATTTATAATAGCTAAGCTTTTTTCATTGAAAGTTTGAACCCCTAAAGAAAGTCTTATATTTTCTATACTTTCTAAAAATTTAATATATTCTTCATTAATATCATTTATATTAGATTCAATAGTTATTTCTTTTATTAAATATTTATTTTCATTATGCTTATGTACAATATTTAATATATTATCTAATAAATATTTTAATAAATCAGCACCCAATACAGAAGGAGTGCCTCCTCCTAAATATATAGTTTCTATATATGATTTATAATTTTGTATTCTTAATTTTAATTCTGATATTAAGCTTTCTATATATTTTTTATATATCTCTCTATCATTCATATTAACAATAGAATAGAAATTACAGTAACTGCATTTATAAGTACAAAAAGGTATATGTATATAAAGCCCTGACATAATAATTAGAAATTTTGTTCTTTTAAATAATTATAAAGATTTATTATAACATTTCCTATTTCATCTGCTTTGCTATCTTTAGTTATATAAAAATAATAAACATATAAATAATCATCAGGTTCAGGATCATTCTTTCCTTCATTGAGTTCATATTTTCCAAATATTTTTCTTATTTCTTCTTTCATTTTTAATTCATTCAACTTATTTATAATGCTGCTGCTATTTGCAAATACAGTAAGGTAGCATGTATTTTTATTTATAAATAATCTAATAGAAAGATTATTATTTATATTTATAATAACAGGAGTAGAATTGGCATCTTTATTATTTATAATATTTCCTTTAAATATTTCTTCATCTAAATATCTAGTGTTTTCATTTTGCATACCATTATTTTTTAGATATTTAATAGTATTATTAATAATTTCTATCTGCTCTTTTATAGGACTTAATTGTATCTTTCTTGATTTAATTAAATAAGCAGCATCTGAAAATAATTTAGAACATTCTTCAATATCATCTATTTTATTTAATGCTTCATAAATATTATTATCATTAAATAATTTTTCTATTACAGTATTTTTTTCCATATTGTTCTCCTGTATTTTATTATTACTTATATTTCTTTCATTATCTCTTATTTGAATTAAAGCAGAATAAACAGATACATAATTATCATTTTTTATACATGGATATTCATTTATACATTTATCTATAAAATCAGCTATATCATTATGTGACAAATAACAAATTCTATTATTTTCTTCCAATTCACATTTTAAATCTTCTTTTAAAGAACATGCCTTATTACCATATTTAGTTAAAAATACAATGAATAATTTATTCTTATCTATATACTGAAGCCTATCATTATAATAATCATCTAACTGATTTTCTAATTCATTTGCATTAATTTTATTTTCTACAATAATTTCAAAATCTCTATTATATATAAGCAAATCAATTCTTCTTGAACTTTTTGTTATTACTTCAGTATCAATATTTATATTATTATTATTTGTATTAATATCATTATGATTTAATTTATTTTTAATAATATAATTAGAAAAGTCTTTTGCAAAATTAATTTCTTTATCATCAATAATAAAATCAATTTTAAGCATATCAGCCAATAATCTGGTATTATAAACTTCATTATTAGAATATAATTCTATAATGTTGAATTTAGGTATTTTTCTTTTTCTTTCTTCTTTTAGATTATTAATTATATTGTCTTTTTCTTTTAAAAATAAATTAAGTATATATAATAATTCTGTATCTTTCAAAATAATCCTCCATAAATAATTTTATGAAAAAGATACTTTTATTTAAAAAATATATACAATTTATATCGGCTTTTTATAAAAAAAATCTATTTTAAGAAATCTTTTAATGAACTATATTTTTGAGAATGCATTTTTCTTAATGCTTTTTTTTCTATTTGCCTTATACGCTCTTTAGTGAAAGAAAACATCTCCCCTACTTCTTTAAGAGTTTTTCTTTCCTGATCTATTCCATATCTGGCATTTATAATTTGTTTTTCTATATCTGATAAACTTTCAATTGCCGTTTTTAATTCTTCCATAAGTTCTTTATTAATGGCAGTATCTTCAACATTTGTTGAAGTTTTATCTTCTATGGTATCAATGAGTCTGTCTTTCATACCATCATAATTATATTCTCCTTCAAGAGATATATGCTCAGTACTCATAGACATTATATGCAAAATATCATTAGGATCTTTATCTAATATAGCAGCAAGTTCATTTACATCAGGAGTATAACCGCTTTTATAATAATATTGATGCACAGCTCTTTCCAAATCTACAAGATCCATAGCCTTATTAAGCGGAAGTCTTATAAGTCTTGATTTTTCATTTATAGCCCTTAAAATGCTCTGTCTTATCCAATATACAGCATAAGATATAAAATGATATCCTTTATCAGGATCAAATCTATCAGCTGCTATTATAAGGCCTAAATTACCCTCGCTTATTAAATCTTCTAATAAAAGACCGCTATTTTTATACTGTTTTGCTATTGTAATTACAAATCTTAAATTACTTCTGATTAATTTGGATCTAGCTTCTGCATCCCCTTCTTTTAATCTTTTGGTAAGTTCTATCTCCTCTTCTCTGGTTAAAAGTTTCTCTTTTTTGGCATCTGCAAAATATAATGATATATTATTCTGTTCTTCCGTATTAGTTCTTAACCTGCTTTCTGACATATTCCCATACTCTTAAAATTAGTTTTTAATCATATCATTTTTTATAAAATAAAAATCTTATAAATATCTATTTGCAAGATCATGCACAACAGAGTGATTAAAAGAATGTGAAGATTTATTAGCAATAACTTTGCCTCTTATAGGTCTTGCTAATATATACAAATCTCCTATTATATCTAAAATTTTATGTCTTACAAACTCATTATCAAAATGCAATTTAGTGTTTATAACCTTGCCATCACAAAGAAGTATATGGCTTCCTATCATACCGCTTCCAGCCATACCCATTTTTTGCGCATAATCAATATTGTCTATAGTATTGAAAGATCTTGCTCTTCCTACTTCTTCGGTAAATTGATTAAAATCTTCAAATTTATATGTATATTCCTGCACACCTATACTTCCTGCAAAATCTATACGGAGACTAACCTCAAGTCCGTCATAAGGTGAAAGTATTATATATGTTTCATTATCATTAACATTACCATAAGTTAAAGTCTGATCTATAACTATAGGCTCTATATAATCATCCTGCTCTACATATCCAGCCTCTTTCAAAGCATCGCAAAATACTAAAGCAGAACCATCTACATTAGGCACCTCTCCATCGCATTTTACTATTAAATTAGTTATACCCATCATATGAAGTGCTGCCAAAAAATGTTCTGTGGTTTTTATATATCTATTTCCTGATATTAATGCTGTAGAGTTTACCGCTCCTGATTTATCTTTAGAAAGTATATTATCATGAGAAAGTTTTATATGAGTATTTGTATTTATATCTATAAAAACAATACCTGTATTAGCATCTGCAGGAACTAATGTTAATGCTGTTTTTCTTCCCTCCATTAAAGCAAATCCGCTTACAACAATACTTTTAGCTATAGTTCTCTGCTTAATTTTATATTTGCCGTCATGTTTAATATTTGAAGATTCTTTATTATCGCATTCTATATTTTCATTTTTATTTTCATGCTCTTTAAATACTTCATCACAGCTGGAAAGCAATTTAGATATACTGATAGGCTTTTCTAAAAAATCATATGCTCCCATTTTAGTAGCTCTTACAGCAGTTTCAACACCAGCATGTCCGCTCATCATAATTACATTTGTAGAAGGATATTTTTCCTTTATATACGACAAAATATCAAGTCCGTCTACATCTGGAAGCCATACATCTAAAAATACTAAATTTATTTTTTTATTATTAAAAATTTTTTCTGCTTCTTTGTAGTTCTTTGCTATATCTACATCATAGCCTTCGCATTCTAAAATGTTCTGACAGGTAGTCAGTATATCTTCTTCATCATCTATAATTAATATATTTTGTTTAGTTGTTACTGTCTGCATATTAAAAAATCTTCCATTTTATAAATATAGTATATTAGCTATATAAAATCAATATCTAATTTATATATTATCGTCAAATAATAATTATTTTTATTAAATAATTATATATATTTTAAATATAACCTTACAAATAAACAAATAGTTAACAAAA
This sequence comes from uncultured Brachyspira sp., assembly GCA_944392715.1. GTDB lineage: Bacteria > Spirochaetota > Brachyspiria > Brachyspirales > Brachyspiraceae > Brachyspira. Next base: position 6,380 of record CALXXQ010000023.1, read on the forward strand.
TTAAAAATTAACATATAAAAAATATTGTTTTTTTTATACTATAAATGTACAATATAGAACATTAATAATTATTATTTTAAGGAATATTAAAGTGAAAGATTTGCTTATTGAAATACTAGTTGAAGAAATACCTGCAGATTTTGCCCGTCCTGCAAGTTTAAGTTTTAAAAAAATAATAGAAAATATATTAAAAGATAATGGTATTAATTTCAGCGGCATTAATTCATATACTACACCAAGAAGATTAGCTGTTTTGGCTGAAAATGTAGAAGAAAAATCAAAAGATGAGGTTATAGAATTTAGAGGTCCTTTATTTGAAAGTGCTGTTAAAGATGGAAATCCTACAAAAGCTGGAGAAGGATTTTTAAAATCTCATAATATTGATGTAAATTTAATAAAAAATATAGATGAAAATGAATCATTTGATAAGCCTTATATAAAAGAAGTAAGCGGAAAAAAATATATATTTGTAAAAAAAGAGAAAAAAGGAATAGAAACTAAAAAGCTATTTGAAGAAAAGCTGGAAAATATTATTTCTTCTATAGACTTTAAAAAGAAAATGAGATGGGGAGATAAAGATTTTGCTTTTGTACGCCCTATTAGAAATGTTCTTGCTTTATATGGAAATGAAATCATTAAAACTACTGTTGCCGGAATAGAAACTAATAATAAAGCAACAGGACATAGACTTCTTTCACCTGAATTTAAAGAAATTAATAATCCTAAAGATTATGAAAAAACATTAGCTGAAAAGCATGTTATAGTTTCGAGAGAAAAAAGATTAGAAAATATTATAAATCAATTAGATAATATAGAAAAAGAAAGAGGATACGAAGCTGTTTCAAAGAAAAAAGTATCTGAAATAGTTGTTGATTTAGTAGAAGAGCCTTACTTACTCACTGCTGAATTCGATTCTAAATTCTTAGAAGTTCCTAAAGAAGTTTTAACAAGCGAAATGATTGAACATCAAAAATACTTCCCATTATGTAAAAAAGACGGTACTTTAACTAATTTATTTGTAATAACAGCAAATCAGCCTAAAACTCCTCAGATAATAGCAGGAAATATAAGGGTATTAACAGCAAGACTTTCAGACGGAAGATTCTTATACCAAGAAGATATCAAAAAAGGCATGGATGAGATGAATGAAAGACTTGAAATGCTTATGTTTAGAAAAGAGCTTGGAAGTGTTGCTGATAAAGTAAAAAGACTTGAGAAAAACTCAGAACTTTTAATAAAGCTTTTAGGATATGAAAAAGATAAAGAAAATATACTTAAAGCTATTAAATATATGAAATCAGATTTAGTAAGTAATATGGTTTATAATTTCCCAGAGCTTCAAGGTATAATGGGAGGATATTTCGCTAAATCTATGAATCTTAATGATGATGTTGCTTTGGCTATTAATGAACAGTACAGACCTTTATTTGCTGCCGATGAAATACCTTCTAATGATACCGGTAAGGCCATAGCTATACTTGATAAAATGGATAATATAGCAGCTGGTTTCTATGTAGGAGATATACCAACAGGTTCTCAAGACCCTAATGCTTTAAGAAGACAGGCTTTAGGTATTATTAATATACTTACAAAATCTAAAAAGCATGTTAATCTTAAAAAATTGATAGAAGATGCCATCAACTCTATGCCTAAAGATGCTAGAAATAATAAAAGCGAAGATTTAGTAAAAGATATATTCGAGTTCTTTAAATCACGTTTTGAAAATGATATTGATTTTGCTAAAGACTCTATTGCTGGAGTTCTCTCTACTGGTATAGATGATATGTATGATGCCTATTTAAAAATAGAAGCTATTGATGCATTTAGAAAGAAAAATGAAGAATTATTCTCAAATCTTTTATTGGTATTTAAAAGAATTAAGAATATGATTAAATCTGCTAAAGATGTAAACTTAGATGAATCACTATTAAAAGAAGAGGCAGAAAAATATTTATTTAATACTTATAAAGAAAAATTAAATGAAGTTAATAAACTTATGGAAAACAGAGAATATGAAAAAACATTCGCTTTATTAGCTAGTCTTTATGAACCATTAGACAAATTCTTTAAAGATATTATGGTAAATGTAGATGATGAAAAAATCAAAAATAACCGTATAGCTTTGCTTTCTTCAGTAGATAAAATTTTCAAGAATATGCTTGATTTCTCTAGTTTGGTAAAATAATAAGTTAATATATTTAATTTTGTAATTTATATAAAGCACTTTCATTTAAATAATGGGAGTGCTTTTTTATTATATGATTTTTTTAATTTGATTTTTTGTATTAATAGTATTCTAAATAGATTTTTATATGCTGTATATTGGCAAAAATATAAAAAAAATTTACATTTTAATAATTGTAAAAATTTTATATATATTTTATTATATAATAAATACAAAAAAGGAGCGAAAATGAAAAAAATTATATTAATTATGCTTATTATATCTGTTTTTATATTTTCATGTTCTAAAACAGATACAACATCAAATCAGCAAGGAACAGCTGAAGCAGGAACTATGGATATAGACTTTCAGGCTGTATTTGGTGAAAAAGCTAATGATGATAATAATTTAATGCAAAACTCATATTTAAAAGTTTCTGGAACTTACGGCAATATTGATGCTAAAGTAGATGCTGCAACAGGAGCTTCAACACCTAAAGGAGCAACAAAATCTTGGGATAAATATAGATATGAAAATGGTCAATTTGCCAATAACAAGATAGAAAGAGGTTTAGGATTCTTCGTATTATATGGAGTAGCACCTGCTAAAACTTATAATTTCGATGGTATGACAGGAACAGGTGTATCACAAAAAACTTTGGATGGTACTAACGGACCTATGATTACAGGAACAGGCGTTACAAAAGATGAAACAGGAGTAATAACTATAAGATATGCTCATGCTGGAGGACCTACTGTTTATCCTTGGGTTTATGAATTGAAATCAGATACTAATGGTATATTTAAAATAGGTTATGGCTTAGATAATAATAAATTAAGTGCATCACAAATTTCTAATGATATGAATTTTGAAGATATCCAAATGGTAACTGATAAAGCTAAAGACGGACTACCTTATTGGCAGGGCGATTTACAAGCTACATTTGAAAATGACACTTTAACTTTAAAAGGTACTTTAAAAGAAGTTAAATAAAAATATAAAATACTAAAAAATAAAAAAGGGCTTTATATAAATATAAAGTCCTTTTATTTTAACATTTTTAAAATTTATATAAAAATATATATCAATTAATATTTAAATGTTTTATATATTAAGATGCTTCCAAGCCTCATAAAAATGATGAACAGGACCATGACCTTTACCTACACTATCAATTTTAGCAGCCTGCAATGCATTAAATAAATATTCTTTTCCTAATTTTGAAGCCTCAAGAGGACTTTTACCATGTGCTATATAACTGCATATTGCAGCTGAAAGTGTGCAGCCTGTACCATGAGTATTTTTTGTATCTATTCTAATAGCATCTAAAAATTCTTTATTATCTTTACTTATAAATAAATCTCTTGATAGCTCTCCTTCTAAATGACCGCCCTTAAGCATAACATTTTTTGCTCCCATATTAAGTATATCATTAGCAGCATCTATCATATCATTATCTGTTTTTATCTTTTTTAGAGTTAAATCTTCAGCCTCAGGTATATTAGGTGTTACAATAGTGGAAATAGGAAGTATATATTTTTTTAAGCTTTCAACTGCCTCTTTCAAAAGAAGCCTATCTCCGCTTTTTGCTACCATTACAGGATCAACTATTATAGGTATATTCTTTGCATTATTACTTAAAAAATCAGCAACTAATTTTATTATATCGCTATTAAAAAGCATTCCTATCTTTATAGCATCAGGTATAATATCATCAAATATGCATTCTAATTGTTCTTTTATAGCTTTTAATTCTATTTCATAGCAGCTTCTTACACCTTGAGTATTTTGAACAGGCAATGCTGTAAGTACGCACATACCATAACATCCCAAAGCAGAAAATGTTTTTAAATCAGCCTGTATTCCAGCTCCTCCAGATCCGTCAAATCCTGCTATAGTTAAAGCTTTTATCATAATAAAAACTCCTAATTTAATTATTTAAAAATATAATATTTTTCAATATATTTATTGATTATTAAAATTTTGATTATTTAATTTTTTCCATATATTTATCATATATAAACTTACATATTAATTTGGTATTAAATACGGACAAACCATCAAAGGATCCTATATATTCATTTCCAATTTTTTCTAATATATTAATAGAAAAACTTATTTTATAAGAACTTATGGACATAGATGCATTTTTTATAACATGGCCAACTTCCAAACTAGCTTCCTCAGGAGGCATGATGAACTTTAAACCTATAGGGGACATTTCAATTATCATACCATGAAGAATTTGTCTTACCCCATCATGTCTGAATACTAATTTGAAATTATCTAAATTATTTATCACTATATGTTTTAATTTTTTAGGCTTAACACCAGCCTTTTCTATTAAAAGATTAAATCTATTTAGAAAATCTTTTTCATTGAAAGGCTTTAATAAAAAACCTGAAATTCCCATTCTTATCATCTTAGTAAAAAATTCTTTACTAGGATCAGCAACATGCACTATAACATGAACACCTTTATATCTATCATCTAAATAAATTTTTTCAAGTATTCCATCCATTTCTTCATCATTCTCTTCAACTTCTATTATAGCAACAGAAAAAGGAAGCTTACCAAACATACTCAAAATATTGTTTTTATCTTTTAAAGCAACTACCTCATATCCTGCTGTAATAAGTATACTAATAATACTATCTCTTGTTTGCAAAGATGAATCATAAACTAATACTCTCATAAAATTTATACCCGACAATAATTATAATATATTTACATTATATAATAGAAAAAATTAAAATCAATAATCATGTAAATTTAATAATATAATATATTTTATTCTTACTTAGAAAATATTATTATAAAAAATGATAAAAAGTTGTTTTTTTTTATTATTTATATATAATGACTATATGAGAGTATCTGGATATAATTTGTTTCCGCCGATTTTAGGGCATATAAAAAATTGGTACAGCCATATTGATAGAATTAAGGATATGGGATTTGAATGGGTATATATTAATCCTATAACATATCCTGGATTTAGCGGCAGTTTATATGCTACAAAAAACTATTATCAATATAATCAGGCATTTTTCACAAGCACAGAAAAAGATATAGCTGAAAAAGAAATAAAAGAATTTCTTGATCATTGTAAAAATAAACAAATAAAAGTTATGATAGATTTGGTAATAAATCATTCATCTAAAGACTGTAATTTAGTAGAAGAGCATTTTGAATGGTATAAAACTAAAGACGGAGCTTTACAGTCTCCTGGAGCTTGGGATAATGGAAAATGGATTGAATGGGGAGATTTGGCTATATTCAATAATAAAATGAATCCCAATGAAAAAGATGATGATGAAAATAATGATAATGAAAAAAAAGAAGATAAAGAAATTCAAATAAATTATGATGAAATATTAAATCCTATATGGTTCTATTGGAATGATTTAATAAAACATAATCTTTATTTAGGATTTATGGGTTTTAGATGCGATGCTGCCTATAAGGTACCTAAAGAATTATGGAAATATTTAATAGATAATGCTAAAAAAATAAATAATGAAATAATATTCTTTGCTGAAAGTTTAGGCTGTTCTATGAAAGATACTCAAAACTTAATAAAAGCTGGTTTTGATTATGTGGCAAGCAGTGCTAAGTGGTGGGATTATGAAGGAGAATGGTTCATAGAGCAATATGATATGGCTAGAGATAAATGCAGGCAAATAGCATTTCCAAGCAATCATGATACTAAAAGACTGATAAATGAATATGACGGAAATATTTGGAGGGTAAAACAGACTTTCTTATTTACAGCTATAGTATGCGATATGTGGATGATAACTACAGGAGATGAATATGGATTTTTTAAAAGATGCAATGTAGTTGGCGGAAATGAAAAAGATTATGAAAATATAAGTTATGATTTAAGTCAGTATATAAAAGATATGTCTGAATATATAAAAAATAATAGCATATTAGCAAATTGCGGAAAGATAGTTTCTATTGATGTAGAAGAAAAAAAGGAACTAGATAAATTAAAAAAAGAAGCCGATACTCATAATAATAATAATGAATATTATGAAAAGGAAAAAATCTATAAAGAAAAAAAAGAAAAAGATCCTTTTAGAAAATTTTATAAATATAGTTTAGATGAAAATAGCAAATTATTGATAATAGTTAATATAACATCTAAATCAGCTGAGCTAAATACAATAGAATACGGAATAAAAAATGATATATCTTTTGAAAATAAAATAGATAATATCACTGAAACTATAGAAATATTACCGTATCAATTAAAAATATTTACTGTAAGGGAAAATATATATTGATTATAGTTAGTTATGAGGCATTTGTTTTATGGAAGAGAGAAAATCAATAGACAGTTTTTTTTCAGATTTATCTATGGGATTGCTTTTTGCAGAAAATACTAATGAGATAGACAGGGTTGTTGATTTATTTTTAGAAAAAACTTGTCAGTATTATGGTTTTGATTGCGGAGAAGTATATTTTCCTAAAGGTGATTATCTTATACTCAGAGGGGTATACGGTATAGATAGATATTATGTATGTAAAGTAGATTTTCCAATACAGGCGAATCATTGTAAAGACATACTATATGAACAAAAAATTTTTATAGGCGAAAATATTAATCATACAGATATGGAAGTATTTTCAAACTATTCATCGATGTTTGTTCTTCCTATATTCTTCTATGTAAGTCCAATAGGAGTTGTAGTATTCAGAAATAAAGAAAATAAAACTGATTTATACAGCTCGATAGTTGATGAAATAAGAAATGTAATAGGACACTTTGCTGTATATGCTAATAATGTATTGCAGAATGTAACATATAAAGAAAGAGATAAACAGCTTAAATTGCTTAGAGAATTATATTTGAAATTAAGTGATGTTGATGATTTTGAAAATAACCTTAATCAATTAGCTAATGATATAGCAAATATTTTTACGGCAAATAAAGCATTTATCAGACTTAGAGATGAAAACAATAATTTTTATACAAGGTCTAGTTATGGTTTTCCTGATAATTTTGATTATTCAATATTTGAAAATTATCCATATGCAGAAGAGTATTGGAATAATGATATATTCTATATAAACAATGCTACAAAAAATAAATATTATGATAAATTCGCAGGCATTATCAATAGGTCTATACTATTCAATAAAATACCTATGAAAAAAGATTGTTATGGCTATATTGCTGTTATAGATAAAATACCTGATGCTGTAAACCCTCTTGGTGATTTTGATTCTAATGATTCTAATTTATTTAATCCTCTTCTTGCTAATATAGCGAGCAGAATGTCAGAGCATTATAATATTGTAGAATTAAGCAAAGCCAATGAAAAAAATACTAAGCATATGTCTCGTTTAAATACATTATATGATATAAGCAATATTTTATTGGAGCGTTCAAAGACTGAAGATATATTATTTCTTCTTCTTACAATTACAACTATAGGTGATGTATTTGCTTTTAATAGAGCTTTTGCTTTTCTTTATGATAAAGAGTTCAATGTATTTAGAGGAAGAATGTGTGTTGCTCCTAAGAATGCACAAGATGCTGGTATGATATGGAGTAATATGCAGAATTTAGATAAATATGCTTTGAGAGAAAAATTGATGCTTTCTTTTGATAAAAGAAGTATGGAGGATTCTTGGGATTTAAATCAGAAATTTTTAAATACTGTTATACCAAATAATGAAAACTGTAAATTATTTTATGATGTATTTAATAATAAAAACAGTATTAATATAACAAATATAAATACAGAAGAAGTAAATCAGATAAAAAAATACACTGATATATTCGGAGACTGCCCTTTTGCAATAATACCTATAATGAATGCCACAAATTGTATAGGTATGATAGTTGTTGATAATCCATATAATGGAAAATCTATTCCAGAAGATGATTTGGATTATTTAAAAATGTTTGGAAGACAGGCTGCTGTTGCTTTAGAATATTCTTCTCTTTATAATGAAATAGAAAAAAATAATAATGCTCTTAAGGCTGCTGAAAAAACTTTATTAGATTTAAAGAGTTTGGCTATTATAGGAGAGATGAGTTCATCTATGGCTCATAATCTTAGGAATTTTATAGTACCTATTGCTGGATTTGCAAATAGACTTGTAAAAGTAAGTAAAGATGAAAATATAAAAAATTATGCTCAAATAATAGCTAATGAAGTAGAAAATTTGGAAAACTATTTAAAAAGAAATCTATCATTTGCTAAGAGTATTAATTTAGAAGTAGATAATATAAAAATTGATGATATGATAAAATATCTAACTATACTTGCAAATGAATATATCAAAAAAAGCGGTAAAAAGATTAAATTCTATGCTTTAAAAATAACTAAAAAAGAAGTTGTAAGATGGGACTATGACAGAATGAATGAAGTTATATTCAATCTTATAATCAATGCTATAGATGCAATAAATGATAATGATGAAGATTCAATTATCAGTGTAATATTTGATGATAATGCTTATAGAGAATCAATTATTGATATAATAGTTGAAAATACAAATTCTTATATAGAACCTGAAGTAGCAGAAAAAATATTCACTCCATTTTTTACTACAAAAAGTCATGGAGTTGGTATAGGACTTGCCATTTCTAAAAGAATAGTAGAAGCTCATGGCGGAAGCATGATTATAAAAAGTGTAGATGAACATTTCAAAATAACAACTTTTTTTGTTTCTATGCCAATTAATTTAAACAATTAAAAATTATTTTCCGATAATATAATAGGGAGAGATACAAATTATGGCAAAAATAAGTGAAGCTGCAAAAGCTGAATGCACTAGAATGCAAAATAAATATAAAAATTTATTAGCAGGTGTAGAATCTAAATTGGTAAAAGTTGAAAAAGATTTGCTTACCTTGGAAGATAGTTTTGAAATAGCAAATAAAAAAGTAGAGGCAGCTGTACTTTATATTCAGGCATCATCTTTCATTGCCACTACATGCTATATAGCAATAGAATATATAGATGTACGTTCTGATAATCAGCTTAATGATGGAAGAAGATATATAAATAAAGCTATTATGCTTTTAGAAGAAGTATTCGGAAATCATACTGATGATTCGCTTTCCCTAAATGAAGAAATACATGAATATTTTAAAGATAAATTATCTGATGAATGGAGATATAAATTTATATGTTCATTCGGATATATTATAGATTATTTCAAATACTGCTATGGTGAAAACTCTAAATGGCTGCAGAACTTTATAGAAATAGAAGCTAGATTTGCCATCATAGCTAAAAATATCATAGACTTTAAAAGCTATATCAAAGAATTAAGTCCTGAAATAGAAGGATATAAATTCAGAGTAAAACTAATGGAGCTAGTAAAAAAATTATTAGCTGCCGCTGCTGAACAGTATAGAACTAAATATGAGCTTCAAGATAAAAGATTAGATGATATGAAAATGGCTTTGAATATTATAGCATCTCTTAGAAGAATACATGTATATTTAAATGAAGTTGAAGAATCTGAAGAGAAAAAGAAAATGTATGATCTTTGGAAAAAGAAAATGGATGCTGATATAAAAAAAATGAAATAAAAATAGCATCTTTACAATTTATGCTTTATTTAGTATAATAATATCAAGATGAAAGCTAAAATCACATTAATATTATCTCTTATTTTTATAGTTATAATATTAAAAATAATGACTATATCAAAAAATTTTGTAGAGAATTTCTATTCTAGACTTATATATAAAAAAATATCCGGTGCTATGAATAGACTATCTTCAAATTTTAATTTTTCTATAGGAGAATTGCTGCTTTTTTTATTTATAATAGCGGTAATTATTTTCATTATAATAGCAATAAAAAAATCATTCTTTAATGCAAATATAAAGACATTAGCAGATAAATTAAAAATAGCATTAAATTTCACTTATATATTTGCATGTTCTATGATTATTATATATATAATATTTCTTATAGCTTGGGGTCTAAATTATCATAGAGTGCCTTTGATAGAAAACTATGCTCCAAGAGATATAAATGATGATGATATATACATGCTGGCTGATTCATTAATAAAAAATATTAATGTACTCAAAGATGAAATGAAATATAAAGAAATTAATACGAATTATCAAGCATTAAACAGAATGATAGAAGCTGAATATAATAAAGTATTTGAAGATTTTGCTTTTTTGGATATGCACTACTCCAGAACAAAACCTATAATGATATCTAAAATATTTCTGCATTTACAAATAACAGGAATATACTCCCCTTTTACTTCTGAGGCAAATGTCAATATATTAATACCAAGCATATCCATACCATTTACAATAGCTCATGAAATAGCACATCAAATTGGTATTGCTTATGAAGATGAAGCTAATTTTATATCATATGTTGCATGCTCAAAGCATACTGATCCTTTTATAAGATACTCTGCTAATTTTGAAGCATTACTATATGTTTTGAATGAAGTAAAAAGAGATGAAAATTATGCTCATTTAATGTCTAATTTAAATAATGACACTAAAGAAGAAATAAAAAAATATTATGAATTTTGGCAGAATTATATGGGTAAATTATCAAAGGTAAGCCAAAAAGTTAATGATACATATCTGAAAGCAAATAGTCAGAAGGACGGAATAAAAAGCTATTCAAGAGTTGTAAAACTATTAGTATTATATCATAATATTAATTCTTAATAAAAATATGAAGTTTACGATAATAAAAAGTAAGTTTATTTATAAGGATATTATATGCGTTTTCGTTTAGATGAGCCGCCTTATTTTTATCAATGCAAAAGCTGTAAAAGAAGATTTAGTGTAAGAAGAAAAAAACATACTATAAATTTATTAATAATCAAAATTAATAAGCAGAAATGTCCATATTGTAAAAGCTCTAGAACAAAAAATATTGATGATATTGTAAAAGCAATATAAATTTATATACAAGTTCAAATTTTAAATTCCTTTAACGCACGGTTAACTAAATTTATTATATAATTTTACATGCTATTATTAACTAATAAATAATAAAAATTGTATTCTGTGTGCGTTAAAAACATAATAAACCTTAATAAAATTTAGGGTGGGTATTATAATTACAATAATAAGTTATAAAAAAATAAAAAATTATCAATTAAAAAGTAAGCAATAAGCATATAGGGCGGGATTTAAAATAAAATTTCTTAACTATAATTCATATATAATAAAATTGCCTATTGAATTATTCTTATATTTAATATATAAATCAATTATAGGCGGAATTATTTTTATGAATGAAGAATTAAATGAAATTCAGATTAATAATACAAACTCTTTTCCTAAGATTGAAATATATGTAAATAAAAGAAAATTATCAATACTCACATTCGCATCTTTAATTTTCATTTCAATGGGTATATTCTTATTTATTAATAAAAAAGAATATAAAGAAGAAATCATAAGCATATTTATATTAATATTTTTTACTATATGTCTTTTAATTTTTGTTTTGCAATGGTTAAAATCAAAAAGACCTGTAATTATATTAGATGAAAATGGCATATCATATTATATGCTTCTAAAAAATGAAAATATTTTTATTAAATGGGCTGATATTAAAGAAATACTTTTTTCAAAAACATTTATATATATTTATCTAAATGAAGAAAGTAGTTTATTAGCAAATAGAAAAAATAATAATGAGCCTATTGTTTTATATATGTCGGAATTAAAAATGAAAAGAAATACTTTAATATATCTCATCACATATTATTTTGATAATAAGAAATCATAAGGAGATAAAAATTATGAAAGATGTAGACGAATTATTTGCAGATAGTAAATTCTCTATTAAAATTTATATTAATAATTTAAGATTCTTTACTGTTATGATGATAGGGCTTGTAGTTACAATACTTTTAATAAGTGTTCTATTTACAGAAACAGATAAGGATATGAGGGCTGCTATTATTTTTGTAATATTATTTTTTATATTCGGAGTGATTATACTATCTATAATTTTAATAAGAAGCGTAATTTTTAAAAGGGCTAGTTTTATTTTAGATGATAAAGGAATATATTATAATAATCTTCTTGTAAAAAGCTATATATATGTACTTTGGAAAGAAATAGATGATTTGGATATAATAGGAAGTTACCTTTTTATATATTTAAAAGATCCGCAAAGTTATTATTTAAGAAAGTTCAAAGGAAGAGTAATATCAGATAATCCTCTTTATATACATCTTGGGGATTTGGATATAAGCAATAAATTTATTAATAGTATGTTTGAATTTTTTGATAATAATTATAAAGATATTGAAGATGATGAAGACAGTAATGATGAAGATGATTATAAAAAATATTACAGAGATTATTATTGATAAAAAATAAGGTGCATTAATATAATGCACCTTTTTTAATTAATAAACTATTTTTTATTATCTAAAATGTCTATTTATATCCAATTCTCTTAAAGTTCTAATCATCTGCATTTCCATTTCTATTCTAAAATTATCATTAACAGCACTATTTATAGCATTATCATTCGGATTTCTCTGATGCATTTGGGATTTTATAGTAGAATTATTTATTCTCATTTGATTTTCAAGCATTCTATATCTAGGCGAATATCTTCCGTCTATTGCTTTTAATTTTTGTCTTTCTCTATAGCTCATATATCCGCTTCCAAAATAATGAAATCTTCCATTTCTATAATATGTTTTAGTGTATCCTGGATTACCATATCTTGGAGTAGTTAAATCATTTTTATACGGATAAAGCGGTATTGCTGATCTAGTTCTCGGAGGCACGAATGGTTTAACATTGCCAACTCTTGGAGTCGGAGAATAATAATATTGTGAAAAAGCTACACTTACAATACTTAAAAATACTAATAATATTTTCATACATACCCTCCTAATATTATTATACTATAATTATACAGCTATTATATAATAAAGCAATATAAAAAAATAAAATGCCCGCATAATAAATAACTATTATACGGGTACTTATTTAAGTTGAGCGATTAAAAAAATTATTTATTTTGGTATATTTGATCTATTTCTAAAAAGCACTGTGTTCTTAATTTTTGTAAATCTGCAGAAGCTTTACTTCTAGCATCTATTGCAGCATTTATAGCATTTTGATCTGGAACTTCTTTTCTCATTTCAGCATCAATATTTTGTGTCTGATTATATATTTCTCTTCTTAAAGTATCCATTTGAGGATAATATTTATCTTGTATAGCTCTTATCTGATCAATTTGCTCTTGTGTCAAATTGCTGTTATAATATCCATAACCTCTGCCATAGCTTCTTCCATAACCCATTCCGCATCCATAACCTCTGCCGTATCCTGCACCATAACCACAAGCTCCTCTTCCATAACCATCATATCCTCTAGCATATCCTCTTCCATACTGAGCAAATAAAGATACTGATGCTAACATCATTATCGCTATTGAAATTAATACAACTGTTTTTTTACTTATTTTGTTCATCATATTTATTCTCCTTAAATTAATTTTTATTTTTTATCTTTAATTATTATGCTATTAATTATTTTACTGCTTGATTATCATAATAGTAACATTCACCATAATTGTTATGCATATTATATCTATGGCCTTCAGAATTATAATGTCTATTATATCCTCTGCCATAACCGCAATAATCTCCTCTGCTATAGCCTCCTCTACCATAACCACCTCTTGAATATTGTCCGAATAAAGAAACTGAAGCAAAAATCATTATTGCTGCTGAAACAAAAATTATAATACCTTTTCTCATTATATTTTCTCCTTAATTTTTATTTTTTATCATTTTGTTTTCTTATGCTTTATTAGACGAGAAAATGATTTAAAAGTTCCCATAAAAAATAAAAATTTATAAAAAAAATTTATTTTTTTAATATACTAGTAGAGTGTATATGTAATTTACTTGATTTTTCTATATAATTTTTTTATTAAGCCTATTTTTCCAAAACATATATAATAGAACAATGCTAATACCAAAGTTATAGGAATAGCAACGGCTACAAAACCGATTAAGAAAAATATTATTCCAGAGAAAAATTCTTTTAAAAATGAAATTAAATTTAAATATTTATTATATATATTTGTATTACTTTTTATAGCCTCAGGATTTGATATATTTAGAGTAACTTTTGAATAATCAATAGATGACTGCAAATTTTTTAAATTTCCTTTCATAGTCTCTATTTCATAAGTCAAAGTATTTATTCTATCTTCAACTTTTAATATTTCATCAATATTTCTAGCTTCTCTTAAATAGTTTCTAAGTTTTTCTAAAAGTACTTCTCTATTTTTTATTCTGTTTTCAGTATCATAATAAGTTTCTGTAACATCTTGAGTATTAATATTTTTATTTTCAATATTTTCATTTTGCTCTATAAAGCTTATAAAATTAAAAAGATTTTCTTTAGGTATTCTTATAGTAAGATAATATCTATTTTTTGAAGATTCAACATTATCAAAATATCCATTATATTCTTTTAATTTTTCTTCTACAGACTTATAAGTTTTCTCTACATCTTTTGAATTTATTCTTATATCAGCAGAAATTATTAATTTTCTTTCTGCATTATTATTAACTGAATCAGAAGACTCTGCATAATCTGATACAGTTTCTTCTTCTTGCATCATTCTAGCTTGAGGTGCTGGAGGAGGAGCAGATGTTATAGATGAAAAATTAGAATTACTAGACCCGCCGCTTTTACTGCATGACAATAGTGAAAATATAATAATTATAATAACAATAATTTTTTTCATAATAAATTTCCTATTATTGCTAGCGATAAACTCGCTAAAATACAGCTATCAGCTGCTCGTTTATCGCGTTAAAATTATTAATAATAATTAATATTTATATTAATTATTTAATATAAATAAAAAATAATTTCTTATTATTGCTAGCGATAAACTTATTATTTATATATAAAAAAATCTCGTTTTAAAATCTCTATAAGCTAAAGCTGATAGACACTAGATTTTTTTATTTGTAAATAGCTGACAACTAAAGTTATAATCTGCTCATTTACAGCATTAAAATTAATAGCATAATAATATATAATATTAAAACTTATTATTTTTTAAAAGGTTAATTACAAAAAATTATTTATCATTATTATCAGAATTACTATTCTTCTCATAAAATACAAGATTAGCATTAGGATTTAATTCTATAACCTTATTATAATCCTTTATAGCTTCATCATAAAGCCCTATATTATATTCAGCATTAGCCCTATTATGATAAGCAAGCTCATTATCAGGATTTAATTCTATAGCCTTATCATAATCCTCTATAGCATCTAAATAAAGTCCCAAATTATATTTAGCATTTCCCCTATCATTATAAGCCCATACATATTCAGGATTAATCTCAATAAATTTATTATAATCTCTTATAGCCTCTTCAAACAATCCGAATTGAAGCTTAGATAATCCTCTTAAATAATACATCTTTTCATCATTAGGATTTATTTCTATAGCCTTGTCATAATCTTCTATAGCTTTTTCATAAAACTTCAATTCATGATTTGCCAATCCTCTCATATAATATATTTCACTATCTGTACAATCATTAGAGTCATTAATGAAGTCATTTAATATATTAAGAATTTCTTCATACTGAGAAAGTTTAAACTTTTCTTTTATATTGTTTTTTATATCATTTAAATTCTCATTCATATAAATACCAGCCATAATTATGAAATATTAAAAAACTTGATGCTTTCTTCCAAAAATTTAGCCTTATCGAAAAGCTTTTTTGATAATTCGCTAGATTCTTCAGCTAAAGCAGCATTTTTAGTAGTATCTCCTTCTATATTGTTAATAGCAATACTTATTTGAGATACTCCAGCCTCCTGTTCTAAAGAAGTAGTTGTTATGCTTTCCATTAATTCAGAAGTTCCAGATACTTTTTGCTGTAATTGAACAAATAATTCCTGAGACTCTCTAGCAGTATTAGTTGCTGTATCAATCTTTTCAGCTGTATTATCAACAAGAGATGTAATATCTTTAACAGATGACTGAGTAGTCTGAGCTAGATTTCTAACCTCAGAAGCAACAACCGCAAAACCTTTTCCTTGAGTACCAGCACGAGCAGCCTCTACTGAAGCATTAAGAGCAAGTATATTAGTTTGAAAAGCAATATCTTCAATAATTTTAGTTATATCCCTAATTTTATCACTAGCCTGATGAACATCTTCTATATTAGAAGCAGTTTGTGCTATTATATTAGCAGCACCTTCAATATATTCCATAGATTCAGACATCATACTTTTACCAGATACTGAATTCTCAGCAGAAGCTTTTATAGTAGAAACTATTTCTTCCAAACTAGAAGCAGTTTCCTCCAAACTAGAAGCCTGAGAATCTGTTCTGCTTGAAAGCTCAACACTGCTTTCCATCATTTTTTGAGAAGCCAAAACTATTTCATTTGAAGCATCATTTACATTGCTCACAACCTCAGCCAATTTTTCACTCATAACATTAAATGCCTTCTCTAATTCTCCAAATTCATCTTTTCTATAACTCATAGGACATTTTAATTCTATAGTTCCTTCAGATATTTTATTTGCTTTTTTCATTAAAGTACTTAAAGGACTCATAGTTTTTGTAATATATGATACAGAAAATAAATTTACAAATATTATAGATAAAATACAAACTACAGCAGCTATCCTTATCATAGCTATATTCTCAGCATATATAACTACATTATCAGCAGCCATAGATAATATCCAAGGCATAAGATTCATTTTTGTATAAACAGCTGTTCTTTCTTCTTTATTAGTACATGAAATATATTTTAATATACCTTTAGATTTATTATCTCTTATTACTGTATCATAGCTTTCATTTGCTAAAGTATTTATCTGATTTCTAGTATCAAGCATAATATTTCTTTCATTGTTTATTGCAAATACTCTGCCTGTTTCAGGAAGAGATAATTCTCCCAATTTAGCAACCAAAGCATCCCAATTCAAAATCATATATACAGTTCCTATTAATACTCCATTTGTTTTAACTCCTGCTATGATTGCCAATGTCATATTATCACTTATAATGGATTTTAATACTTGTCTTCCATAAACAACATCATAATTACTTTTTACAAAATCATCCCAAATACCTTCCCTTAAGTTTTTTATATTTGTGCCTATATTTATACTTTTTGTATTTTGCAAAGTAACTCCATTTTCATCAGTTACGCCTATATCTAAACAATATTTATTAACAGCTTCAAATTGCTTCAATGTATTTATCAAAGCCGCATTATCTTCTGGAGTACGCATACCTGATAAATAATTAATAATAGAAGGAGTAAGAGAATATGTTTTTATTAAAGTATTATTCTCCTCAAACCAAGTATCAAGCATACTTTTATATCCCTCAATGGTATTGCTGTATCCTCCATAAATAGATTTGCTTATTGCTACATATGATTTATATGATAATATTACTATTGTTATTATCAAAAGTATGGTAGTTATAATGCTTATAGTTAATGGCATTTTAAATCTTATAGAACTAGTTTTCCTCATTTTATAAAATACCTCTAAATCAAATAGATTGAATAATAGTAGTATAATATTATAAATATTTCTATATTAATTTATCGTTTTTTTATACAAAAAATCGAATTTATCTTGAAATTTAATATAAATTTATAACATAAATTTACTTTATTTTATACTTTAATGTTTTATATCTATAATATATACAGATTAACATTTATGAAAAATAATTTTAAAAAATTTATTAGTCTTATTCCATTGTTTATAATAGTAATTATAGTTTTATGGTACAAATCTCCGATTAATGGTATAAAGTGCTATCCTGAAAAAGTCTCAAAAATAGATATAAACTATAAAGAAAATTCAATTATTGTAACTAATACTAATGATATAAATTTCATAATAAAAAGCCTAAATAGTATATCTCTGAATAAATCTATATTAAAAATGAATAAATCTGAATCAGGCTATAATATAAATATCTATATATCTGATAAAAACAAATTAACTAATTTAACTATCTATTCATCTGAAACTGTATCTATAGGAAATTTTTATTATACCGATAAAAATACTATGCTGCCTTATGAATATATAAAAAATATATATTCTACTTATTATAAAAATTAAGTAAAATTATAAAGTTATAGTAAATATATGTAAAAAAGTATAACACTTTTTGCAAAATTAAAGTATAATTAATATGAAACGTTTTAAATCTGGAGAATATGTACTATGAAAAAACTTCAAAGTTTAAAAGTGAAAATGCCCCTTATTATTATTTCTATGGTTGCTTTTTTTATACTTATATTAATAATAATAACAGAAATAAAAGCATCTGACAGTATAAAAAATGCTACTTATACAGGATATAATAATACAGTTTTGGGTTATGCCTCACTCATAGATACTTGGTTTGATGATCAATTAGCAATAGCAAGTATATATGGAACTTCTGAAGAATTAATAAGATATTTGCAATTAAAAACAGAGGATTTAAAAGTTATAGCTTTAAATAATCTTAAAAAATTCAAATCATTAAATGAATATGCAATTAATATAGGACTATCAGATTCACTAGGAAATATATTATTGGACTCTGATAACCCTGATTTAGTAGGACAAAATGTTTTTAATATACATCCAGATTTAAGAGAAAAAATAAATAATAATTCAAAAGGTGTATTCGGAGAAAATATCACACATTCTCTTACTACAGGGGGATGGAGTTTAATTTTATTAGAAAAAATAACTGATGCTAATAATCAGCTTATTGGATATTTGTATGTAATGCTAGATTGGACTACTTTGAATAAGAATCATATAGAACCTCTTGTTATAGGTAAAACAGGAAGTATGTATGCTGTTGATAAAAATTTAGTGATAAAAATACACAGCAGAATAGAAAATATCAATGGAACTGCACCTGAACAATTTAGAGATGCTTTTAATTTAGGAAAAGGTATATTAAGTTATGTATTTGGCGGTGAAAAGAGAGTTTCATCAGTAATCACATTAAAATCTCAGCCTTGGGTTTTAGGAATATCTGCTACAGAGGCTGAAATATATGAAGCTAATAGAGTTCTTATGATTATGATGGTAGTTATATCAGTTGTAGCTATAGTTGTAATATCTATATTCATATCAATATTTACAATGTCTATAACCAAACCGCTTCATTTATTAGTTGGAGTTGCTAAGGAAATAGCAGACGGTGATTTGAGAACTACAAAACAAAAAATAAAAAGAAAAGATGAACTTGGAGAGTTATCAAATGCTTTTGTTGCTATGAGAAAAAAATTAGTTGATACTATAAGAACAGTTGAAGAATCTGCTAATAATATAACAATGGCTGCAAAAGAATTATCTGAACAAAATACTGATTTAGCACATAGGACAGAAAGTCAGGCTGCAAGTATAGAACAAACATCCGCTTCTATGACTGAAATTTCATCTACAATAAGAGATTCAGCTGAGAACTCTATAGATGGAAGTAAAATGATATTAGATTCTAAATCATCTGTAGAAAATGCTGGAAATATAATATCAGAAACTACTTCTAATATAGAAGAAGTTCATGATGCAAGCTCTAAAATTAAAGATATCACAAAAATTATTGAAGATATTGCTTTTCAAACTAATATACTTGCTCTTAATGCTTCAGTAGAGGCTGCTCGTGCTGGAGAACAGGGTAAGGGTTTTGCTGTAGTAGCTGCTGAAGTTAGAAATTTGGCTCAAACTACTCAAACTTCTGTAAAAAGCATTACAGATTTGATTGAAAATGTTTATGAAAAAATAGATAAAGCTACAGGTACAGCCCGTGAATCTCAGGAAATATTCATAGAAATACAAAATAAAATAGATGATGCTTCTAAAATTATGGAAGGAATAAGTAATAGTGCAGTTGAACAGCAAAATGGAATAGACCAGGTAAAAATAGCTATTGCCGAAATGGATTCTACAACTCAAAAGAACGCTGCATTAGTAGAAGAGGCTACAGCTTCTGCCGAGTTACTATTCGCCCAATCAAAAGAATTGATGGATGCTATACACTTATTTAAACTTCCTGATGGAACTAGATAAATTTACTAAAAATAAAAGTAAATATTATGTAAAAATCATTTCTATTTGATAATTATTATTTGATAAATTTATATTGAACTATATAAAAAAAATGTATAGAATTATATTCTTAATTATTTTATAATAAATCAATAATTTTTTAAGGATAATAATTTTATGAAGAAAATGAAAAGTTTAAAAGTGAAAATGCCTCTTATAATAATCTCTGTAGTTTCAGTATTTATAATTATAATGATAATGATAACAGATATAAAAGCATCAAACAGTATAAAAAATACAGCATATAAAGGATATCAAAATACTATATTAGGTTATGCATCTCTAATTGACAATTGGTTTGATGACCAATTAACAATATCAAAGACATACAGTTCATCAAAAGAAGTTATCACTTATTTATTAAATAGAACTGAAGAATCAAGAAATGAAGCTCTTAATAATATTAAAAATTTAAAATCTATAAATAAATATGTAATTAATATTGGAATAGCTGATACAAGCGGAAATATAATATTAGATTCCGATGATGATAAATTAATAAATAAAAATATTATAGATTTGAATCCTGATATAAAAAATAAAATGAGTTCTGGGGAAGATGTAATATTCGGAGAAGATATAAAAAATCTGAAATAACAGATAATTGGTCTTTAACATTATTAGATAAAGTAACTGATAATAATAATCAATTCATAGGATATATTTATGTTGTATTTGATTGGGCTAATTTCAATACTACTCATATAGAGCCTTTAGTAGTAGGAAAGACTGGCAATATGTTTATGATAGATAAAAATCTAGTAGCAAAAATACACAGTCAGACAAAGAATATTAATATAATAGCCCTTCTGAATTATTAAAAGCCTTTACTTTGGGAAACGGAATATTATATTATGTTTGGGAAGATCTAAAAAGAGTTGCTGCTGTTAAAACTTTAAAATCTCAGCCTTGGGTGCTTGGAATATCCATAACAGAAGCAGAAATATATAAAGAAAATAAAGATCTTATAAAAATAATTATAGCTATAGCAGTAATTGCCATTATAATAATATCAATATTCATATATATATTCATAAAATCTATAACAAAGCCTTTGGATATATTAGTTAATGCTGCAAAAGAAATAGCAAGCGGAGATCTTAGAACTACAAAACAAAAAATACATCGTACAGATGAGCTTGGAGAATTATCGAATGCTTTTGTTGCTATGAGAAAAAATTTAGTAGACACTATAAGGAAAGTAGAAGTTTCAGCAAACAGTATAAGTACAGTTGCTAAGGATTTATCAGAACAAAATATCAATTTATCAAATAGAACTGAAAGTCAAGCATCAAGCATAGAAGAAACATCTGCTTCTATGAATGAAATAAGTTCTACTATAAAAGATTCAGCAGATAATTCTATTAATGGCAATAAAATGATATTAGATGCAAAATCATCTGTGGAAAATGCAGGAAAAATAATATTAGAAACTACATCCAATATAGAAGAAGTGCATGATGCAAGTTCAAAAATTAAAGATATCACAAAAATTATTGAAGACATTGCTTTTCAAACTAATATACTTGCTCTTAATGCTTCAGTAGAGGCTGCACGTGCTGGAGAACAAGGTAAAGGATTTGCCGTTGTAGCATCCGAAGTAAGAAATTTAGCTCAAACTACTCAAACTTCAGTAAAAAGTATAACAGAATTAATCGATAATGTTTATGATAAAATAAATAAAGCTACAGGCACAGCAAGAGAATCTCAAAGTATATTCAATGAAATAGAAATCAAGATAGGTGAAGCTTCTAAAATAATGGAAGGCATAAGTCAAAATGCAGTAGAACAGCAAAACGGTGTTGATCAAGTAAAAGTAGCTATTTCACAGATGGACAGTACTACACAGCAAAATGCTTCTTTAGTTGAAGATGCTACATCTTCAGCAAAACTATTATTTAAGCAATCGGAGGAGTTAATGTCAACTGTACAATTATTTAAATTACCTAATATTTAAAATAAAATAAATTAATGGACTATGCCTATGAAAAAATTAAAAAGTTTAAAAGTAAAAATGCCCCTTATAATTATCTCTATAGTTATTGTATTCATAATTATATTGATTGCAATAACTGATTTCAAAGCATCCGATACAATAAAAAATACAGCTTTTAGCGGATATCAAAACACAGCTTCAGGATATGCATCTCTTATAGATACTTGGTTTGAATATCAATTAACTGTCGCAAATACTTATACTAAATCCAAAGAAATAAAAACATATTTATCTGAAAGAACTGAAGAATCAAAAAATGAAGTTTTGAATTATATTAAAGATGTAAAAGCGCTAAATAGTTATTTTATCAATATAGGTTTATCTGATGTTAATGGAAATGTATTATTAGATTCTGATGATCAAAATTTGATTGGAAAAAATATTCTTGATTTAAACCCAGATGTAAAAGCTAAAATTAATTCAAATGAAAAGAATCTTTTCGGACATGAGATTAGAATTTCTGAAATCACAGGCAGTTTTTCTTTAATACTATTAGAAAGAGTTTTTAATAATAATAATCAGCTTACAGGATATATATATATATTCTATTGGATTGGGCTACATTAAATAAAAATCTTATAGAACCGCTAATAGTAGGTAAAACAGGAAATATGTTCTCTGTTGCAAGCGATTTGATTGTCAAAGTGCATAGTAAAACTAGGACTATAAATGTAAAAGCACCAGATTTATTTGCTGAAGGATTCAAATCAGGAAAGACATATTTTTCATATATATGGGAAGGCGAAGAAAGATTTGCATATGTTGCCAGAATAAAAAATCAGCCTTGGATAGTAGGAATATCAATAACAACAAATGAAATTTTTCAAGGAATAAAAACTCTTATGCTATTAATGATAATTACATCTTTGATAGCAATAGCTGTAATATCAATATCTATATTAATATTTATAAAATCTATAACAAAACCTTTAGATATACTTGTAAATACAGCTAAAGAAATAGCTGATGGAGATTTGAGAACAACTAAACAAAAAATACACCGTGAAGATGAGTTTGGAGAATTATCTAATGCTTTCGTTGCTATGAGAAAAAACCTTGTAGAAACTATAAGAAAAGTGGAATTATCTGCAAAGAATATAGCAATTGCTGCAAAAGAATTATCAGATCAAAATACGAATTTATCAAATAGAACCGAAAGTCAGGCAGAAACTTCTGCTTCTATGAGTGAAATAGCTTCTACAATAAGAGACTCAGCTGAAAGTTCTGTAGCAGGAAGTCAAATGATATTAGATTCAAGATCGTCTGTAGAAAAGGCTGGAAACATAATAGGAGAAACTACAGGAAATATAGAAGAAGTTCATGATGCCAGTGCAAAAATTAAGGATATTACAAAAATTATTGAAAGCATAGCATTTCAAACTAATATACTTGCTCTTAATGCTTCAGTAGAGGCTGCACGTGCTGGTGATCAGGGTAGAGGATTTGCAGTTGTAGCATCCGAAGTAAGAAATTTGGCTCAAACTACACAAACATCTGTAAAAAGCATTACAGATTTAATTGAAAATGTTTATGAAAAAATAGATAAAGCTACAGGTACTGCAAGGGAATCTCAGCAAATATTTATAGATATACAAAATAAAATAGATGAGGCTTCAAAAATAATTGAAAATATAAGCAGGAATGCAGTTGAACAGCAAAATGGAATAGATCAGGTTAATACCGCCATTGCCGAAATGGATACTTCAACACAGCAAAATGCTGCTTTAGTAGAAGAAGCTACATCATCTGCTAAATTATTATTTTCGCAGTCAGAAGAACTTATGGAAGCAATACATTCATTTAAGCTTCCTGATATAAATAAATAAATTGCTGATTTTTTTTACATATTTAGTATATTTTCAAACAATAATTTAATACATAATAATACTTAATTTTATAAGGAAAATATGATTATGAAAGAAATTAGAATATTATCTTCAACAGCAATACTTGGATATGGATTTCCTGAGGAATCTTTTAATGAAGGTCTAAAATTAAAACCAAATGTTATAGCTGCTGATGCTGGTCCATATTATTTAGGTAAAGGAAAATCTTTTACTGATAGAAATGCAGTTAAAAGAGATTTGATATATATGATAAAAGCTGGTATGGAAAATAATGTGCCTGTTATTATAGGTACAGCTGGAGGAAGCGGAGCTGATATTCATTTACAATGGAATGTGGAAATAATTGAAGAAATAATAAAAGAAAATAATTTAGATGTAAAAATTGCTGTAATACATTCGCAAATAGAAAAAGACTTTATAAAAAATAAACTTAAAAATAATAAAATATACCCATTAAAACCTGCCCCAGAGCTTACAGAGGAAGAAATCGATATGGCTACAAATATAGTAGCACAAATGGGGGTTGAACCTTATATAAAAGCATTAGAAAGTAAAGCTCAGATTATAATAGCTGGAAGATCTTATGATCCCGCTGTATTTGCTGCTATTGCCATAAAGGAAGGATTTGATAAGGGACTTGCTATTCATTTAGGAAAAATATTGGAATGTGGTGCTATTGCTGCCGTTCCTGGAAGCGGAAGTGATTGCTTATTTGGAATATTGGGAGAAGATAATTTTAAGCTTAAAGCATTAAGTGATAAAAGAAAATGCACTACTTTATCTGTAGCAGCTCATACATTATATGAGAAAAGTAATCCTCTAAAATTACCAGGCCCTGGCGGAATATTAGATTTAAGCAATACTACTTTTGAACAATTTGATGATGAAACTGTAATTGTAAAAGGAAGTAAATTTATACCTAGTGAAAAATATACTCTAAAACTTGAAGGTGCTAAAAAAGTAGGATATAGAACCATATCAATTGCGGCTTGTAAAGATCCTATTATGATAGAAAAAATTGATGATATTATAGTTGGGGTAAAGGAAAGAGTAAAAAATAACTTTGAAAGTTTTGGATTAAAAGAATTTTCTTAGACTTTAAATTATATGGTAAAAATGGTGTAATGGGAATGTTCAAAAATATATCAGAGGACCAATCTCCATCTGAACTTTGCATAATAATAGAAGCCGTAGCAAAGACTCAGGAAGAAAGCAATACTATATGTTCTTCTGCAAGATCTACCCTACTTCATTATGGTTATGAAGGAAGAAAATCAACTGCGGGTAATTTGGCATTTCCTTTTTCTCCTTCAGATTTCAGTGCTGGAGAAGTTTATGTATTTAATATTTATCATTTAATGGAGGTAGATGATCCTTTGGAATGTTTTACTATAGACATAAAAGATTATAAAAAAGGAGATTTATTATGAGGCTTTTTGATATAGCTGATGTTATAAGAAGCAAAAATTCAGGCCCTTATGAATTAACATTTGATATAATATTTAAAGATTTTGAAACTTTTAATAAAATAGTTAAGGCTAATATTATAAATAAATCAATGTTTTCTAAACTTTATTCTATTAAAGAAGAAGATATATTAGATATTGTTAATTTTGAACCTGCTAAAGCCATAAAAATAACTATCATAAGACCTATATGTTCTGGAGATTTAGGGGAAAGAGATGTATATGGAGCACAGCAGCATTATCCTCTTTTAAATTTTGAATTTAATTTATGATATTAAAAATTAACAATAATATATTATTTAAGTATTTTTTATTTATAAAATTTGATATTTATATATTTTCGTATAAAATAGCATAAAAATTTTAATAAAGGTATAATATGTCATTTACTTTTAATGTATTAAAAAACAGTACTCAAACTTCTGCAAGACTCGGAAAAATAAATATTAATGGTATAGAAATAGATACTCCTGTTTTCATGCCTGTTGGTACAAAGGCGACTGTAAAAGCATTAACTCCTTCAATGATAGAAGAAACTGAAAGTAAAATAATACTTGCTAATACATATCATTTGGTATTGAAACCAGGACTTGAAGTATTGAAAAAATTCGGCGGAGTAAAAAAGTTTATGTGCTGGAAAGGTGCTATGCTTACCGATTCAGGAGGATTTCAAGTATTTTCTTTGGCAAAACTTAGACAAATCAATAATGAAGGGGTAGAATTTAGTTCTCATATAGACGGATCAAAATATTTATTTACTCCTAGAAGTGTTATGGAAGCTGAACATATTATAGGAGCTGATTTTATAATGTGCTTGGATGAATGTTCTAAACATGATGCAAGCTATGAATATGTAAAAGAAGCAATGTTTAGGACTCATAAATGGGCCAAAGAATGCAAAGAATATCATGACAGTACTCCAAATAGTGAATATCAGTATCTTGGCGGAATTATACAAGGCGGTATGTTTGATGATTTAAGAAAGGAAAGCGCTGAAACTTTAGTAAATATGGATTTTCCTTTCTATTCTATAGGGGGACTTTCTGTAGGAGAGACTCCTGAACAAATGCATGAAGTGCTTTCAAAGGTTATGCAATACACTAATAAGGATAAACCTAGATATTTAATGGGGGTAAGCGAGCCTAGAGATATACTTAATGCTGTTATGGAAGGCATAGATATGTTTGATTGTGTTATGCCTACTAGAAATGCTAGAAATGGAGAGGCATTCACTATGGACGGAGTAGTGAGAATAAGAAATTCCAAGTACAGAATGGATGATACTGTATTAGAGGAGAATTGCGATTGTTATACTTGCAGGAATTTCTCAAAGGCTTATCTTAATCATTTGGATAAAGTGCATGAAATATTATTTTCTACGCTTATGACAATACATAATGTAAGATTTATGCAAAGATTTATGAAAGAATTAAGAAATTCTATTGAAAATGATATATTTTCCGATTATAGAAAAGATATGATGTTAAAATTTTATTAATAATCATTATAATCTTTACATATTTTATAAAAATTGTATTATATTAATATAAATAATAAAGTGAGTTTACTTATGGCTAGTAAATATGCTAAACAATTAGCTAAATATAATTCTATTTTATCTAAGAATCCAAAAGATCCGCATACTATGTCAATTTTGGCTAGAATTGCTATTAAAGAAGGAAGAATCGATGATGCAGAAAATTATTATAATTCTATATTATTAAATTCTCCTGATTATCCAGAAGCATTATATATGATAGGTTTCTTTAATATGAGAAAAAATAGATATAATGAAGCCGTAAAATACTTTAAAAAATTAATATCAAATGGTAAAGAAAATGCCTTCATATATGAATATTTATCTATAATGGATCCAAAAAATAGAAGAGAGTATTTAGAAAAGGCATTGGATATATCAAGAGACATAAAAATAAGGTCTAATGATTATAAAAGATGTTCTTATATTGCTTTTCAAACTTTTGCTTGGAAAGAATATGATATATCTTTAGAATATGCCAATTTTGCATATGATGCTAAACCTACTAATGATATAATAAATTTACTAGGATGCCTATATCATTATAATAAGGATTATGATAAAGCTCTATCATTATTCCATGAAGTTAATGCTAATTATGAAGGACAAAATTCATATATTTTATGTAATATATCTTCTTGTTATAGACATAAAAATAGTAATAAAATGGCTATAAGATATTTAGAAAAAGCTTTGGAAGTTAATAATAATGATAAAGTAATATATTATAATATAGGTTCAATATATGCTTCTATAGGAAATAGAAAATTAGCCGCTGAAAACTTTGAAGAAGCTCTAAAAATAGATAATAATTATGAAGAAGCCAAAAAGGCATTAGAAGAAATTAAAGACTAATATTTTTGTAATAAAAATGAATAAAAAAACTTTAAATATTGTTTAATATAGTATATAATATGTTAACCGATGTTCATAAAATATAGGTGGGGTATTGCAACTGTGAATTTTTTTGATTATATTAAATACAATTTGTTTAACATAAGAACTCCCGAATTAGTAGAAAAAATGCGTATGGAGGAGTATTCCGATAGAATCTCCAAACAGAAATATAATTTTGTAGATTTAAAAACTAAATCTATAACAACTACTTGTGCAAAATTTATATTTGAAATGTACAAAGTAATAGGACCTTTGCTTAATCCTTTAAAAGAAGAATTTATAATAAAAGATGGAAAACAATTTTCATATTATTTAATAGAAGTTTCTTTTAATGATGAAATAAAAGAATTATATTCTACTTTAAATAGAGATTATATGATGTCAAAAATACAGGAAGGAAAAAATCCTAATGCTGTATTTAATGAAGTTAAAAATAATTTCGTAAAGTTTAAAAAATTTATAAGCGGAGAAAGCGGAAAAGAAATAAATTTAACTTTTAATTTGCTTAAAGATTTTGCACAATTATCTAATTTCGATTTTTTTCTTTTTTTAAGAGCATTCTGCCCTTCATTTGTAGACGGAGCATACAATTCTAATCCGCAATTTAAACCAAGTTCTAATATGCAAATAGTTGATGACCTTGTAAAGTTAGATTATGCTGTTAGTTCAATTGTTATAAGAAAGGAATTATTATCTGCTTTAAATATTTTTCAGCAGTATTTAGGTATGCCTGCTATGCCTGAAAAGAATATTAAATCATTTTTAGCTAGAGTAAAATACCTTCAAACTCCGAATGTAATGCATGATATTATAGTTTATCTTCTTAAAGATTTTACATATAAATGCACTATAAATCCGTCAAATGTTAATATATTTGTAAACTATATAACAGATTTCACAAATAATCTTAAGAAAGATATGGACAGCATAGTTGCTGAAATAAAAAGCAGCAAAATCGCTGGTATGAGAAATAAGATGTTCAATGGAGTAGAAATACTCAAGATGGCAAATGTAAATGAAGAGAAAAATGAGCAGTTAGAAAAATTTGACTGCCCTATATTTACATGCGTAGAACCGCTTCAATATATAAAAACATTCATTATAGAAATTTTTGATATAAATTATAAAGATCCGCTTAATGATATGTTTTTAGGAGCTGAATTTGTAAGTAAAGATAGAAACTCTCAAGGTTTAGATGCATTTTATATTTTAAATGATGTAAGAGAAGGAATACAAAAGTTTGATTCTATTCTAAGTCCTGAATCAGAAAACTTTAAACGTTTAAAAACTTGGATTATATCTAAAAATAAAGCAAATGCAAATAAAGATTTAATAGAATCAATGGTTAATAAAATCGATTCTGAAGGAAATAAAATTATTCTAAGTGTTTATAATTCTGTAATAGATTTAACTACTATAGTAAAAAATATTTTTGAAGACTGCAAAAATAATACTAAATTAGAAATTAGTAATGCAAATAAAGTTCGATATTTACAGAAATTCAATCTTGAAATAGCTAGAAATATGCTTGATGATTTTGATAATTTTATTGCCCTTATGAAAAATTTCGTAAGATAAATGTTTTTTAATTAGGAAAATTATTAATGAATAAAAATCATAAAACTATTATACAGGTAATAATAGGAATAGTTATAAGCATAATTTGTTTATATTTTGCTTTTAGAGGAATCAATATAAAAGAATCCTTGGAAATAGTAAAAAATATTAATATTCCATATTTTATAATTTCTTTAATATTAAGTGTATTAATCATAGCTTTGAGAGGATTGAGATGGGAATGCTTTATTCCTCTAAAAAAGCCCATAAAAAAAAGAACAGTAGTTATGGCAACCTATATAGGATATATGGCTAATAATATACTTCCTGCTAAACTTGGAGAGGTAGCAAGGGCTTATATATTAGGTATTAAAGAAAATGTTAGTAAGTCTGCTTTAATAGCTTCTGTAGTTACTGAAAGACTTTTCGATGTTATAACAGGAGGTATTATATTAACTATATCTGTCATATTTATACCTAATCTACCTCAAACTGTTACTTATGCGGCTATTGCTTTATTTATTTTATCTATAGTAGGTTTTTTAGTATTGATGTTCTTAGTTTGGCAGAGAGAATTTGCTCATAAAGTTTTTCACAAAGTTTTTGGAATATTACCTAAAAATATTGGAGAGAAGTTAATAGAGTTTTCATGCAATTTTATAGATGGAATAGGATTTAAAAATGATCCTAAACATATATTTCTAATATTTTTCTATACTTTTCTATACCTCATAGGACAGATAGTTACAATAACATGTTTATTAACAGCATTTAATATAAAAGCTACTCCTATAATAGCATTATTTATGTTTGCTATAGGAGGATTTGGTTTTGCTGTACCTTCTGCACCTTCAGGAATAGGACCTTTTGAATGGGCTATTATATTCGGACTATCTCTTATAGGCGTAGAAAAAACTATAGCAGCTCCTTATGCTCTTGTATATCATATGATGGGAATAGTTCCTATAGTAATAATAGGATTTATATTCCTATTTATGCTTGGTATAGATCTAAAAACTGCTACTAAAACAGATAATAATGAAAATAATGAAGGGCAAACAGAGGAAAAAATATCATAAATTAGAAGATATTATAACTATATGACGTTCTTTATCTTCTGATGATAATTTTTTTATTTCTATATTGTATTTATTCTTTTGAATATTTGCATCTTTAAGTTCTTCTTCTATTTTTTCCATTTTTCCTTTATAGGCTACAAGTTTAGAATTTTTATTTTTTAGTTTATTAAATATTTTTAAAAGAGTAGATATATCAGAAAAAGCTCTTGAAGTAATAATATTATACTTTTCTTTTATCTCATAAGCATTAATACATCTTACTTCTATATTATTTAATTCCAATTTATCCTTAGCCAATTTTAGAAAATCAGCCTTTTTATTTTTGGATTCGCATAATGTAAACTTTTTATTATCATAAACAATAGCAAGAGGTATAGAAGGAAGACCTGCACCTGAGCCTATATCTATTATATTATCATAATCTGCAAATATTTCCAAAGCAAGAAGACTATCAACTATATGATCATAAAAAAAATCTTCAATAGTTTTTGCCCCTGTAATATTAATATTCTTATTATAATCCATTACCAAAGAGGCATATTGAATAAGTTTTTCTCTTTTACTATCATCAATATTTTTTAATACTAAATCCTTATACATATTACCAGCCAAGCTTTTTAGCATCCTGTTTAGCCTTATCTCCAGCTGATACATTTGTAATATTATAACGAAGTTCTCTTTTATCTGTTTTACTCTTCATTATAAACTCTTTAGGATAAGGTACATTATTAACTGTTGTATATGAACCTAATTCTATATTAACAACATTATCCATAAATGCAGTGGAAAAAGTTCTTACTCTATATGTACTTGCTGAAAAAACTATAGTATCTACCCTATCATTATATCCTATTTTTAATGTATGCCAATTCTTTCCTAATGTAATATTGCTGCTTACTATCTTCTTAGATAAATCTATAAATTTATAATCTAATATATCAGCATAAACTTTTGGAAAACGCATGATAGGAGCTTCCAAAGCAAACTCATCAAAATTTCTTTTTATAGGTTCTTCAAGTTCAGGAAGTTCTAATATCAAACTATTATTATTAACATTAGCATCCATTATCATACTTCCTAAAAGCCCATCAACAACATTCATATATTTATTATTGCTGTTTTTATAATAGTTTACAAGCATAGGAACCTGATCCAAATCATCTCCGCTGTAAAAAGCTCCGCCTGATGAATATATGGAACTAAAAGGAGATTTTGAAAATCTATTAAAGGCTTCTTGCATAACTTCTTTTTCATTTTGTGCAAATACCAATTGAGAAATCAATATAAATATAATAAATAAAAATATATTTTTTTTCATAATTATTAATAAACCTCTTTAAATAATTAAGTAAGTATAGATTATAAAACCTATTTATTGATTTACTGTTAAACTTTCTATTCTCTCTTTTATTCTATTTTCATCATAATCAAATTCTTTTTTATAAGAAGATATTGATTTTCTATAATATTTAAGAGCATTTTTATGATCATTTTTAGCATAATATGCATCAGCAATATGAGCATATATTTCAGCCTTAGAACCTTCATCTACATATAAAACAGCTTTTAATAAAGTCTTTAAAGCATTATCATAATCTCCCTTTCTATAATAAGCAAATCCAAGAGTATCTATATAATGAGGAGACTCAGGAGATAATTTAACAGCATATTTAGAAAGTTCTATTGCTTTATCTAAATCCTCACCCAATGATGCTAATGCCCAAGATAAGCTATTTATATTTTCAGCAGAGTTTGTATCTTGGGAATATTTATAATTAGCATATAATAATGCTGAGTTTGTGTTATCCAATGATAATGCTGTTACATAAGGAATATTTATTCTATAATCATTAGTATTAGACTTATTATTGCTGAAATATTCAAAATCTTCGCTTAAATATTTATTAGCATTTTCATTATCATTATTAAGTAATGATACATAAGCTTTCAAATAGCTGTAAGAGTATTTTTCTTTTTCATATTTTTCAATAGCACTTATAGCAAGTTCGCTTTCTCCTATATCGCTTGCTGTTAATACTAGAGATACTAATTCATTTTCTTTTATATTCTTATTATCTAAAGCTAAATATTTATTAAGCATCTCTTTTGAAGCTTGGAAATTATCTTGATTTTTAAACTCTAAAGCAGCCTGCAAATATAAATTATTAAACTTTCCAGTATTATCATAGCTTATTAAATTATCTATATGTTTAGGCAAAGCATCCATATTTTTAATCATAAAATAAAATGATATAATATCCATTTCAGAACTTATTTTATTTTCATCGCTTCCTACTTTTGAAATCATTTTATAATATGCTTGTATAATATCTAAATCTATTTCTTTTCTATCTAAATCAGTTTCTATAATATTAAGTGCATTGCTGTATCCTGAAGTTTCTGCTTCAACAATAATAGGCAATATTTTAGGAGTATTAGGATCTGAAATATCTATTGTTTCAAATAATTTGCTGTCATATTTATCTGACATAAAGCTTAAATATGCACTTAAAAATAAAGCATCATTTATAGTAATACTATTAGAATAAGCCTCATCATATCTTTCTAAGGCCTGATAGCTCTTTACTATACCATAAGAAGCACTATACTTATCAGCAGGAGATAATTCTACATTTGTAAGTTTATTTAATCTATTAATAGCATTAGAAAATCTGCTTAAATAAAATTCACTCATACCATAATAAAAATTATAATAATTAAGATAATTATTATTGTTATTAGACTTTTTAGTTTCATCTACTTTAGAAAAATAATATATAGCCTTTTCAAGTTCTCTTTTTTCATAGTATGTAAAACCTAATAATATTAAAACATCATTATTGGAGTTATCTATTTCATATGCGTATTCTAAATAATATCTAGCCTTATCAGTATTATTCATAATAAATATATTTCTTTCAGCAGCTTTAAGAAGTATATCAATATCTTCAGGACTGTCAAAAACTAATTTATCATAAATTTTTGAGCTTTCATAATATTCGCCCAAAGCTTCATGGGTTTCTGCCAATGTTATATATATCTCTTTATTTTGAATATATTTTAATACTTCCTCAAGTATTATCTTAGCACTTTCTAAATCTTTTATAGTTTGTTCATTTGGAGTTTTATTTGCTAATGCTCTCTCTTTATAATATAAAGCTAAACTATATGCCGCTTTTGCTTCTTCATTTCTTATATATCTTGAACCTTTATATACATCTTCCTCTTCTTTATTAGTAGTTTGAGAAAATAAATTAAACATACTAATAATAAAAATTATTAAAATAATACAGAACTTTCTAATCAACATAATTATTATAACTCCATAAATTAAAGTTTACATAATTTTAATATATGTTTGCATTTATATCAATCAAAAAATAAGACTTTTAAAAAAGAAATTTAGAATTATTTATCAGATGGAATTTCAGATTCCTTATCTTCTGGTTCTTTGGCAAATGCTTTTTCTAATAAATCTTCTAATTTTTTATTAGTATAAAAATCTGCTTTTGCTTTTGTTACTATCTCTAATGTATTTTTTCTAGGTATTTTTATAGGCTCACCCATAAAGATATTATAATTATTTTTCATAAGCTTTATAGTTTCATAACCCATAAGTACGGCAACTAAACAAAAATGTCTATATCCTGAAGCTTTTTTATCTATTGACATGATATATTCTATAGAATTTTTGAACTCATCCATAGCTGACTCTATCATTTTTAATAAAATTTCCATAGCTTTATCCATATAAGCACCATCTTCAAAATAAGGAGCAGGATTTTCATTATCAAATAAACTTATAGGCCAAAATACTCTTTTTTCTTTATAATCTAATTTAGCATCTTTTATAATATTAACTTTCTGCAAAAATCTTCCTAAACTTTTAGCTTTTTCTTTATCTAATTCCAAATTATCTAAAATCTTTGCAAGCTCTGTAAGATAAAGCCCTACCGTACCAGCAACATAATAACAGTAATCATCTAAATCTTCAAATGTTGATATAGTATGATCTTGATAATAAACCATACCATAACCCATTTCTCTTAAATATGATATAGATATATTTTTTATATCCTGTCTAAAAGTAAAAAATGATTTTAAAACTACATCTGCATTTTCTATCAATACTTTATCATTCTCATTTAATGTATTTGAGATGACAACATTTTTGAAATTTTCAAGATTATCAATATTTTCAGTTTTTAATATATTAATAAAACCTGTTATTAAAGTTTCTTTATCTTGAGCATTATGAGTAGAATCTTCAATTGTATCTATTATTCTAGCAAGTAAATATTGTACTTCTACTTTATTTTTTTTATTTTTATCTAGCAATGGTATAGTTAAAGCAAAACTTCTTGAAACTAAATCTAGTAAATATTTCGTATTAATTTTTGTTGCCATATATTTTCCCTGAATTTTATTTTTTTAATAGTGATACACAATGAACCGCTATACCTTCTCCTCTGCCTATAGAATCCATTTTTTCATTAGTCTTAGCTTTTATTGAAATATTTTCTATATCAGTTTTCAAAATTTCGGATAGATTTTTTCTCATAGTGTCTATATAATTTCTAAGTTTTGGTTTTTCTAATATAATTGTAATATCAGTATTTGATATTTCATAATTTTTTTCTTTCATTATGGATACTACTTCTTTTAAAAGCTCTATAGAAGAAATATCTTTATATTTCTCATCATTATCTGTAAAATGACTTCCTATATCCCCAAGCGCCAATGCTCCTAATATAGAATCTATTAAAGCATGAATAACAGCATCAGCATCAGAATGTCCTTTTAACCCCAATTCATAAGGAATTTCTATACCTGCTAATATTAGTTTACGATTTAATGCAAATACATGCGAATCATATCCGTAACCTATTCTCATATACTAATATCCTAAATTATATGTATTTAAATTATACTAAAATAGATTAATTTGTCAAATTATTTTATATACTATACTTCACTATAAAATTAGCAATTAAGTATTATTTGTAGTATTAAACACATCGTATATTTACATATACTATAAAAAAAAACTAAATTTAATATATCTTAGTTGAATGCTTATAAAAAATTTATATAATACTATACATAGAAAAATATAAAATATTATGGAGAGAATTAATGAAAAAAATAGGTCTTTTACCTAGAATTATAATAGGTATAATTCTAGGTATATTAGTAGGTATGTTTCTTCCTGCTCCAGTTGTGAGAGTTTTTGTAACTATAAGTAGTATATTCAGCTTATTCTTGAATTTTATTATACCGCTTATGATAGTAGCTTTTATAGGTTACGGTATTGCTAACCTAACAGAAGGAGCAAGTAAATTAATAGGAATTACAGTTGCTATATCATACGGCTCTACTTTATTAGCAGGAAGCATTGCATTTTTAGTAGCTTCTAATCTTTTCCCTACTCTTTTAGGTGCTTCAGCTTTAAGCAGCGTAAAAATTGAATCTGGTTTAGATAGTTATTTTACTATACCTCTTAAACCTCTATTTGATGTTACATCTGCTGTAGTATTTGCATTTATTTTGGGTATTGGTATCACTATGCTAAGGCCAAAAAAACAAGGGGAAGAATTATTTTCTATAGTAAGAGATTCTGAGGAAGTTATACAGGCTATTTTAAAAAATATAATTATTCCAATACTTCCTTTACATATTTTAGGGACATTTGCAAATTTAGCTTATGCAGGAAGCATACAGCATATACTTGTAATATTTGGTAAAGTATTTGCTGTTGTTATTACTCTTCATATACTTTATATTACCGCTTTATTTATAATATCAGGTATTATAGGAGGAAAATCACCTATAATGCTTATTAAAAATCAGATTCCGCCATATTTTACTGCTGTAGGTACTCAAAGCAGTGCGGCAACTATTCCTGTTAGTTTAATAGCTG
The DNA here is from genome assembly GCA_944392715.1 of uncultured Brachyspira sp. Lineage (GTDB taxonomy): Bacteria > Spirochaetota > Brachyspiria > Brachyspirales > Brachyspiraceae > Brachyspira. Next base: position 42,973 of record CALXXQ010000023.1, read on the forward strand.
CTGAAAAAAATGGTGTGTCTGAACAAATTAGAAAATTCGTAATACCTCTTTGTGCTACTATACACTTAGCTGGTTCTATGATTACATTAACTTGCTGTTCTACTGCTGTTATATTAATATTAGGACAAACTCATACTTACACTTCAATACTTCCTTTCATTCTTATGTTAGGTATAGCTATGGTGGCTGCTCCTGGTGCTCCTGGAGGTGCTGTTATGAGCGCTTTGCCTTTCTTCTATATGATTGGAATAACAGGAGAAGAATTACAAGGTTTAATGATAGCATTATATTTAACTCAGGACTCTTTCGGTACTGCTGCTAATGTATCTGGAGATAATGCTATAGCTGTATTTGTTGATTGGTTATATAAAACTAGAATAAAAAAAGATGCTGCTTGATTTTATTAAATTAAAATGAGAATATAAAAAAGGATAGTTCTTTAATAGGGCTATCCTTTTTATTATGGCTTTAATTACATGTCCCACCCTTTTTAATTACTGCCTCAATATAAATTTTGATTATTACTTTTTTATAGCTGAAAAATGAATAGCACTACCCGCCCAAGTTTTTTATTAAATTTTCACTATCTTCAACGCACGGTTAACTAAATTTTTTTATAGTTTACATGTTATTATTAATTAATTTATACTATAGTGTCGTTCTGCGTGCGGTTAAGAGATTATAAATCTTAATAAAATTTTGGGTGGGGGTTATAATTACAGATAAAAATGAAAAAGAAATATAATACAAAAATATCAGGTAAGTTTAAAAAGCCTAGAGGGTGGGATTTAAAATAAATCAAAAAAGAAAACTATTTTATACCCTGTTGACGTATAGTTTATTCTATAGTATTATTCTCAAAAATATTATGAGATAAATCTTATGAATATAAAAACATTAATCAATGCACTTGCAATTATCTTTATACCTATTTCTATTTTATTTATTTTTATTTCTTTAATAATGATGATAATTTCAGACTCTCCTATCATTACATTTTATCTTATGATTTTAGCTTCTATAGTTTTGATAATTAATTCTATAATATTTTTTATAAAAAATAATTATATAATATTCTCATTAACATTTGTATTTTTATTAATAATTATATTTAGTAATATTATGTTTATTTATAATAATAGAGATGCAAATTTTAAAGAAGTTAATAATTATGTAATAGCTGATTCATATTATCCTTTTGCTAATATAAGAAACACTAATTCAAAAGTAGTAAAACTCACAAATGAATCAAGTTTAATAATAACAAATAATTTTCCAAGACTTGATGGTGAAATTGAATTTTTTCCGATTTATTCAGCATTTGCAGATGCAGTTTATAAAATAACAGTTACAAATAATAAATATACTAATATGTTTTTAAAACAAGTTCCATTTGAGGAGTATATAGTAATTAACGATAATGGAAAAATAGAAACTAATTATGACAGAGCAACAAACAGCAGCTATGATACAGCTTATATTTTATGCTCAACAATTTATTATAACACTTATGAAAGCTTTTTGTATGATAATGCTTATAAAAATCTTATAAATGGTAAAGTTGATATAGTATTTGGAAATGCACCTTCTAATAAAGATATAGAAATAGCTAAAACTAATAATATAGATTTTATATTAATACCTATAGGAAAAGAGGCATTTGTATTTTTTGTAAACTCACAAAACAAAGTAGATAATCTTTCAAAAGAGAATATAAAAGACATATACACAGGAAAAATCAATAATTGGAAAGAAGTTGGAGGAGATAACATGAAAATAAAAGCCCATCAAACGGATAATATTGGAAAATGGCAAATTACATTTACAAACTTCATGGCTTCAATGAATGCTGAAAATAATATAATTAAGCCCGATACAAAAATAGTATTTGATTTGAATTCTGGATTTACAGAAAATGTAAAAGAATACCGCAATAGAAAAAATGCTATAGGATATTCATTTTTATTTAATGTTCATGAAATGATAAACAACAATGAAATAAAAACTCTTTCTATAGATAATATAAAACCAAATAAAGAAAATATACAAAATGGTACTTATCCTCTATCAAGCACATTTTATGCTGCAACAACTAAAAAAGCTATGAAAGAAAATCCTAATGTGCATAAATTAATAGACTTTATATTATCAGAACAAGGACAGTATTTAGTTGAAAAGGCAGGATATACCCCTATTAAATAAATTTTTATTATTTATTATAGCTAATAAAAATTGTTAGCTATAAATCTATGTCAAGTAAACTTGCCAGAGGCTCACAATTTTTATTACATACCCCGCCCTTTTTCCTTACAGCTTCAATATAAATTTTAATTTATTATTTTTTATAACTCAAACTAGAAATAGCACTGCCCTCCCAAGTTTAAATTAAATTTTCAATCTCTTTAACGCACGTTGAACAAAATTTATTATTTAATTTAAATTATTATTATTAATTCATTTATATTTATAGTTCCATTCTGCGTGCGGTTGATGTATTATAAATCTTAATAAAATTTTGGGTGGGTGCTATAATTACAGATGAAAACAAAAAAGAAATATTATATAAAGATAACATGTGATTTTAAAAAGCCTAAAGGGTGGGATTTAGAATAAGCAAAAATAAATTTTTAATAAAATGTTATATTTTTTAATAACAATAATTATAAATAATTGTTATAATACTTAATATGAAAAAAATAATTCTTATAATACTTTTAATAATATTATTATCTTGCAGAAATTCTATAACATTAGTAGAAAAAATTTCAGATACATCAGACTTGGAATATGCTCTTGAAATAGATGAAGCTAATCCGCAAAATATGGAGGAAGCATTAAAAAGATATGCTGCAGATCATAATGGGCAATACAAATTAATTTTTACAGGCACATCAACAAAAAAATATGATATTTGGACTTCAATAAGCCAAATGCTTGAAAAAATTTCTTTAAAAAATATAAAAATAGAAATATCTCTTGATAATGTAATTTTCCCAAACAATAAAATTCCAGATAATTTGTTTGGGGCAAATGCTATAAATAAGTCAATAGTAAAAATAACATTTCCTGACACTATAACAGAAATAGGAGAATATAGCATTTATTGACCTGAATTAACAGAAATAACACTTCCAAGTAATTTGATAACAATAGGTAATAGAGGACTTATAGGATGTTATAATCTAAAATCATTAAAACTTCCTAACTCATTAAAAACAATAGGTGAATTAGCATTAAAGGAATGCGGCTTTGACAGTATAGAAATTCCTGATTCTGTAACTTCTATAGGTAAAAGTGCTTTTGGTGATTGCGAAAATTTAGTAAATATAAAATTACCAAATAATTTAGAGACAATACCTGATAGTATGTTCGAAAGCTGCGGCTCTCTTAATACAATAACTATACCAGCATCTGTAAAAAAAAATAGGAAAATTTGCTTTTTATTATAGCCAAAATTTTGAAAGTATTAGATTTTTAAATGATAATCCTGCATTAATAACAGTGGGCATAAGTGTATTTGCTGGATGTCATTTAAAAACAGTATATATACCTGCAAGCAGCAGTGCATCAGATGATGAATGGAGAAACACTTTAGGTATAGATGCTACTGTAAATATTATAAGAGAATAATAAAATTTTTGGGTTTATATTAAGTTACTATTATGTTTCTTAATATAAACCCAAAATTATAAGATTAATTAGTAGTTTTGAAATATATTTATTTTATCAATCCTATATCTTTTCTATAGTACTTGTCTTTAAAATCTATTTTTTCAATATCGGCATAAGTAAGTTTTCTTGCCTCTTCTAAACTGTCAGCAATATTAACAACATTAAGCACCCTTCCGCCATCTGTGATTATATTATTATTTTCATCTAATTTAGCACCAGCTATAAAACATTGTCCATTTATTTTATCTATGCCCTCTATTTTATAGCCTTTATTATAAGAAGCAGGATATCCTCCTGAAGCCATCACAACACAGCATGCATGCTTATTTTTCCATTTAATATTTAAAGATGATAATTCTCTTTTCATAGCTGATTCTATTATAGATAAATAATCTGTTTCTAAAAGCTGAAGTACTGCCTGTGTTTCTGGGTCTCCCATTCTTACATTATACTCAAGTAAATATACTCCTTTATTAGTTATCATAATACCAAAGAATATAATACCCGCAAAAGACATTTTTTCAGCCTTTATTCCTTTTAAAGTAGGATCTAATATATCTTTAATGAATAATTCTTCTGCCTCTTTTGTGTAATAAGGATTAGGAGATATAACTCCCATTCCGCCTGTATTATTTCCTGTATCATTATCACCTACTTTTTTATGATCCTTAGCTGATATAAAAGGTATTATAATATTGCTGTCAGTTACAGAAAGTATAGAAGCTTCAATACCTTCCAAAAACTCTTCTATTACAACCTCATTTCCAGCCTCTTTAAAAACCTTTTTAACCATTATATCTTCTAAAGCATTTTTAGCTTCCTGCTTATCCTTACATATTAAAACACCTTTTCCTAAAGCAAGTCCGCTAGCTTTTATAACTATAGGATAACTGCATTTATCTAAATACTCATTGGCCTTATTATAATCAGAAAATACTTCATATTCAGCAGTCTTTACTCCATATTTTTTCATAAAACTTTTAGAATAAGCCTTAGAGCCTTCAAGTATTGCTGCTTGTTTATTAGGTCCAAATATTTTAAGTCCGTTCTCTTCAAACTTATCAACTATTCCATATACAAGCATTTCTTCACTTCCTACTATAGTTAAATCAATGCTTTCTTTCTTTGCAAAATTTAATATTTCATCTATAGTAGAAATTTTTACATTTTCACAATTTTTTTCTTTAGCTGTTCCTGCATTTCCAGGTGCACAGTAAACTTTTGAAACTTTTTCATTCTTGAGTAAATTATTACAAATGGCATGCTCTCTAGCACCTGAACCTATAACAAGTATTTTCATATATTTATCCTTTATAAGAGATTAAATGATTATAATTTTATGTATTTTTATTATATACAAAATCTAATTATAGAAATTATATTTTATATCATGATTATGGCTTTATTATACTGAAAATACAAACTTTGTCAAAGCGAAAATAAAATATATAAAATTTCACACTTTTTTAACAAATTTATAAAAAAGTATAAAAATAAATTTGCAAATATCTAATAAATTTACTATACTCTAAATATAAATGTTCTCGTGTGCATAAATTAGAGACATTTTTTAAATCTAAATGAGGGTAATTTTAATGATTTTGTCAGTTTGTTCTCGTGAACAGAGCAAAATAAAAGACTACACTACACTACACTACACTACACTACACAATTAATATATCTCACCTATAATAAATTTAATTTCAATAAAAAATTATCCTATATCATAATCAGCTTTTTTTCAAGACTATCTAGCATTTACCCATTAAATGCTTGCAATAGAAATTTCACTTTTCAAGGAGTTTATACTTATGAAAAAAAATCTTATTAAATCTTTTGCATTAGCATGTGCATTAGTATTTGCAATATCTTGTAATAACAAAGGCACAACAGGCCCTGGCGGATCTACAGGCGGCGGCAGCACTGGCGGCGGAAAGTTCCCTGCTTGGTATTTGACAGCAGAGCAGCAGCAGCAGGATTATATACAGCCTGAACAAATTGTATTTAGAACAAGCAGTCAAAAAAAATACAGAATACCATCGATAATAGTAGCAGATAATGGAGATATAATAGCATTTGCTGATGATAGAAAAAAACATGGTTCGGATATAGGTTTGACTTCTAATCCTATTGATATAGTATATAGAATTAGTAAAGACGGCGGAAAAACTTGGCTGCCTGAAAAAACTCTTCTTCCTATATCAAAACCAGGATTAGATGCCAATAATAAAGGGGATCCTATTGCTTTCAAAGCTTTGAATGGAGACATAATCGTACTTGCTATAGGCGGAGGTGCTTATTTTAATGCCCCTAAAAATCCATCAATATTACTTATGACAAAAAGTACTGATAACGGACAAACTTGGACAGGATGGAAAGAAGTCGGAAAAGATATATGGACTAAGAAACCGTTTGGCAGTAGTGAATTTGCTAAAGCTAACAAAGGTTTTGTTGCTTCAGGCAGAGGGCTAACTTTAATAGGAAAAGGCGGTAATAGGAGAGGAAGATTAATGGCAGCTATGCTGGTTGAAAAAAATAGTGGAGGAGATGGAATAGTATCAATATATTCTGATGATAATGGAGAAACTTGGCATGCAGGCGGAATAGTAAAAAATGGGGGGGTAGGAGTTAATATTAATGAACCCAAAGTTATAGCTGAATTAAATGACGGAACAATAGTTATGTCAATTAGAAATCCTCAAGGAAGAAATACAGGTCATCAGCCCCGATTACATGCTTTATCAAAAGACGGCGGTTTAAACTGGAATGATGCTAATGGATCACCTGATGTAGCTTCAGCTTGGAATGATATGGGGGATTCAGATGTTAATGCTGAGGGAGTTGTATGGACTAGAGAAGGAGAACAAGATAAAAACAGAATAATTCATGTAGTTTCAGATGGTACTTCTGGTAGAAGGAGAGGATTAGGATTATATTTAAGCGAAGATGAAGCAAAAACATTTAGGCAAATAAAAAAAATAGAGCAGGATAATTTGTATTGCTGTTATTCATGCATAGATGTACTGCCTGACGGTACGGTTATTATATTCTATGAAAGGCTTGCTCAATCAGGCAGCGGTGAAGATTTAGTATTTAAAAGATTTAATATGAAGTACCTTACAGGAGAAGTTTATAGTACTGATTGGTATAAAGCTGTTAAAAATTAATAAAAAACTAGATAAGATTTACAGCAGATTATAAAATTATTCAGCTGTAAATTTTATCTGAATGTAAAAGGGAATTAAAATGAAAAAAATATTGCTGATATTATTATTAACAATATCTTCTATAAAATTATTCGGATATTATTCATCAGAAAACATGATAGATATGCTGGTTCATTCAAATCAATTGAGAATTAGAACAGATAGATTGGGAGCTTTATTTGGAAGCAGAAATATAAGAGCCGTAGTAGGCATCACAGGCGCCAATAATGCTGCAGGTTTAATACTCCATAATATCATAGAACCTGCAAATTTAGATAAAAAAGAAGCATTAAACCATCTTATACCGTCAGTTTTAGGTGCTATTGGTTATGAAAATGATACTATAGGAGTTGCTCTTGGCTATGAGTTCACTTGGAAAACTCCTTTTTATATGGTACATACTCCAATACTTCATATGACAGCTATGAATGATGCTTTTAGAATTAATATACCTGTTTCCATAGGTGTCGGCTCAAAATCTTCATACATTTATGGAGCTAATCAGCCTAGTTTGGAAGGGACTATAGTTGTTTCTACAGGAGTTGAAGCTAGATATTATTTTGACAATCCGTATTTTTCCCATATAAGAATATTCTTTAATTATGGTAATGCTACTATTAAAGAAATTAGTGATCCTAATATTAGTTTTACTCAGCAATCAATTGGTTTTCAAGCAAGAGCATATTTTAAGCATGAATTTGATTATGGTATGACATTAGAGCCTATAATAAGAGTGCAGTTTGATGCGGCACTGCCTACTAAAAAAAATAGAGTTTTAAACAATTCTATTACATCTATAGTAGATAATTACTTCATAACAGCTAAAGGTTTCTCTCCTGCTGATGGTATAAAAACAGCAGGTCAGGAAGGAAGTTCAGGAGCCAATGCTGATTTTAAACAAGGTGACTTAAAAGGAGGATATATAGCATCTATTCCAGAAGGGTATTATGCTGAAGAACCTTATAGAATAGGTATAGCTTTTCCGCTAGGATTTAGAGGTGTTTCTGAAGATAAAAATATTGAATTCTATCTTGAACCTGCTTTATCTTTCACTATAGTAAATGCTAAAAACATATATGATATATCAGGGGTACAATCTGATCCTAATAGTTTAGAAAATTACAGAAGGAATAGTCCTTTCTACACATTAGGTTATGTAGTATACGGAGAATTATATATACGTCCTATACCTCAGCTTGAATGGTATGTAGAAGCTCAAACAGGCGGTGCTAGTATTGTACCTGCTCAATTATCAGCTGGAAGTTCTACTAGTTTGATATTTAATGGTGCTACTGGAATTACTTGGTATTTTTGATAATTGATAATTTTTGATAAATAGTTTTTTCTTCTAAGTATGGGTTGCTACTTATATATATGCAGCCCATACGACATATATTATAAGTCCTTATTATAAAATAATTCACGATTGCAGGAAAAATTTATAAA